>JAICOJ010000185.1 GCA_025930755.1 Gemmatimonadaceae bacterium
CGTGCTGGCGTGGTTCGGGTGGCGTCGGTGGGGACCACGGCGGCCGCCACGGTCTGGTGCGCCGGAGCAAACGACATAACTGAACGGCGAGTTGCGAACTGCGAAACGGCGAGCTGCGAACTGCGAGCTGCGAACTGCGAAGGCTGCGTGGCTTGTTCGCAGTTCGCAGTTCGCAATTCGCAGTTCGCAGTTCGCAGTTCGCAGTTCGCAGCCTCCCCTACGAAGCTCCGCCTTTCCCACTCGCCCGCGGGAGCACCAGCGTGAAGCGCGCCCCGTGCCCCTCCGTGCTCTCCACGGTGAGATCGCCCTTCATCGCGCGAGCGAGATCGCGGCTGATCGCCAACCCCAGGCCGACGCCGCCCGCCCGGTCGGCCAGGCCTTCCTTCAACTGAACGAACGGCTCGAAGACGGCATCGAGCTTTTCCGGAGCGATGCCGATTCCGGTATCACGCACGTGCAGAAGGACGGTGTCGTCCGACGCCTCACAATCGGCGCCGATGTGACCGCCCTTTGGCGTGAACTTGATCGCGTTCGACAGCAGGTTCACCAGAATCTGCGTCACCTTTTCCGGATCGGCCCGTGCGACAAGACTCCGGTCGCCGGAAATGCCGTCGAAGATGAGCCCTCGCTGCGCGATGAGTGGCTCGACCAGCTCGAGGGCGTGGGTGAGCGCTCCACACGCGTCGATGTCCTTCACGGAGTAGGCCATCCGGCCGCTTTCGACCCGCGCGAAGTTGAGGATTTCCGTGATGAGAAGGGCCAGATGCTGCTGGTTGGTTCTCACGCGAGCCAACGCGGCGTGCTGATCCTCGGTCACCGGCCCGCGGAGTCCCATGTCGAGCAGGTCGATGTAGCCGCCGATGGCGTTGAGCGGTGTTCGCAGCTCATGGCTCATCGCGGCCAGGAATGCGCTCTTGGCGCGGTTCGCCGTTTCCGCGCTTCGCTTGAGGACGAGTGCGAGGTCGTGCATCTGGGCATTGTCGAGGGCAAGGGCGCCTCGCGCCGCCAGGTCTTCGGCTAGCCGCACATCCTCCGGGCTATAGGGCCCCCCCCGGTGACCGCTGACGAAGGTGATTGCACCGAGCAGGCGCCCGCGGGCGATGAGCGGTACGGTCAGGAGCGAGGCGATCCCGAGCTGACGCAGGATTCGCAGATTGTCCGCACTGTGGGCCGTCGCGGCGAGCGCGCCCTCGATGTCGTCGGTGATGGCGACACTTCCGGGGCTACGCAGCATCGCCGGCGCGCCAAAGGGATCGTCCGGCTCCGGCCTCCATGTCGCTTCCAGCTCGCGCGCGAGCTTCTGCTTTTCCGGATCGGGGTGATAGATCCCCAGGCGATGAATCGAAGTCCCTTCGTCCAGAACATCCACGATGCACCAGGCACCTAACGCCGGCAGCGCCAGCTTCGTCAGCGCGACGAGCGTGCTGTGCTGATCCAGCGATTCGGCAAACAGGCGCCCTGCCTCCGCCAGGAAAGCCGCCCGGCGGCGCGCGTCCTCGGCATCCTCGGCGAAGCCACGCTCGCGCAGTGCGCTGAGCAGCATCTGCTCGGCGACCTGTCGCTGCAGCTCGAGCGCCTCATCCTGCGGACTGGATGCACGAATCTCGATACCAAGTGCTTCCGTCCGCCTGTCGTCGGCGATCACGGGCCATACGCTGCAGAGCCAATCTTTCGCGCTCTCGCCCGGCGCGGGGATGCGCTCATCGAGAATCTCGACGCCGTCGCCAAATGCCCGATCGAGAATGGCGCTCAGCGCCCGGCGTTGAGTGGCGGGGAACGCGGCGGCGACCCGCGCCCCCTGCGCGTCGGCCGGGGTGATGCCGGCCAGATTGCAGAAGGCGGCATTGGCGTAGACGAGCGCGTGCTTCTCGCCGCGCGTGACGGCGAAGGGCAGCGGGGCCTGCTGCACGGAACGTCGCAGCGCTTCCTGGATGGAAGGCTCGGCCGCGTCCGCGGTACCGGATCGTCTGCGGTGACTCACTCGCCCTATCTGCTTCGCTTTGCGCGTGCCGGTTTCGCGCGCAACGTTGGCACCCCGGTGATGATGCCGTCGTACTCCGTCAGCGGGTCGCCGACGACGACTCCTCTCGGCGTGACCTCGTACGTCCTGAACTGGTGACTATGGTCGCTTCCGCGCATTTTGATCACCGCCATCACTCGCCTCAGCTCGCCTTCGATCTCAACGTAGCGCTGCACGATGATCTCGTCGGTGATGAACGATACCTTCTCGGTCGTGAAGCGTGCCTCGGAGAATCCCTCGGCGACTTCCGCCGTCATGAATACCGAGACGCCGGTTGCGGTCAAGCTCCCAACCAGGCGGTACAATGACTCCCGGAAATCCTCGCGGAACGTCGGTGCGAGCGCGACCTCGAATCCCGACAACGAGTCGATCACGACGCGCTTTGCCCCGAGCCGTTCCACCGCTTCGAGAATCGCCGCGAGGGCCTCGTCGACGGAGAGGTCGAGCGGGCGGAGATAGATCAGCTCCAGCTTCCCGTCCCTGATCGCCTTCCCGACGTCGGCGTTTCGCGCATCGGCGCGGGCAAGGTACTCCTCGGGGTACTCCTCGAAGACCGCGATGACCCCGGTCTCTCCCGCCGCCAATCCCGCCACGATGAATTGCGTGGCGACCGTCGACTTGCCGCTGCCCGCGGGTCCGGTGAGCATCACCGCGTCTCCGGAAATGACCCCGCCGCCCATCATCTCATCGATTCCAGGCACACCCGTCGAGAGTCGGTCACGCCTCTGAGGCGCTCGTTTCCGTGTCTGCTCGGGGATGCGCGGAAAGATCTGGAGCCCGGCATCGGTGATTCGGAAGGTGTGCAACCCTGGCATTGGCGCGCGGCCGCGGGCCTTCACCACCTGAAGCTTGCGGACGACCGAATTCCTGTCGGTCGCCTGCGAGAGCCAGAGAATGCCGTCGGCGACGGTGAAAACCGGGTTTCGCTGCTCCGCTTCGGCGTATTCACCGAGGAGGAACGACGTGACCTCCCAACTCGTCAGGTGAAGGGCGAGACGCTGAACGAATTGATCGAGGTCCAGCGTCGCCGCGCGCGCCGCGGCGCCCTGCTGTCCGGCAATGGTTCGAAAGGAATCGACGACGACGATTCCCGGTTTGGCGCGCTCGACCTCGCTGACGATCCGCTGGAGGACTTCGTCCAGGTCCCGTTCCATGACCTCCGCGCTCAGGTTGATGAACTGGATGGCGGATCCGGCCAACTCGGGATCGAAGAAGGCGAACTGCCGCTGATATCGCAGCATCTTGAGCGTCGGCTCGCCGAGCACGGTGAAGTACAGCGCGGGTCGGTCGGCAGTCGCATTCGCGAACATGATCTGATGCGCCAGCGTGGTCTTCCCCGACCCGGGTCCGCCGGCAACCAGATTGAATGAGTATTCCGGCAGTCCGCCGCCGACAACCGCATCGAGGCCGGGCACTCCGCTGGGAAGGCTCCTGATTATCGCGCGTTCGTCACCCATCAGGCTTCCTCCCGTCGGCCATCGGAAATCGCATCACCGCGCTCGGAGACGCCCACACTCCGCTCGATCAGCTTGGTTGTCATGTCGTCTCCGATGAGCCGGCCAAGCAGCTGGATGAGGTGGACGAGCACCGACTCGAGCGCCTCGGCAGTCCCCGCATCTCCGTGCGCCATGATCGTCTCGGGGACGCCGTCGATGTAGGGCTGCAACCGGGCGCGGAGCTGGATGGCCGCCAGCGCTGGGTACTCGGCGCGCGCCTCCGCGAGCGCGCGCGTGAACAGCGCGTGGCAGCCGTCGGGACCAACCCACCGCGAGAGGGCCTCGTAGAGATGGTCGCACGCGGTGGCGGCGGCGCGCGCGGCCGTGTCGTCTTTCGATGGTCCGGACCCGTGACTCCTGATCAGTCGGCGTGCGATTCGTCGCGCCAGCGGCTCGTCTGGTGACAGCGTGTATTTATCCTCGGGTTCACTACGGCAGGCCGAATGATGGGGAGAAGTTATCCCGCCACGACTCGACTATTCAAGGAGAAACCGCCCCCCTGCGGACGCGTAGTGTATGTCGTACTGTAAGAGCGTTCCCGAGGCAGGAGACCTATGAATCCCGAAGTTGGAGCGTTGGCGCAGGTGGCAGTGATCGTCGTGGTCACGGCGAGCTCGCTCGCGACCGTCGCGGTGCTTGCGTTCAAAGCGATGGTGCGGACGAGGCGACTGCCGCCGGCAGCGCTGAACGAGGATCGGCTCGAGCACCTTCAGCAGTCGGTAGACGCCATCGCCATCGAGGTGGAGCGGATCGCGGAGGGGCAGCGGTTTACGACGAAGCTTCTGGCGGAGCGAGGAGAGGGCTCGGGGGTGGATAGGTAGGCGCTGACGTGCTGAGGCGCTGGAGGCGCTGGAGGCGCTGGAGGCGCTGGAGGCGCTGAAGGCGCTGAAGGCGCTGGGGGCGCTGCGGGTGCTGAGGTTTCAGCGCCTCCAGCGCCTTCAGCGCCATCAGCGCCTTCAGCGCCTCTAGCGCCCCCAGCGCCTTCAGCGCCTCTAGCGCCTCCAGCGCTTTCAGCGCCTTTTTGGGGCCCATGAAACCCAAAGAGCTCACCCTCCGCGGCCTCGTCCTCGGGTCGCTCCTCACGTTGGTTTTCACGGCGGCCAACGTCTACCTCGGTCTCAAGGTCGGCCTCACCTTCGCGTCGTCGATCCCCGCGGCGGTGATCTCGATGGCGATCCTGAGCCGGGTGAAGGACTCGACGATCCTCGAGAACAACATCGTGCAGACCGTCGCGTCGGCGGCCGGCACGCTCTCGGCGATCATCTTCGTCTTACCGGGACTGGTGATCGTCGGATGGTGGATCGGATTCCCGTTCTGGGAATCTTTTCTCATCTGCGTGAGCGGTGGCGTGCTCGGCGTGATGTTCACGATCCCGCTCCGGCGCGCGCTGGTGACGACGTCCGACCTGCCCTACCCCGAGGGCGTCGCGGCGGCCGAGGTGTTGAAGGTGGGCTCGGGCCAGCGCGGGGAGACGAAGGACGTCACGGGCGAATCGCGCGAAGGACTGAGGGCGGTCATCCTCGGCTCCGTGGCATCGGCGGGGCTCGCGATCCTGGTGGGGATGCGATTCATCGCCGGCTCGCTCGGCGGCTTCATTCGGCTCGGCGCGACGACGGGGACTGCCTACGACATCGCGTGGTCGCTCGCGCTACTCGGTGCGGGGCATCTCGTCGGACTGTCGGTCGGAATGGCGATGCTCGTTGGGCAGGTCATCTCGTGGGTGATCGCCGTGCCGTGGCTGACGTCGATGCAGCCGCCCGCCGAGGGTGTGGATTTGGCGGCGCACACGATCGGGATCTGGCGGACGCAGGTGCGCTTTATCGGAGCGGGGGCGATCGGTGTCGCCGCAATCTATACGCTGATCAGGCTGACGAAGCCGGTTGTCGGCGGGTTGGTGAGCACGCTCAAGGCCTCGCGCGCCGCCGCGATTTCGGATGATCGCGATCGCGACATGTCGCCGCAGTGGATCTTCGGGCTGACGGCCGTGTGCCTGGTGGTGTCGGCGTGGCTGGCGTTCGGCTTCGCGCGGGGGACACCGGTGCTCGCGGGCAACGCGTTAGGGCTGACCGCGATCGCGGTGCCGTTCGTGTTGATCATCGGTTTCGTGATCGCGGGCGTCTGCGGCTACATGGCGGGACTCATCGGCGCC
>JAICOJ010000129.1 GCA_025930755.1 Gemmatimonadaceae bacterium
AACCCGAATCGCATCCGCGATCACGACGTACCCGGGACTAGTCCAGCGAGACAGCTGAACCCGATTCCATCCTGCGGGGAAGGCCCACGTCCCGAGGGTATTCCACGCGCTGCCGCTCTCCTGCTGCGAGACGTACACCGTCGCCAGCCGCTCCCCCGCGGCCGTCGACACCACGAACGGCGCGCTCGGCGCGCGGTTCGCGCCCGACGTCCACCAGGCGTCGATCGTTCGCGTCGCCGGGGCGTCGAGATAGAACCAGAACGTCGCCGGATCGCTCACCGCTTGCGTCGCCGCAAAGGCGTACCCGGTGCCGTAGTGTCCCGGGGTGGCCGCGGAGTGGGTCCACGATGCCGAGATCTCCACGCGTCCCCGCGCCGGGTCGTTCGCGCCGTTGTTGCTGTCGATGATGAGCGTGCTGCCGCAGTGCTGCTCGATCCGGCGCAGGTAGTCCGCCCATGGCCAGCTCGCACCAGGATCGGTTCGGTTGTAGGGCTGCAGCTTTCCATGTCCCACGATGTGGAGCTGATCGCGCGGGATGCCGCGGTCCCGCGTAATGTCGCACACGAGTCGGGCCGACGCGTCGATCTGCGACGTCGACCAGGACGTCTGCGACGCAAAGCCGGCGTGCTCGATGCCGATCGTGAAGTGATTGCTCTGCTGCCCGTTGCGCGCGCAGTCGTGATCGCCGTTCAACGTGCAGTCGTACGTCGCCGCGATGTGCCAGGCGCGCTTCGGCTCCTCGACGAGCTGCGAGATCTCGGAGCCATCCTCGTTCACCACGTAGTGCGCGCTCACGTTCGAGACGGGATTGACGAGCCACGACCAGCAGGCGGCGTAGTTCCCCTCGCACGTGTGGATGATGATCATGTGCGGAGTGCCCGCGTCACCCGATGCGCGCTCGTCGAAGTTGGGTGACGGCCGCCACATCGCACTGCCAAAGTCGACGCTGGAGGTCGTGACGATCGATGGGCGCGGGAAGAGGACGTCGACATCGAGGCGCGGGATGCGCGTGATGACCCGCCCGCGTTGCTTCACATCCAGCCCACGACGCAGCAGCCCGTAGACCGCCTCGTGCACGTATGACCCCACGGCCTGGGGATGCGAGATTCCCGAGTATCGCGCGACGGCGGCCGCCCAATCTCCGAGGCGCGTGCGATCGACCGAGAGCTCGTCACCGTAGGCGCGAAGCAGCGCGGCCGCGGCCCGTATGTTGGAGCGTGCATCGGTCTGCGCTGTCTCCACCGACACGCCAGCGAGCGCCGCGCCGCGTGTCAGCTTCTCACCACGCAGCGCCATCACGCCGAAGGCCGGCGGCTGTCCCTCGAATTCCGCCTCCCCGCGGACCATCTGTATTCGCGTTTCGGCGAAGGCCACCGCCTTGAGGAGGACCGATGGAACGCCAAACTCCCGGGCCGCCTCCTCGAAGTGCACGTCGAGCGGCCCGGCCTGCAACGCGGCCGACGACGCGACGTCCGTCACGCGCGTCGGCAGGTCCGAGCAGGCAAGAATGACCGGGACCACGAGCCCCGGAATCAGGAAGGATCGAGTTCGTCGCATCGAGTAGTAGTACCGCCCGAGACATGATAGTGTTCTCGGCAAACCGGGCCGGGGGCGAACGAGAGGGTCGACGGCGGCTGCCGCGGCTCCGCCCGCCCTGTGTTCCAGCTCCTTGGCCCCTTGCCCGCTCTGAATGTCCGGTCCGCTTCTCCTCATCCTGGCGGTCGCGGTCGCGTACCTCGCGGCGCACGTCGCATTCGACTGGCTCGCGCGGCGCTTCCTGATCATCTCCGGCGCCGAGTATCTGCTGCTCGGCATTCTGCTCGGGCCGCAGATCGCGAATGTGCTGTCGGTCGAGGTCATGGCGAGCTTCTCCCCGCTCGTGACGCTGTCGCTGGGGTGGGTGGGCGCGATCGTTGGGACCCAGTTCCACATCCCATCGCTCGTCCGTGTCCGCGCGCTGTCGTATCGCGTCGCATTCGGGGAAGCGATGTTGACGCTGATCTTCGTCGCGCTGGTCGAGCTGGCGGTGATGGAGTGGTGGCTCGGCATGAGCGAGCTGGACGCGGTGGCGCCCGCCGTCGCGCTCGGTGCCATTGCGGCGGTCTCGGCCCCCGCTGGAATCGGCATCGTCGCCCGCCATCTCGGCCGACGGAGCGCGCTCCTGCGCCAGCTCGAGATCACCACGGCGATCGATGCGCTCGTGGCGATCGTGGCGATCGGCCTGTTGCTCGCCCTTCGCCACCCCGGTGACATGGCGGTCTCGCGGCCGATCACGCCCACCGAATGGGTGGTGATCAGCCTCGGCATCGGGATCATCGGCGGCGCGATGTTCGAGCTTTTCCTCGGCGGCGAGCGCGACGAGGATCGACTGTTCATCTCGCTCGCCGGAGCGATCATCCTCACCAGCGGCGCCGCGGCGTTTCTGCATCTGTCACCGATCTTCACGGCGATGGTGATGAGTGCGACGCTGGTGAACCTCTCGAGCAATCGGGAGGCGATCGTGCGTACGCTGCACTCGTCGGAGCGGCCCTTCTATTTCGTGCTGTTGATCTTTGCCGGCGCGACGTGGGAGCCGAGCCTGCGGGCATGGGTGATTCCCGTCCTGCTGTATCTGGTGGCGCGTGCGGTCGCCAAGGCCGGTGGCGCTCGGCTCGCGGCGCGGCTGACGGGCACCCTGACGACGTTGGGGCCGCACTGGGGACGCGCGCTCCTCGGCCAGGGCCCGCTCGCCCTCGCGCTCGGTCTCGAGTACGTGCGCATGCCCAACGCGCCGGTGCCCAACGTGGTGTTCACCGCCGCGATTGCCGCGGTGCTGCTGCTCGACATCTCCTCGGCGTGGATGGTCCATTCGGTCGTCGAGCCGCTGACCGCTGACGCCGATCGCACGCCGCGGCCCGCGGGAGACGTCTCGTGAGGCGCGCTGTCATCCTGCTCCTGCTCTGGGGCGGCATGGAGCTGCTGCTGTCGCTCGACAAGGGCGATCACACCGCGAGCTCCGAGACACTGCTCGTCTTCGGCTTCCTCATCCTCGCGGCGTACACGGTCGGCGAGATCGTCACCGTGGTGCAGCTACCGAAGGTCACCGGCTATCTCGCCGCCGGCATTCTCTTCGGCCCGTCGGCGTTAGGCGTCATCTCGCTGCACTCGATCGCCGAGCTGGCTCCGGTCAGCCGACTGGCGGTGGCGCTGATCGCGTTTCTTGCCGGTGCAGAGCTGCGCTGGACCGAGCTCCGTGACCGCGCCAAGCCTCTGTTGACCATGCTCGGGGTGGAGCTGGCGCTGTCGTTCGCGGCGATCATGGGACTGCTCGTCGTCGCCCGATCCTACGTCCCGTTCCTGTCCGGATTGCCGATGCCGGAGACGCTCGTGCTTTCGGCGTTGTTCGCGTCGGTCGCGATCGTGCACTCTCCGGCCGTGGTGATGGCGCTTCTCACCGAGACGCGCGCGCGCGGCCCGGTGGCGCGAACCACCCTCGGTATGGTGCTCGTCGCCGACATCGTCGTCGTCCTGCTCTTCAGTGGACTCCTCGCCATCGCGCGAACGGCCGTGCCCACCAGCGCATCGGCCAGCGGTCCCTCCCTGGGAATGGTCGCCTGGGAAATCGGGGGCTCGCTCCTCGTGGGTGCCGCGCTTGGCGGTGCGATCGCGCTCTACATGCGATTCGTGAAGCGGGAGCTCCTGCTGTTCGCGATCGTCGTGACGTTCTTCGGCAGCGAGATCGCGCGACTGGCGCACGTGGAAGTACTGCTGACGTTGCTGGTCGCCGGCTTCGTGGTCGAGAACGGAACGAAACAGGGTGCGGCCGAGCTGCTGCACGCGATGGAGCGATCGGCCGCTCCAGTGTTCGTCGTGTTCTTCGCGCTGGCGGGTGCGGCGATCATGGTGCGTGACGTACTGCTGATCTGGCCAATCGCCGTCGCGGTCGTCGCCGTCCGCGCCATCGCGATCGCTTTCGGGTGCCACGTTGGGGCGCGCCTTTCACGAGCCGGCCACATGGAGCGCCGCTACGTGTGGATGGGGCTGGTGGCGCAGGCCGGTGTCGCGATCGGACTGGTGGCGGTGGTGTCGGAAGTCTACCCCGAGCGTGGCGCGCAGATGGCGACGTTATTTCTCGCGGTGATCGCGATCAACCAGCTGTTGGGCCCGGTGCTTTCGCGTATCGCGCTCAAGAACAGTGGCGAGATCGAGACAGGGAGCGGCCAGGGTTCGAGCGAGCCCGCCTTGGCGGCGGAGACCGCGGCGCGGACTCCGTGAGATGCATTCCTGTCATCCAGCTTCACGGTTGGGACGCGGATTCAGCGGATTCGGCGGCTCCGCGTCTCACCGTTGAGCCTGGATGCCAGTAGCGATGTTGCCCGAGCGCGACTAGTGCTTGTGCCCACCGGCATGCTGCGCCTCGAACCCCTCGTCGAGCGAAACGTGCACCATCCAGCCGAATACCTGCGGGATGAATCGCGCGTTCTCACGCTCGCACTCGGCCTTGGTACTGATCGCGCCGGCGGGGCCGAACTTCATCTGGCCATTCACCGTCTCGCGCCACCGCTGGCGGTCCCGCGGCCTGGGCGCGCAGATGTTCACGTGGGCGTGCCACTGCGCGAGGCTGAGCGGGACGCGCGCATCGAGCTCGTCAGGCGTCGCGTCCTTGCGGGCCACGTACATCGCGCCGACGAGCGTATAGCCGCCATCCGGACGGCGCTCGTACAACAGGGAGCTCGGCTTTCGCGCGTCGAACGACCGGCCCTCCCAGATCGCGCGTCCGTAGTTGGTGAAGTGGTACACCTTCATCGGCACGTTCGGCAGGAAGATCCTGTAGCCATCCGCGATCGCCTTGCGATAGTCGCGATACGGCTCGATCCCCTCGCGCAAGCCGCGTAGAATCTCGGCGCCACGCGCACTATCGCGCGCGTTAGGCGCGCGCATCGCCGTCAGCTTGAGGTGCGGCGTCTGCACGATCGGGCCGCCCATGGCGGCGGCGCCGCCTGCCGAGGTCGGATCGGCATCGCTCGCATGAGCGTGCTCGTGGCTCTGCGCCCAGGCGAGCGCCGGTATCAGGGTTAGCACCACGAGGACGACAGCGGATCGGATCGACATTGGTCCTCCATGAAGTCACGGTCGCGGTCACGACGGACTCATACCCCGCGCCGCATACTTCGTTGGACGACTCACGCCCTCCCGTCGTTAAGCGTCCCTCTACCGCACCCCAGCCGATGCCGAAGACACACCGGAGCCCGGAACGAGGGCGTGCAGCGTCGGCGCATGGAGCCACGCGTCCTCATCCCCGATGAGCGCGAGCTCCACCGTGCGGTCAAGCACGCCGCCCACCGTCACCGCCAGGCGGGGCTCGCGAACATCGTGCGGCACATCGACGACGACCGCGCGAGTGAACGACGCCCCCGCCTCGACCAGCCGGTCGAGCCCGTCCAGCTGCCCGAGCGCGTGCTCGGCGTCGAGGGAACGCTCATGTCGAAAGCCCTCCGCATCGACGATCACGATGTCCGGCTGCTCGAGCCGGAGTGGGACGCGGCGGGCGTTGCTGCTCACGCGAAGCGTGACGACGTAGTACGTCCCGCCTGCGCGAATGCCTCCAATCGCGGACATCGTGTCGACGCGCTCGACCGCGACGCCCATATGACAATCGAGATAGAACCCGCAGAAGCGCTTCGTCTCGCCGAGAGCCAGCGTCCGCTCATGGCTGGTCAGCGACGCGACGAGGAGAATCGTCGCGTACGCCCCGAGCCATGCGGCGCCCACGAGGGCGATCGCACGCGCGACGGGTGTCTTCCCGCGTCGAGCGACCACGATTGACCCGACACCCGCCGCGAAGAGGGCAAGCAGGGTGAGCACGAGGATGAGAACGCCAGGCAGCTCCACGGGAACCTCAGCCAGAAGATGCGAGAAGTACTTTATAATACAAAGTCCACGAACGCAATGCCGGTGGCGTAGCTTTCTCTCGTGATCCAGCTCCCCGAAATCGGACCCCTCCTCTCCGACCGCCCCCTCACCGCCCTGCCGCTGGCGTTCCTCGGCGGGGTGCTGACGAGCCTCACGCCGTGCATCTACCCGATGATCCCCATCACGGCGTCGATCGTCGGGGGCCAGGCCGTCGGAAGCGATCGGCCAAGCAAAGGGCGCGCAGTCGCGTTGACCTTCGCCTACGTGCTGGGGCTCGCGCTCGTGTACGCGCTCCTCGGGCTGCTCGCGGGAATGACGGGAACGATGTTCGGCACCGTGAGCACCAACCCGTGGCTGCACCTGGTCATGGCGAACCTGCTGATCCTCGCGGCGCTCGCGATGCTCGACGTCATTCCCATCCGACTTCCCGCTGCACTCACGACGCGAGCGGCGTCAGTGGGAGAAGGGGGTCGCGTGACGGGCGCCTTTCTCATGGGCGGCGCCTCGGGCCTCGTCGCCGCGCCCTGCTCCGCGCCCGTGATGGCGGCCGTCCTCACCTGGGTCTCGCTCACCAAGAGCGCTGCGCTCGGCTTTCTCTATCTGTTCGTCTTCTCGCTCGGCATGTGCACCTTGCTCGTCGCGGTAGGGATCTCTGTGGGCGTGCTTGGGGTTCTTCCCAGGGCGGGCGCGTGGATGATCTGGGTGAAGCGCCTCTTCGCACTCATCATGCTGATCGTCGCCGAGTACTATCTCGTGCGAATGGGAGGGTTGTTGATATGAAGCTGGTCGCACTCACCGCACTCGCGCTGACGCTCGGCTCGACGTCCGCGTTGGCGCAGGACGGCGGGCTTCCCGTGGGCGCTGTTGCCCCGTCGGTGTCGCTCGAGACGCTCGATGGAAAGCGCGTCGAGCTCGGCTCGCTGCTTGGAAAGACGCCGGTCGTGCTCGAGTTCTGGGCAACGTGGTGCGGCAACTGCGAGGAGCTCGAGCCGACGTTTCAGGAAGTGCAGAAGAAGTTTGCGGGGAAGGTTCGCTTCGCGAGCATCGCCGTCGCGATCAACCAGTCTCCCGAGCGCGTGCGCCGCTGGGTCGCGCGCCACCAGCCCGGACGCGACGTGTTCTACGACTACGCCGGCGATGCCGCCGAACAGTACGACGCTCCGGCGACATCGTTCGTGGTGATCGTCGATCGGCGCGGCCGCGTGACGTACACCGGCGTTGGCGGCAAGCAGGATCTCGACGCCGAGATCACGAAAGCCCTTGGTGACCGCGGCGCGCCGTAGTTACCGAGTTGTTAGGCGCCAGCCCATGCAACCGCAGAGGGCCGCAGTGGGACGGGCATTCCGTGGGCCGAAGGCATCGCGCCCCCGTCCCAATTGCCGCAGGACTTCACCAGGTTTTTTTCTCTGCGGCGATTTGGACGAGGGCATGAAGCCTCGCCTTGGCAAGCTGCCCGTCCCTATTGCGGCCATCCGCGGTTACATGGCCCGGCGCGACTAACCTCTCAAGGCCTCCGTCGGGTGCACGCGCATCGCTCGCAGTGCCGGGAGTGCCGTCGCGACGAGCGACGTTCCCACGATGACGACGGCGACGATCGCGTAGGTCACGAGGTCGTGCGTCGTGGTCTCGAACAGCATTCCCGACAACGCGCGCCCTCCGACCGCGGCGCCGATCGCCCCGAGCACGACGCCAAGCCCCACCATCACGAGGCCCCCACGCATCACCGTCGTCATGATGCTCCGCGCCTGCGCGCCGAGTGCGACGCGAACTCCGATCTCGTGGTTCCGCTCGGCCGTCGCGTGACTGACGACGCCGTAGACCCCAATGGCGGCCAGCACGAGCGCCGTCAACGAAAATGTGAGAAGAAGCGCGAGGTGAAAGCGGCGCGCCCGCAGTGATTCCTCCAGCAGTGTGTCGAGCGTCGTGGGATCCTCGACGGGCATCGTGGGGGTGAGCGCGACGAGCTCCTCCCTCACGACGCGGAGTGCCGCGCCGGCATCGCGCTCGCTTCTCACGACGAACGTGAGCGCTCCCGTGGGAGACTGCGCGTGCGGAAGAAACACCGTCGGATGCGGCGCCGCGTGCAGGCCTTCATGACGCATGTCGGCCACGACACCCACGATCTCGCGTGTCGTCTCCGCTCCCCTGAAGCGGACCACGACTCGACGGCCGAGCGCGCCGCCGTCCTGAAAGTGTCGTCGCGCGAACGCGGTGTTCACGATCATCACCGGCGTCGTATTCGCCCGATCACGATCGTCGAAGAGACGTCCGCCGTGCAATGGCGTCCTCAGCGCGTCGAAATATGCGCCGGCAATAATCGCGAGGTGCACGGTGGGCCATTCGGCGTCGGCCGGGCGCGCCTGGCCCTCGAGAACGTAAGCGGCGTCGTCCGCGCCGATTGGCGGTGACAACGGCAGCGATGACGTCACGCCGACCGCGCGCACTCGAGGAGCATTGGTCATCCGCTCGACCGCCTGCCGCACGAACTCCGCACGTCGTGCCGGGTCCCGATAGTGTTGCCAGGCCTGCACCGTCCCCACCGCGACGTTGGTGGTATCATAGCCACGCTCGACGCGCAGCAGCGACACCAGACTGCGCGCGAGGAGCCCGGCGCCCACGAGCAGCATCGTCGCCAGGGTGACCTGACCAATCGCGAGCGCGGAGCGCAGGCTGCGCGTGCGTGGCCCCGAGGTGGATGTACGACCGCCCTCCTTGAGCGCACCGCCGAGATTCCCTCGCGCGACCCATGCCGCCGGGAGCGCGCCGGCCGCGAGGGCGACGAGGACCGCCGTCATCGCGGCGAAGATGATGACGCGCGTATCGATCGTCAGCTCATCCAGCCTCGGGATGTCGCGTGGCCCGAGCGCTCGCACGATCTCGAGTCCCCACGTGGAAACGAGGACGCCCAGCGCCGTTCCAATCACCGAGATCAGCAATACCTCGGTGAGCATTTGTCGAGCGAGCCGACCGGGGCGCGCGCCGAGCGCCCCTCGAATCGCGAACTCTCGCGCCCGACCGATCGAGCGGCCGAGGACGATGTTCGCAACGTTGGCGCACGCGATGAGCAGCAACAGCCCGACCGCCGCCGCGAGCATCGAGAGCGCCGTTCGCGCATCGCCGAGCAATGCGTCCTCGAGCGGCGTGAGGAGCACCCCCGTCTCACTATTGGTAGCCGGATAGGCGAGCGCGAGCTCCGACGCAATCATCGACATCTCCCGCTGCGCGCCTTCCACGGTCGTTCCCGGACGCAGTCGCCCGAGCACGCTCCACCAACCGCTGCGGCGGACTTGCCGGTCCTCGGCGGTGATGGTGAGCGGCACCCACGCGTCACGACCCGCGGGCCACTCGAAGCCGCGCGGCATCACGCCGACGACGACGAAGGGTGCGCCGTCGAGCGTGATCGTTCGACCGACCACGGTGGAGTCCCCCGCGAACCGCTCGCGCCACGCGCGATCGCCGAGCACGACGACACGATCGGACCCGGGGGTGAACTCGTCAGGCCGGAACGTGCGGCCGAGCGCAGGCGGAGTTCCGATCAGCGTGAAGAAGTCGGTCGAGACGAGCCAGATCGGCAGCGACGTCATCCCCTGCTCGGTTCGGTGGTCCAGACTATAGGCCACGGCCGCCGAGAGATGCTCCACTGTGCGCGTACGCTCGCGCCAATCGAGGAAATTCCCAGGGGCCACGTCATCGAGCTCGCCGCTCGACAACGTCATTTCCTGAAGGGTGACCAGGCGTGCGGCGTTGGCGTACGGCAGCGGCTTGAGCAGCACCCCATCGATGACGCTGAAGATCGTCGTCGCGGCAGCGATTCCAACGGCGAGGGTGATGACCGAGGCCGCGGTGAGTCCGGGACTTCGGCGCAGCATGCGCGCGCCGACGCGAAGATCCTGCGCGAGATCCTCGAGTGGGCGTACGCCGCGCTCGTCCATGCACTCTTCGCGGATGCGCGTGGCGTCGCCGAATGATTTCCGCGCTCGCGCTCGCGCCTCCGCGCGCGGAATTCCGCTCGCGACGAGCTGCTCGGTCTCCATGTCGATATGGAAGGCAAGCTCGTGCTCGACGTCCTGCGAGACCGCGCGCTTCTGGATGAGCGCGCGCAGCCGGTACCAGACGGCGTGCGGTGTCATCGCCGATGCCTCACGTCATCTGGAGAACGAGTCGCACGGCTTCGGCGTAGCGTCGCCAAGTCGTGGTCTCCTCCTCGAGCTGCCGACGCCCGGCCGCGGTAAGCCGGTAGTACCTGGCCTGCCGGTTATTCTCGGTCACGGCCCACGAGGACGCGATGAGTCCGCGGGCTTCCAGTCGATGGAGGGCGGGATAGAGCGACCCCTGCGCGACCTGAAGCACATCGCGCGAGGTGTACTGGAGTCGCTGCGTGATGCCCCACCCATGCATGGGCTCGACGGACAGTG
>JAICOJ010000034.1 GCA_025930755.1 Gemmatimonadaceae bacterium
GCCGGCGCGTGGTTAGGCGCCGCCGAAGCGCCCACCAAGCTCGTGACGACCGGTGTGTCTCCCTTCGTCGTCTCGCTCGCCATGGTGGTGGGAGTGTTTCTCGCGCGCTGGAGCGTGCCCGCGCTCATCCATGGCACGTCGTACATCGGTGCCGACCTTCGACAGGCCCCGCACCTCATCGTGTGGGGCGTGCTCGCCGGCTGCCTGTGGGCCGTGGCGAATACCCTGACGATCTTCGCCGTGCGCGACGTCGGGCTCAGCATCGCGTTTCCGCTGTGGAACAGCAACAGCCTCCTCGGGATCGTGTGGGGTGTCGTGCTGTTCAAGGAGCTGCGTGGTGCCGACTGGCGCCGCTGGGCAGGCGTGCTCGGCGGCGCGCTCCTCATGTTCGCCGGCGCGACGGCGCTCGCCGTGGCCTCGTCGAGCCACGTCGCCGCCCGCGATGCGATGCGAGGCATCGTCGCGGCGCTCACCGCCGGCGTGCTCTGGGGCACGATGTACATCCCCTATCGCAAGGCATACCTGACGGGCATGAGCCCGCTCTCGTTCATCACCTTCTTCACGATCGGCGAGCTCGCCATGATGGGGACGCTGGCCATCGTCTACACCGGCGGCGTCACTCCCCTCTGGCAGGAGCTGGCCGCCACGCGCGAGGTGCTGTTCTGGTTCCTGCTCGGGGGATTCGTCTGGGTCATCGGCGATCTCTTTCAGCAATACGCCGTCAAATACGCGGGAATCACGCGCGGCATTCCGCTGTCGAACACGAACCAGCTGTGGGGTCTGCTCTGGGGCGTCCTCGTGTTCGGGGAGCTGCTCGGCGGAACGCGCGCGCTGTACACGCAGGTGATCGGCGGCTCGATCGTGATGGCGTTAGGCGCCGGTGTGATCGCGCTCTCCTCGGTGCGTCAGGAAGAGCATCGGCGCTGGCAGGAAGCGGCCGCGCGTGAGAGCGACCGGTATGGCGTCGATCCCGCCTACACGCGCGCGCGAGCGGCCGGAGAAGAGTCGAGCACGACGCAGCACCGGCGAACGTGGGTGGACTGGCTGGTCGTCGTCGCCGCCACCGCGATCCTCATCGCCTTCGCCGCGATGGCGGAGGCGCCACGCATCGCCCTGCGCTGGGAGTGGGCGGCCGCGCTCACCGGTGCGATGCTCGCCATCCTCGTCGGGTCTGGGCTCACCCTCTGGCGGACGACGCGGTTCAGCTAAAGCAGAGGTGGTCGAGGTCGTCGAGGTGTCGAGGTGATCGAAGAGGGCACTGACGTTCCCTCGATCACCTCGACACCCTCGACACCCAGATCCCCTCTAGTTGCGCGCGGGCGTCAGCACGATGTTGCGGTACTCGACCACGCCGTGGTCGCCCTGAAGCATCAACGGACCCGGCGTCCCCTCGTCGCTGTCGAGGGCGCCACCGGTAATGCCCGGAATCGCCTGATTGGCGATCACCGTCTTCCCGTTCAAGACGATGGTGACCATGCGGCCGAGCAGCGTGATGTCGTACGACTGCCACTCGTCAGGCTTGCGGTTGGCGATCTCACTCGGCGACAGGAATCCGTAGACCGAGCCGAGCAGATCGTTGACCGGTTCCGGTGGAACGCTGTCGGCGATCTGGACTTCGTACCGGCCGCGCAGGTAGACGCCGCTGTTGCTGCCCTTGGGATAGCGGAACTCGAGATGCAGCTTGAAGTCGCCGAAGGATCGCTCGGTGACGAGGTTGCCCCCCGACGCGGTGTTGCGTAGCACGCCGTTCACGCCTTGCCAGCGATTCTCGCCGCCGAGCACGCGCCACCCCGCGATGTCGGTGCCGTTGAACAGTCGGATCGCGGGTCCCCACTGGGGAGGCGACGTCCGTCGCAGCGCGGGCGCACGTTTCCCGGTCCACGAGTATTGCCTGCCGTCAGGGTACGTGATGGTGCCCGACAGCTGATCTCCCTGCAGCGTGCCCGCGAGCGTGAGGTCGTTCTCTCCCGCTTCCCACTGCGGAGGAATGGCGAAGCGGATCGCGCCATTGGTGAAGTCGATGCGGGAGACCGGCCGCGAGCTTCCAACCTCGCCAACAAACCGTCCAACGAGCATCGCGCGCCCGGAGGGCCGGATCTCGAGCCATGACGGCGCCGTCGAAGTGCCCTTTTGAATCGTAATGTCCCAGCGGCCGACGACGGCCTCGCGCGCCGCGCTCTGGGGCGACGACGGCGCGGTGAGGATGACGAGGGCAGCCAACGATGCATAACGCGTCATAGGGAGAGTCTCGTGTGGGAGGCAAGGGTAAACGAGGAGCGAGGACCGAGGAAGCGCCATTCGGGCCACTCCCTCGTTCATCGTTCCTCGTTCCGTTCAATGTGGTGTGATCACCCGCCCGGAGGCGTCAGGACGGTGCGCTTCGGCGACGCCCCGCTCGCCGAGCGCGCGCGTGAGAAAGCGCTGCCCTTCGCCAATGCGCTCGACCTCGAGGGCGGTGACCTCGACGGCCCGCTCGATGCGATCGAGCCGCTCGACGAGCTCCGGGGCAAGGACGAACGGTGCGCGAGGGCGTCGGAGCCAGACGAGGATGATCCTGGTGGCGGCGCCGAGGCCGGCCATCAAGCCGATGAACGAGAGAAAGACCCTGAACTCCTCGGTACTCATCGTCCCTCCTCGATGTCGCGAAGTCCGCCGTCCGGCCCGAGCCCTACGCCATGATACTCAGGGGGTTTCGTGTGGAAAGGGCCCTCGCGTTCGCGAGGGCCCTTCGCCGTACTGAAACGAGCTCAGCTGATCAAGGCGTTACGGTCGCGACCAGTCTCACACCCGAGTACGCCGAAAAGGCATCGAGAAGAACGTACCACGTACCCGCGTCGGGGTCCGCGAAGGTGCACTCTTCTGCGTTGCCGCCCGCGAACGGGGCGCAATCGAAGACGGCGAGGGTCGGACGCGCTCCGAGCCGTACGTAGAGATCCGCGTCACCCGTCCCACCGCTCATGGTGAACTTGAGCTCCGAGATGCCAGCCGGAATCGTGATCTTGAAGAACTGCTGGCTACCCGTGGCGCCGCTCAGGCCCGTGCGCGCGGTGCCGCTCACCAGAACCGGGATCGGAATGACGGTGATGCTTGCCGACCGGATCATGTTGCCGCTGCTCGCGGTCGCCGTGATAGGCGTGAAGCCTCCCGAGACCGCGGTGACCAGGCCATCGGGGGTGACGGTCGCCACGCTGTCGTGCTCGCTCTCCCAGGTCACCGCGACGGGCTGACCGTTCAGGGTCGCTGTGAGCCGGAGCGTGTCTCCTTCCGCGATACCCGTAAAGAGCGGGGTAATCTCCAGGCCCGGTTCGTCACTTCCAGACGGGCCGTCGTCATCGCACGCAACGACAGCGAAGGCCGCTAGCAAGGCGCATGAAAGGCGAAAAGCAGAACGAGGCATCATCAGGCAGGCTCCATTGAAGTGGTTGCCCCGGGGCGCTTCGTCCGACCGGCGTCGGGGCGCCGAGAGGTGAGGGAGCCCAAGGTATGTTTTTTGTCAACGAAGGGCAACCCAATTGTTAGGGGGAAGTTGGCACCCCAGGTCGCCTCAGCGGAGCGGAGCCTCGCCCAGCGCCTCTTCGTCCGCCAGGATCTCCCGGACCGGGCACTCATGGATCACCGTGGCGGGCCAGCCGGGCTCATATCTCTCGGCTCGTCGCATCCGCTCGAGGGTCAGGCGCTTCCCGGCGCCCCAGACAACCATGATCGCTTCTCTGGCCGAGGCGATCGTGGCGATACCGACGCTCACGCCATGCTCCGGAACCGCGGCCAAAGTCCCGAAGGCGGGGAAGGTCTGGAGGTTGTCCCGGCGGGTCTCGTCGGACAGCGGGATGACCCTGGTGCGGCTATCCCGTGAGCTGCCGGGGGGATTGAACCCCACGTGCCCATCGCTCGCGCCGGAGGCCAGGAGGAAGAGGTCGATTCCTCCAGCCCGGCCGATCCTGGTGTCGTACGCCTCCGGGTCGGCGGGGTCGGGAAACCAGATCGCGTCCTCGGCCAGGCGATGCGCGGGCGGTAATCCAGCATTCAGTCGCTCCGCGATCTCGACACGAGCGAAGTAATGGCAGCTCCACGGATGCTCGGGGGACGCGTACGTCAGCGTCGCACCACTCGCCACGAGGTACTCGTCCATCATCACCAGCACGAGAGGGCTGAGGTCCTGCTTCCCGTGGGCGAGCCGGCGGGCCATCGCCGCGAAGATGGGTTTCGGCGTGCGTCCCGTGGGAGCGCCGAGGAGGAAGCGGGATTTCGTTAGGCGTGCCTGGTCGATGCGCGCGAGGACGTCCTCCGCAACGGCCTCGCCGAGGGCGGCGGGCGACGGAAAAACGCGCAGCGGTGTCCGGGTCATGACGGGCGACGCCGGCGCTAGGTGACCGCGGGGATCTTCGCCAGCCAGCTGAGCGCGCCGATGAGGATGAGAAACGTGGCGAGCGCCGGGGCGTTCGGCTCGGTAACTACCGAGGGCTGCAGCGCGCGATACACGGCGACCGCTCCGATGAGGAGCAACAGTCCCTCGCTGGTGATGAGGAAGGCCAGCCCCAACGCCCCCACGACCACCCATCGCTGTGTGCGCGACAGCGCGTGGAATCCGCGGGCGCCGTCGAGCTGCCAGATCGGGATCAGGTTGAACAGGTTGATGAACCCGGTGAGCTGCGCGATCGCGCCCCAGAGTGGGATTCCGCTGATCCGGTACACGGCGTAGGCCGCGATGCCCGCGCCGAGGCCCCACACCGGGCCGGCGAGGCCAATGCGCGCATCGGTCGCGGGGTCATCGATGCGCTGCTTGAGAAGCACGAGCGCACCGATGCCGGGAATGAACAGGGGCGCACCCGACGCGATGCCCAGTCGCCTCAGCTCGGCGACGTGTCCCATCTCGTGGATGTAGATCGACACCACCAGCCCCGCCGCGAGCGCCCATCCGAAGGCCGACCAGTACAGGCCGAAGAAGGCGAACATCGAGAAGAAGGTGCTCGCCTTGGTCAACCCCAGCACCAGGAACTTGAGCTTGCCGAGGGCGAAGACGCCGACGATGATGAGCGCCGTCGCCGCCCGTTTCCACCACGGACCTTCGACGGCCGTGCTGCGCTTCGCACCGGGCGTTGCCGCGAGGCGCTGTGTCAGCTCGGTGACACGCTCCTGCACGACGGCATGCTGTCGCGACGAAGGTGGCAGCAGGTCGAGCGCGCGCTGCCAGCTGTCGCGCGCCAACTCGATCTTCCCCTGGCTCGTCTGCGTTTCGGCGAGCGCCGCGAGATCCTTGAGCGTCGCGGCGTGCACGAGCGCCTGGCAGACCGGGCAGCTGAGCATGCCGGGCGCCAGCTCCGTGTCGCATTGCGCACAGCGGAGTCCCGTACCCTCACGCTCGTGTCGCACCCCTGTCATTCGTTATGCAGAGGACGTCGTGGGTCGCGAGCCGACGCGGTAGGGACCGCTGACGGGGACCTCCGATCGCGCCGTCATCTTCCATGCCTGCTGCATGCCGACGAGGATGATGATCGCGCTGATGAGTCCGGACGGCAGCGACTGCACGATGTAGATCACCGGAAGCGCGAAAATGAAGAGAAAGGTGACTCCGAGCGCGGCGGCCATCCCGGGTGTGCTCGCCGGGTCGCTCTGCGCCGCGGCTGGCGCCGCGGCTGGCTCCTCGGCCGCGGAATCGCTCGCGCTTGCGCTCACGCCGGCGGAGTCGGAGACCGCGGCATCCGTCGGCTTGTCCCCCTCCGCGAAGGACTTGAACGCCAGCGGGGCGTAGGCGAGGCCGACCGAGAAATACGTGAGGATGATCGCGAGCCACTGAAAGCGACGACCGCCGGCGCTTCCCGAGCCCTTGTGCACCGCGAAGCCGACCATGAAGCCGATCACGATCGCGACCAGCCCGATCTCCCAGCCGGTGAGCGCGATGACGGCGTAATACAGGACCGCGCCGGCGATGGCCGCCACGAGCCCAAAGACGAATGCGCGGGCAAAAATGCCGGGACGCCGACCCTGCGTCGCCGCTTTCTGGTTCGCACGTTCCACCGCCGACTTGCAATTGGCGCAGGTCGGCTGCTCCGCGACGTGAAAGTACTCGGTACGCAGCGGCGTATTGCACATGGCGCAGGCCAGGCCGGCGTCGGAGGCGTTAGGTGCCTCGGTGTGGATGGCACGATCGAATTGCAGATCGTCCTGCGAGGACTGGCGTGTGGAGTCAGCGGACATCGTTCGAACCGGTGGGAGAAGACAGACGAAGGCAGGCGGGTGGGCCGGCAGAAGCGCCCTACAGGTGGGACGATCGCGTGCGAGGCGGCGTTTCGAGTGAAATAGCGCGTGCGCGCCGTTAGGGCAACGGGGTCAGGAAGAGGCAGGCTGCCCCCACGACGCCCTCCCACCCGTGAAAGCGGGAGCCGGTGATGCGGACGTCACGCGCGTGGGCAGGGGTGGCATGCCGCCGATAGCTCTCACGCGTCGGCGCCAGCAGAAGCTCACCCGCCGCGGCCACGCCACCACCGACGGTGATTGCGTGGGGCGCGAACAGGGGTGAAAGGGACGCGAGACCGAGCCCCAGCCACCAGCCGGTCTCGGCAAGCGCGGTCACGGCGCCCTGGTCGCCCCCACGCGCGCTGGTGATCACATCGCGAACGGGCCTGCCGCCGGCGCGGCGGGAGAGCGCCGCGGCCGACACCATCGCTTCCAGGCAGCCACGCGCGCCGCACGAGCAGGGTGGACCCTCCGGATCGAGGATGATGTGCCCGACATCTCCCGCGCACTCACCGGTGTGTCGCAGGAGCGCGCCGTCGAGGATGACGCCGCCGCCAAGGCCGGTTCCGACCGTCACGCCCAACAGCCGTCTCACCCCCTGAGCGGCACCGTATCGATACTCGGCGAGGACGGCCGCGTTGGAGTCGACCTCGAGACGACAGTCGAGCGCGAACATCTCCTCGAAGGCGGGCCGGAGGGGGAAGCCACAGAGGGCACGGAGGTTCGCGTTCTCGATCATCGCCGAGTGATCGGGGTCGAGAAACCCGGCAACCGACACGCCGATGCCTAACGGGGTGAGGCCCGACGTCCCGAGGGCGTCGAGCATCGGCCGAAGCGTCGACCCGATCGCCTCCAGCAGGGGCAGGGGATCACCGGCCGCGCTGGTGGGAATGGCCGCTCGCGCGCTGATGTGACCGTCCTCGCCAACGATCCCGATCTTGGTGCTCGTCCCGCCAATGTCGACCGCCGCGGCCAGCCGCATTCAGAGTGCAGCCTCCGCCAACGCCGGTTGCTTCCACAGGTCGATCGGCTTGGCAATGCCTCGCGGGCGAAAAGGCAGCGTAATCTTGCGGCCCAGTCCCGCCGAGGCGTACGCGGCGTAGAGCACCTCCTGCACGACGCGGCCCGTCTCGCCATCGGAAATCGGCGTCTCCGTGCCGCGAACGCAGCGCGCGAAGTGCCGCATCTCCTGCGGGAAGCCGTAGTTCCAGTGCTCCTCGAACACCGGGTAGGTCCATCCTCTGGTCGACGATGCCTTCTCGACCGCGTAGCCGAACCCCACCTCGGAGTAGGTGGGAAGTGCGTTGCCCATCAGCATGTCGGCGTACGTTTGACCCTTGGCGCCGTACACCTCGATGGAGTCATCCATCCCGCCGGGCCGATTCCAGCTGTTCTCGACCACGCCCACGGCGCCAGTGTCGAATTCAATGATGGTGATCGCCTCATCATCGCCGACCGTGCGCTGCCCGTGTACCTGCGTGGAGAGCTGCGCGTACACGCTCCGCACCTTGGGCTTGCCGAGAAACCACCAGCAAAAGGCGATGCCATGACAGCCGAGGTCCATGAGCGCCCCGCCGCCGGACTGCTCGACGTCCCAGAACCAGTCGGAGTGCGGTCCGGAGTGTTTCTCGCTCTGCTTGACGAGATGGATCCGTCCGAATGCGCCTTCGTCCGCCATCTGCTTCGCCTTGACGTACTTCGGGGCGAAGAACAGCTCCTCGGCGTAGAGAAGCAGGACGCCGGCCTTGGCGCACGCGTCGACCATCGCGTCGGCCTCCTCGAGGGTGATGCAGAGGGGCTTTTCGCAGACGACGTGCTTCCCCGCGCGCGCCGCCTCGATCGTCATGCGCGCGTGCAGCCGGTTGGGCGCCGTGATCGAGATCATCTCGACCGCGGGGTCGCGCAGCAGCTCGTGATAGTCGGTGTAGAACGTCGGAATCCCGTGACGGCGGGCGAACGCCTCCGCGTTCCCCGACGTGGGAGAGGCGACGGCGACGACCTCCGCTTCCTCTGGCATGGCACGCACCGCTGCGGCGATGCAGTCGGCCTGAAAGCGGGAGCCGACGATCCCGACTCTTACCTTGGACATGGTGGCAAGCGGGTCGCTAGGATTCGGGGACGGGGGATCTTAGTGTCCCGGGTTTCGGATTGGAACGAGCCGCTGCCTGATGGGCGTTCTTGGAACGAGCCGGACTGCATCACCACAGAGGCACAGGCACAGAGGACGGCCAACAGCAAGACCCCTGCTGTTGGCGATCGTCTGTGCCCCTGTGCCTCCGTGGTAAATGCAGTTGGGCTCGTCACGCCACGATCTGAGCGGAGCCCCATGACCGACCAACTCAAGCTCTTCGGCGCCCCTCCTCACCTACCGGAAGGCTTCCGCTACGCGCCGGAGCTGATCTCTCGAGCCGAGGAGGAGACTCTTCTGGCGCACGTGGCTGCGCTCCCGTTCGAGAACTTCGAGTTTCACGGCTACACCGGCAAACGGCGGGTCGTGTCGTATGGCTGGAAGTACGACTTCAACGAGCGCTCGCTGCGCGACGCCGAGGAAATTCCATCGTTTCTTACGGCACTGCGTGAGCGCGCGGCCGCGTTCGGCGGCATTGGGCCGGACCGCCTTCAGCAGGTGCTGGTCACGGAATACGAGGCCGGCGCGGCGATCGGGTGGCATCGCGACAAGGCCGTGTTCGGCGAGGTCGTCGGCATCTCACTACTGTCCTCATGCACCTTTCGCTTGCGACGAAAGCTCGGAGCCACCTGGGAGCGCGCGTCGATCACCGCTGAGCCGCGGTCCGCCTATCTGTTGAGCGGCCCGTCACGCACCGAGTGGGAGCACAGCATCCCCGCCGTCGATTCGCTGCGGTACTCCATCACCTTTCGCAGCATGCGCACCGATTCATAGCGCTCATGCTCATCCACCTGCTCGACGGCACCTACGAGCTGTTCCGCCACTTCTACGGTCTGCGCCGGTTCACCAAGGAGGACCGGCCATTCGGGGCGGTCGTGGGCGTATTGAACACTCTGCTGCAGATGGTCGAGGGTGGAGGGACGCACTTCGGCGTCGCCACCGACCATGTGATCGAGTCGTTTCGCAACGAGCTCTGGCCCGACTACAAGACCGGGGAGGGGATCGAGCCGGCGCTCCTCGCGCAATTCCACCCACTCGAAGAGGCCCTTGCCGCCATGGGCGTCGCGGTCTGGCCGATGATCGAGCTCGAAGCCGACGATGGCCTCGCGTCAGCCGCGCACATCGCGGCAGCCGATCCCAGGGTGGAAAAGGTGTGCATCTGGACGCCGGACAAGGATCTCGCGCAGTGTGTCCGTGGCGACCGCGTCGTGCAGGTGGATCAGAAGGGAAAGCGAGTTCGCGACGAGGCCGCAATCCGCGAGAAGTTTGGCGTTCAACCGATCCAGATTCCGGACTACCTGGCCCTCGTCGGCGACACGGCCGATGGATACCCGGGCATACCGGGTATCGGACCGTCGACCGCCGCACACCTCCTGAACCGGCACGGCTCGATCGAGAAGTTCCCGCCCACCGTTCTCGGCGCCCAGCACGAGCTTGCGCTGCTTTTCAAGACGCTGGCGACGCTCAGAACCGATGCACCACTGTTCGACGACGTCGACGCGCTGCGGTGGCGGGGACCGACGAGCGAGTTCGCGGAGCTCGCTCCGCGTCTCGGGAACGATCGGCTCCTGGACCGCTGCCTTCGCGCGGCCGCGATGGTGTCTTCCACTGACGGCCCTCCGCGTTCCGCGGGTGCCGTATAAGACGGCGGTAAGGAATTCCCGCGTTTGTTAGGCGCGATGCCAGGTGAGCTGCAACGGCAAAAGCATCACACGCGGATTACCACGGATTTGAACGGCAGAAACTACGCGGATACGGCAACTGCAAAATGCTTTGGGGACTGCAACCCCCTATGCGGCCATGAACGTCGGCGCGCCATTGTGCGCTCTCATTACGAGCTGTTCCAAACAGCCTTGCCGTTGACGTTGCTCTATCCGTGCAGTTTGCGGTTCAGATCCAT
This sequence comes from Gemmatimonadaceae bacterium, assembly GCA_025930755.1. GTDB lineage: Bacteria > Gemmatimonadota > Gemmatimonadetes > Gemmatimonadales > Gemmatimonadaceae > JAICNG01. The sequence goes on from JAICOJ010000034.1 coordinate 10,263, forward strand.
GGTAATCCGTGTGTGACGCTTTGACGTTGTCCTTCTGCGAACCGCCGTCACGCCCACGCCGGCTGTCCGGGAACGAGCGGGACGCAGCCGTCGAACCGGCCGGGCACCGGCACGTAGCGCAGCGCCTGTGTCGCCCCGATCTGTGAGGAGAAGTACGCGCCGTGCGCGAGCTCGCGGACGAGTGGGAAGTAGTGCGAGTCGGCATTCTGCTGCGCCTCCGCATCGATCTCGCGCAGGAGCTGCTCACGCCGTTGCCGCGCGAGCGATGCGAAGTCGCCCCCGCAGCGCTCGTCGCACGTCGATCGGAAGGCGTCGAGCCCCTCCACGACCCGCTGCTGCGACTCGGGCGTGTAGCAGTCGGTGAGGAGAAGGTTCATCGTTGCGCCGACGCCGGCCGCTTTGGCGCCGGGCGAGGAGGGCGTGGCGGGTAGCAGCGTGTCCGCGATCTCCTCGATGAGCGCTTCGTCGTCCCGGCTCAATATCCCCCGCCCCGCGCGGCCGGCGGGAGCGCATGCGGTGAGCAGGCCGGCGGTTCCGACGAAGACGCCGCCTAACAGGGCGGTGGTGGTCTTGACGGCGTCGCGGCGATTCATCACAGGTTCTGCCTCGCCATCTCTTCGACCGCGTGGGTGGTGGCGCGGGCGGTGAGGGCCATGTAGAGAATCGACGGACTCTGATTGCCGGTCGAGGTCATGCAAGCGCCGTCGGTGACGAAAACGTTGCGGCACGCGTGGAGCTGGTTCCATTCGTTGAGCATCGACGTTCTGGGGTCGCGGCCCATGCGCGCGCCACCCATCTCGTGGATGTCGAGTCCTGGCGGCTGCCCATTGTCCCGCGTCTCCACGTCGTGACAGCCGGCGACCTCGAGCATCTCCTTCGCTTGCGCGCGCCAGTCGCGGATCATCTTCTCGTCGTTCTCATCGTACCCCACGGAGGTGACGAGCAACGGAATTCCCCATTGATCCTTCCGGGTCTCGTGCAGCCGCACGTGGTTGGCGACCTTGGGGATGGTCTCGCCCTGCATGTACATGTAGACCCCCCAGGGACCCGGCTGCGCCTGCGCATCCTTGTACGCGCCACCCACGCGCTCCGTCGTCGGCGCGCCGCGCACTCGATAGGCGCCGGTGAACGTCGTGTAGCCGCCGACGTACTCCATCTCCTGCGTTCCCAGGTTCCGGAAGTTGGCGAGGATGCACTCGGTGGGATTGCGCCCGTAGAAGTATCGATCCTCGAATCCGTCGATCGATCCGTTGGCCGACGCGCGATAGTTGTGGAACGCGACGTACCGACCCAACAGGCCGTGGTCGTTGCCGAGTCCGTGGGGGAACCGCCTGGACGTCGAGTTGAGGAGGATGAGCACGGAGTTGAGCGCCGACGCGTTCACGAAGATGACGCGCGCGCGATACTCGCTGACGGTGCGCGTCCTGGCATCGATCACGCGGACGCCGGACGCCTTCCCTCGGGCCTCATCGTAGAGGATGGAATGCACCACCGAGTCGGGACGAACGGTGAGATTCCCGGTCTTCGCCGCCCACGGCAGTGTCGACGAGTTGGAGCTGAAGTAGCCGCCTAACGGACAGCCACGCATGCAGAGATTGCGCGCGGCGCACTTGCCGCGCCCCTGCTGCAGGTGGATCTCCCGGGGTTGCGACAGGTGGGCCCAGCGCCCCTGCACGACGAACCGATTGCCGTAATGGGCGCGGATCCGTTCACTCAGCTGCCGCTCGACGCAGTTGAAGTCGAACGGAGGCAGGAACTCACCATCGGGCATCGCCTCGATGCCGTCGAGGTTTCCGCAGACGCCGATGAAGCGCTCGACGTGCGAGTACCAGGGCGCGACATCGTCGTACCCGATCGGCCAGCTCATGCCATATCCCTGCCGCTCGGGCGCGGTGAACTCGTATTTGCTCCACCGCTGGCACGCGCGCCCCCAGATCAGCGATTTCCCTCCTACCTGGTAGCCGCGGATCCAGTCGAAGGGCTTCTCCTGCACGTACGGATGGTCGGCGTCCTTCACGAAAAAGTGCGCCGTGTCCTCGCCGAATCCCGCCGCCTTGCTGATGAGGGGATTCTCGTCGATCAGCTGGCGTGGGGTGAACCCGCGGTGGGGTAGCTCCCAGGGCGCGAGGTTGGCGGTCGGATAATCCTTGATGTGCTCGACGTTCCGGCCACGCTCGAGGACGAGGGTCTTGAGCCCTTTCTCGCACAGCTCCTTGGCCGCCCAGCCGCCGGAGATGCCCGATCCAATGACGATCGCGTCGAAGGTCGTCTGCATTCAGGAGTTCTCTCGGTGGGGCGAAGAGCGGAACCGCAGAAGGCCGCAGAGGGCCGCAGAAAGCTGCAACGTCAAAAGCGTGAACACGGATTGCCGCCGGATCTGAACGCCCAAAACGCCACGGATACTACAACCGCCAAATGCGTTGGGAACTGCAACGCCCTGTGCGCGAACGAGGCGCCGGGTGCCATCGTGCGCTTTCACTCGGAGCTGTTCCAAACAGTCTTGCAGTCGCCGTAGCCGTGCAGTTTGCCGTTCAAATTCGTGCCAATCCGTGGTGCAAGCATTCAACGTTGCAAAGTCTGCTGCCTTCTGCGGCGGCTGCGGTTCCTTGACCCGGGCGCGCAGAATCGGACGGGCGAGATTCGACCTACCCCCGAGCGATATCGACCGCAATCCCGCGCCACTTGCCCTGCCGGAACCGCGCCACGCTCAACGCGCACCGCGTCGCGTGACCGATCAAAATCGCGATCCAGATGTGCAGCGGCTGCAGCGTGCCGGTGCGCTGAATCACGAAGCAGATGCCTAACGGCACGATGATCTGCGAGATGATCGAGATGTAGAGCGGACTCTTCGTGTCCCCGGTGCCCTGCAACCCTCCCGTGTACGTGAGCGCGACGGCGATGAAGATCCCGGAGACGCTCAGCACGCGCAGCAGCTGCGATCCGATCTCCACGACCACCGGCTCGTTCATGCCGAATACGGCCAGGAGCTGGCCCGGCAGGAAGAGAAAGAAGGCTCCAATGAATGCGGCGCCCGCCATCGCGATGCGTGCCGCGACGTGCACCGCGTGATCCGCGCGGTCCGGCTTGCCGGCGCCGAGGTTCTGCCCAGCGACGGCGGCCGCGGCGCCCATGAGCCCGATGGCCGTCCACGTGATCAGCGAGAAGAGCTGCGAATACCCGACGGCGAACGCGGCCTGCGCGGCGGCGCTCTGCGCCAGCGAGCCGATGAAGGCCAGCAGCAGCACACCGCCGACGTTCATCGCGATGCCCTGAATGCCCGTCGGCAGGCCGAAGCGGAATAGCGCGCGGATGATCGCCCAGTCCGGGCCGAAGCCGTTGCCACGCGGAAACGACACCACCCATCCGCCGCGGAGGAGCTTCACGATCGCGTAGAACGCCACCAGGCCCGACGCGATGCACGTGCCTATTGCGGACCCGGCAGTCCCGAAGGCCGGGATGGGGCCGAATCCGCGGATGAAGACGATGTTGAGCACCAGGTTGAGCACCGTCATCACGACGCCCATGACCATCGGCGTACGCGCATCCCCGGCCGCGCGCAACGCTCCACTCAACATGTAGAACACCATCATCCCACTGCTGAACAGGAACATGATGCGGAGGAACGGAAGTGCCTCCGCTTTCACCGCGGGTGTGGCGTTCACGAGGTCGAGCAGGGTCGGCGCGAAGGCGTACCCGAGCGGCGCCATCACCAGCAGAGAGAGGCCGATTGCCGTCAGGAACGCCTGATAGACGGTCCGGTCGACCTTGTCCTCCTCGCCCGCGCCGGCGAACCGCGCGACGAGCACGCTCATCCCTGTAAAGAGGGAGTTAATGAAAACAATGACAACGATAAAGATTTGCAGCGCGACGCCGATCGCGGCATTACCCGTATATCCTACCAGGTGCCCAACGAGCGCATGATCGACGATGCCCTGCAGTCCGCCAATGATGTTCGTGAGCATCGTTGGCCAGGCGAGCTTCCACACCACCGGCCCGAGCGGCCCCTCAATGATCGACCGGTCGTACCGCCTGGCAGACGCGGGTGCTGGTGGCAGCGCCGAGGCGACGGGGGCGGGCGTTGGGGTGGTCGAGGCTGAGCTCAAGGGACCTGGGGGCGTCGACAGTGGTACAAGCGAGGGTGCGACCGGCCATAAGCTATCCCGGATTTGATCGGGGGGCACCTTCCACACAAAGCTCTGGCAAAACCCGCGGTTCCAGGAGAACTTGCTAGGACGCGGCCACGCCGCGCCCCCACAGCAATGATCGGAATGACACCCTCATACTGCCGCGCGGTCACCGCCGTCCTGGTTGCTGTCGCGACGTCGGCATGCGCCAGCGCCACGACGCCAGCGGTTCGCGCCGCTTCCTCGCCCGCGAGCGATAGCGCGGCGATCGCCGGCGCGCGCGCCGACAGCGCCCTCAAGCCGTACACCGAGGCCGACATCCACTTCATGTCGGCGATGATCGCGCACCATGCGCAGGCGATCGACATCGCTCGGTGGGCGCCCACGCACGGCGCCAGCGCCCCCCTGCAAATCCTCGCTGAACGGGTCATCAATGCGCAGCGCGATGAGATCGCCCTGATGCAGCAATGGCTGCGCGAACGCCGGCTACCGGTACCGGAGGCGACCGCCACCATGACGATGGGCGGATCCGGTCACGTTCACCAGATGCCCGGGATGCTCACGGCCGCGCAGCTCCAGCAACTCGATCAGGCGCGCGGAAAGGAGTTCGATCGCCTGTTCCTGACGTTCATGATTCAGCACCACCAGGGCGCGGTGACGATGGTGAAGGATCTCTTCGGCTCCCAGGGAGCCGCCCTCGACGACACCGTGTTCAAGCTCGCGTCCGACATCAGCGCCGATCAGACGAGCGAGATCGACCGCATGCAGCAAATGCTCGCTGAGCTGATGTTCGGACCCCCATCACTCTGACCACTCAAGAGGAGTTCATCATGACATTGAAGAAGTTGTCGCTCACCCTCGGAGTGCTGGCCGCTGCGGCTTGCGCGCCGGCGACGTCGTCATCGCGCCCGAACGTCCCACCCCCCGCACCCGCCGTCGATCCACGTGTCGGGCTGAAGGCCGGGGCGGCGGACGCGGGCGAGGCGACGTGGAACCTCCGCGTCGTCGCGGAGGCACCGCCAACGGGGCAGTTCGTCGGAAGCACGAACTCCGACCTGGCCTTCACAGGCAACTACGCGATCCAGGGCAACTACAACGGCTTCCAGGTCTGGGACATCACGGATCCCAGCAAGCCTACGCTGAAGACGTCGTACTACTGCCCGGCCTCGCAGAGCGACGTTTCCGTCTACAAGAACCTCCTCTTCGTTTCTGGCGAGGGACTCGGCGGTCGTCTCGACTGCGGTGGACAGGGCGTCCGCGACACGGTGAGCACCGAGCGGCTGCGTGGCCTGCGCATCTTCGACATCACCGACATCACCAACCCGAAGTACGTCGGGAACGTGCAGACCTGCCGCGGCTCGCACACGCACACCGTGGTCGCCGATCCCGACGATGCGGAGAACGTCTACGTCTACATCTCCGGCTCGGCGCCCGTGCGCTCGCCGAGCGAGCTCCCGGGATGCGTGCGGGAGACTCCGGACAAGAATCCCGAGTCGGCGCTCTTCCGCATCGAGGTGATCAAGGTTCCGCTCGCGAATCCCGCTGCGGCGGCGATCGTGAGCCGGCCGAGGATCTTCAACGATCTCACCAGGCCACCGGAGCATGGCGAAGCGCCAGAGGACGTGGCTGCCGCGAGGGAGCGCGCCGCGGCTGCTCGCGCCGCCGGTGGCTATACCGCGACGGTCAACAATATGGAGTACGTGCTCGGCCCGAACTTCACGAGGCCGCTGCTCGACAGCATCGTGAAGGCTCGCGGCGGCACTGGTGCGCCGACCGCGGCCGACAGCGCGGCGCTGCGCACGAACATTCAGGCGATCGTCGACAAGATGGTGGGCGCCGACGATGAAGGCCCGCAGCCCGGTCCGTCGCAGTGCCATGACATCACCGTCTATCCGGCGATCGGCCTGGCCGGCGGTGCGTGCGGGGGTTACGGCCTGCTGCTCGACATCAAGGACCCGACGAATCCCGTTCGCATCGGCGCCGTCGCCGACTCGAACTTCGCGTACTGGCACTCGGCGACGTTCAACAACGACGGGACCGCGATTCTCTTTTCCGACGAATGGGGCGGCGGCGGCGCGCCGAAGTGCCGCGCGACCGACAAGAAGGAGTGGGGTGCGAACGCGATCTACGCGCTCGAGAACGGGAAGATGGTGTTCAAGAGCTACTTCAAGATTCCGGCGGCGCAGACCGACAAGGAAAACTGTGTCGCGCACAACGGATCGCTGATTCCGATTCCCGGCCGGGACGTGATGGTGCAGGCCTGGTATCAGGGCGGCATCTCGGTCTTCGATTGGACCGATCCGGCCAATCCGAAGGAGATCGCGTTCTTCGATCGCGGGCCGGTGGACTCGACGAGAATGGCCGGCGGCGGATCGTGGTCGGCGTACTGGTACAATGGCGCCATCGTGAGCTCCGAGATCTCGCGCGGGCTCGACGTCGCGGAGCTCACGCCGAGTGAGTTCATCTCGCAGAACGAGCTCGATGCGGCGAAGACGGTGCACCTCGACTACTTCAATGCCCAGGGCCAGCCGAAGTTCGTGTGGCCGCCGAGCTTCGCGCTCGCGCGTGCCTACGTCGACCAGCTCGAGCGGTCGGGCTGCCTCGGGGCGTCGCGCATCTCGAGCATTCGCCAGGGGCTGTCGAACGCCGAGCGCGCGTCAGGCGCGCAGCGTCGTGACGCACTGACGCAGGTGGGCTCGCAGCTCGCGAGCGCGCCCGGGTGCGACAGCAAGAAGGTGGAGAAGCTGCAGACGGCGGTGAAGGATCTCGCTGCAGTCATGCCGTAGTCGCAACGGTCGGTGAGGGTCTGAAGGTCTCGAGGTGCTCGAGGGGTTCCCTCGGGCACCTCGAGCACATTGAGCCCCCTCGACGATCGCCTCTCGCCGGTGTCGCCGGTGGTGGGTGGACAGACGCGACCGCGGAGGGGCCTCGCAAGGCATAACGAACGTTCAGCCAGGATCCCCCCGGCGTGAAACGCATTGGAGGACCATATAAACACATGGGAGTCCAATACAATCATATGGGAGGGCAATAGATCACCGGCGAAGCTTGCGCCACGACACACCGCCGGCATGTCGGTTGCAGCGACCCGGGGGCTTCCCGGCGCCTCAGGAGGCTCCCATGCTCTCGAAACGACTCCCGCTCGCGATCCTCTGTGCGGCCGCGCTCGTGGCGTGCGATGCGGCCGATTCCGTCAGTGGGCCCGGCGACCCCAGCCTGCTCGGCGGGACCTTTCCGCCGGTCGAGCCGCCGCCGATCGAGAAGCCGCCGATCGAAGAGTTCCTGCCGGGCGTGCCCGTCCTCGATCCGTTCGGAGAGGACGACGAGGGCGCCGTCGAGCTCGCGCGAGGCTTTGGCGAGTTCGACGTCGATTTCGGCACCGCCCAGCGCACCTTCGCGTTCGTTGCCAGAAACCGCGCCGACGGTACGACCACCGGGCAGTACCAGGTCGACAACCAGGGTGTTGGCGGGTCCCGGGAAGCCGGTACGGTCACCTGTCTCGAAGTCGACGGCAACCAGGCATGGATCGGCGGCGTCATCACCCACAGCAGCCTGCCGGGACGCGAAGGCACCGCACGCGTGTTTCGCGTAATCGATAGGGGCGACGGAGACCCTCCGGACCAGGCCAGCCTTCTCGTCGTCGGAGATGCGACGGTGACCTGCCACGCGCGCCCGTTGCTGCCGGTCGAGGACCTCGACGAGGGCAAGATTCAGGTTCGGGACGGAGCGTAACGCTGCGGGAACAGCGAACTGCGTACTGCGTACTGCGTACTGCGAGCTGCGAACTACGAAGCCAGCTCGCAGTTCGCAGTTCGCAGTTCGCAGCTCGCAGTTCAGAGCGTCATCGACCTGCGCGGGGACGCCGGCGGTCGCTGCGGGCGAGTCGGGGCCTGGGCGCGTCGTCACCGAGGAGGGTCGAAGTTCCACCGACGATTCCCGCCTCTCCGACCAGCCGCGTCAGACTCGCGGCGAGCGCCTTCCGCTCGCTCGCCGACAGCCGCTTGAGGCTCGTGAGCAGTCGCGCCTGCAGCGGCTCGGGCGCCCGGCGAAGCAGCGTGCGTCCCGCGGGGGTGAGGGCGATGGCCACTCGCCGCGCATCATCGGCAAAGACCGTTCGGGCCACCAGGCCGCGGGCGACCAGCCGCCTCACGACGACGGAGACGGAGCTCTGGTGCGTGAACGTCCGCGCCGCGAGCTCGTTGAGGGAGGCGACCGGGCCATCCGCGAGCTTCTGCAGCACGAAGAGCTGCGCGCCGCTGATCCCGAGTCGCCGCTCGAGCACGCGCGACCCGAGGCGCAGCGCGCCTGTCAGCGCGCCCAGGGCGTCCAGCGCCGCCGCGATGTCGCTGTCGGAAACCGCCACTTTCGGGGAACGCACGACCTTGGCTGTAAGGCGCATGATGCTGCGGGGGAACGGATGACGCGGGGAACGTACACACACCGAAACATGACGAGCGCTCGACGACGCGACAAGTGTTGGCCCCCGCCTCATCATGGGGATCCAGGATAAACACATGGGGGACCCATACGAAATCATGGGAGTCCAATACAATTACATGGGACACCAATACAGTGGGCAGCCTGACCCATCGTCGGCACGTCGATTGCTCGAGTCGGGGGGCTCTGTCGACGCCTCGGGAGGCTGCAATGCCATCGAAACGACATGCACTCGCGGTACTCTGCGCTGCCACGCTCGTCGCATGCGATAACGTCGCCGACATCACGGGGCCGAGTGCCTCATCCAGCCCCTCAGCCGACCTCGTCCCGATCCCGGTGGAAACGGACTTCCTGCCGGGCGTTCCGGTGCTCGATCCCTTCGCGGCCATTTGGGGCGACGACACCGGCGTCCTCGAGTCGGCGCGAGGCGGCGGCCATTTCCACGTCATCGGCGGCGCCCTGCGAACCTTCGCGTTCACCGCCAAGAACCGGGCGGATGGCTCCACGCAGGGGCAATACCAGGTCGACAACCGCGATGTATCCGGCTCGCGTGAGCATGGAACGATCACCTGTCTCGAAGTCGACGGCAACGAGGCGTGGATCGGCGGGGTCATCACCCACAGCAGCCTGCCCGGACGGGAAGGCACCCCGCGCGTCTTCCGGGTGGTCGATAACGGCGAAGGATCCGGATATCGTCCCGATCAGGCCAGCATGTTCGCCGTCGGCGATGCCGTGCTGACGTGCCACGCGAGGCCAATGCTCTGGGCGCAAGACCTCGAGGGAGGCAACATCCAGGTCCGGGATGGGGGGTAAGGCGAACCGCGAACTGCGAACTGCGAACTGCGAACTACGAACTGCGACAGTTCGCAGTTCGCAGTTCGCAGTTCGTAGTCCTACAGATAGCTCACCCACCACTCCCGCCGACGCTGCTTCACTCCCGCGAACCACCTGCATAACGGGTAGGTGGCGGCGACGACACCCATCCAGACCAGATACACCACCGGCAGCGACGCCGGCCACGCCGGTGGCTGCGTGATGGGAAACTGACCCAGCGTCGGCGATTCGAACATCCAGTGCGCGTCCCCGTAGCGGAGGTAGCAGACGATGACCGCGAGGACGTGGATGATCAGGAAGTGAGCCAGGAAATAGAAGAGCGGCACCTTCCCAATGACCTGGGCCGGCGTCAGCAGCCTCGGCGTCCTCGCATCGACCCAGCGCAACAAGAGCAGGGCGGGCCCGAGGGTCATCAGAAGAAACAGGAGTGACGGCGGATACTTGTTCGTGTTCAGGAACGACAGCGCGGTGAAGAGCGGCGATCGCTGCCCGCTCCACGGAACCGGGTCGCCATAGACATTCATGACCCGCAGAACGACGAACGCGGCCGTTAGGCCGAGTCCCAGACGGAGCAGGACGGCGCGGCGGCGGTCGGCGTCCCAGCGGTAGATCGCGCCCAGGCCGTAGCCCGCTACCGCGACCCCGATCCACGGGATCAGCGGATACGCCGCGAAGACGACGTGCTCCGGGCCTCGCAGAACGAAGCCAGGGGCGTGGAGAATCGACCAGAGTGGCGCGAGCGCGCCGAACGAGGCCGCACTGATCGGATCGAGCAGGTTATGCGTCGCGATCATCACGATGCCGATCGCCGTCACCACCCGCGTCGGCAGGAATACCAGGGCGGAGAGAAACACCATCGACCATCCCAACGCCCACAGCACGGTGAGCACGGTGGTGCGATAGTCGACGTTGAACGTCATCAGGAAGCGCACGACGACGATCTCCAGAGCGATGAGCCACAGCCCTCGCGTCAGCAGGAATCGAGACAGCCCGGCGCGTGATCGGCGTCGGAGGGCGAGAGCGGCGCCGGTGCCGGTGAGCAGGAAGAACACCGGTGCACAGATGTGCGTGATCCATCGGGTGAAGAACAGCGGCGCTGTGGTCGTCGCGAGATCGGTTGGATTCACCGCCAGGTTGCCGAAGTAGTCGCGGACGTGATCCAGCGCCATGAGGATCATGATGATCCCGCGCACGACGTCGACGGACTCGACACGCGGACGTGCGCCGGTGATCTCGTACGGCGTCGATCGGTCCGTGGCTGGAACCGATGTCGTCATGGCGCGCACGCCGCCGCGCGCTCGAGGAGGAGTGCGCGCTCCCGTTCGTTGCGAGTCATCGCCGCCGCCCGCTCGAACTCCGAGCGTGCCTCCTCGAGGCGGCCAAGCTTCTTGAGGAAGTCACCCCGTACGCTCGGCAGCAGGTGATAGGTCTTGAGCGCCGGCTCGGACGTCAGTTGATCCACCAGCGCGAGCCCCGCGGCCGGTCCGAACGCCATCGCGACCGCCACGGCCCGATTGAGCTCGACCACCGGTGATGGGACGAGCTGCCTGAGCGCGTCGTACAGCGCGACGATGCGCACCCAGTTCGTCTCCTCGTTGGTCCGCGCCCGTGCGTGACACGCGGCGATCGCGGCCTGCAGCGCGTACGGGCCTAACGCGCCGCCGAGCTGTTCGGCGCGTTGGAGCGCGGCCAGCCCGCGGCGGATGAGCAGCGGATCCCATCGCGCGCGGTTCTGATCGAGGAGCAGAATCGGCTCGCCCGACGGTCCGACCCGCGCGCGGGCGCGAGACGCTTGAAGCTCCATCAGGGCGACCAGTCCATGCACTTCGGCCTGCGCCGGCGCCAGCTCGGCGAGGATGCGGCCGAGTCGGAGTGCGTCGTCGCAGAGTGCGGGTCGCAGCCAGTCGTCGCCCGCGGTCGCCGTGTAGCCTTCGTTGAAGATGAGGTAGATGACGTTGAGCACGGAGGAGAGCCGCTCATCGAGCTCCTCGCGACGCGGGACCTCGAAGGGCACGTGCGCCTCGGACAGCGTCCGCTTCGCGCGAACGATTCGCTGCGCGACCGTGGGCTCGGGAACGAGGAACGCGCGCGCGATCTCGTCGGTGGTGAGCCCGCCCAGCAAGCGCAGCGTGAGGGCGACTTGTGCCTCGGTCGACAACACCGGGTGACAGGACATGAACATGAGGCGAAGCAGATCGTCGCCCACGTGATCGTCGATCGCGGCGTCGAGATCCGGCACCGCCATTTCCTGCTGCGCCTCGAGCTCGTACCCCAGCTCCTCGTGCTTGCGCTCGAGCATCGTCCGGCGCCGCAGTTGGTCGATCGCGCGATGCTTGGCGGTCGCCATGAGCCAGGCCCCAGGGTTGTCGGGGACACCCGACTCCGGCCACCGCTCGAGCGCGGCGACGAGAGCGTCCTGCGCGAGATCCTCGGCGAGACCGACGTCGCCGACGATGCGAGTGAGTCCGGCGATGAGCTTCGCGGACTCGATTCTCCAGACCGCGTCGATCGCGGCATGTGTGCTGGTAGCCGTCACGGCTACGTAATCAGGTCATCTCCTTTCCCCCATGCAAGCCTGAAAGCGGTCACCGTGGTCGAGGTGATCGAGGGAACGTCGGTGCCTCGCCTCGACCACCTCGGCCTCACCTATTCCCGCCTCGGAAGGTGAACGGTGAAGGTCGTGCCGCGTCCGCTTTCGGACTCGACATCGATTCGCCCCTTGTGGGCGTTCACGATGCGCTCCGCGATGTAGAGCCCGAGCCCGAGGTTCCCGGACGGACCGGTCGAAAGGGGGGTCGCTGACGGTTCCCGCGCTTTCATCGGGCTGAAAATGCCATTGAGCCGGTCAGTGGGAATGGCGACGCCTTCGTTGTGAATCGCGATCGCCACCTCCTTCTCATCGCCGCGGACGTCGACCGTGATGGCTGTCGTCGTGGCTCCATGCTCGACTGCATTGCCGATGAGGTTGGTCAGGACCTGGCTGATTCGGGCGCAGTCCCATCGCCCCTCCAGGCCCCCTCGCGCATCGACGCGAATGGTGCGATCCGGATTCGCCGCCGCGATCTCGTTCACGACATCGTGCACGACCTTCCCCATGCTGATGGTGTCGCGCGCGATGGGGATGCCGCCTCCGAGCCTGCTTCGGGTGAAATCCAGCAGCGCCCCGACCATGTGATTCATGCGAGTCGAGCTGCTGACGATGCGCGCGGTCAGCGTCGAGTAGGGCTCCTTCAGCTCGCGTGTCTCGAGCATGAACTTCGCCGACGTGATCACTGCGCCGATCGGCGTTCGAAGGTCATGACCGAGGATCGCGAGGAACATCTCCTTCGATTCATCCAGATCCTGCGTGTACCGGGTAATCGATTCGGCCAGGGATTGGTCGATGGCTTCATTGAAGCGGGTGAGGTCCTCGATATCCGAGGGTCCAAGCTCGCCCTGAACCTTCGTCCAGAGGCGAACCACGCTTGCACGCAGCGCCCGGTACTCGGAGATCATCTGCTCCACGGTGAAGCCGCTCTCCGCCCGGCCAGATCCGTGCTCCTCGGCGGCCGTCCGCTCGGCGGGATCGAGATCGGCCGCTTTTCCCTTGGATTTCTCGGCCTGAGCCTGCGCACCCTGCGAGGTTTTCAGGTCGGTCGCGATCACCGTCAGCATTTCGTTCGCATGATCTCGCAGCGCGGTGATGTCCATCGACCCGCTGGCGGGCGTGCACGTGCGCGCGAAGGCCTCCCATTCGGCCAGGATTGGCTCGCGGTTCGTCAGAATGAATTCCGCTAGTCGCATAACGCTCCCGCCCTAGGGACACGGATGCTTCTTAGGCATTTCCGTGGCCAGCGCGACACGCCCCGGGCCGGGCGAGGTCGTCGTCGAGGTATCGAGCAGCGGGAACGACGTTCCTCGACCCCCTCGACCACCTCGAGTGCCTCAGCCGTTCAGTCCATGATCTGGCGAATCTCGCTCTCGCCATCGCCCGCCAGCTTCACGAAACGCTTGGCACTCTCGATCGCGTCTTCCTTCGATTTCGCCTGAAGGATCGCGAAGCCGGCGATGAGCTCCTTCGACTCGGTAAAGGGCCCGTCGATTACGGTGATCTTTCCGTTGGTGGAGCGGACGCGCGCACCACCCTCAGAGGCGGGGAGCAGCCCGCCAGTGAGGAGCACCTCGCCGGACTTCATGGCGTTTTCCACGAGCTTGCCCATCTCCTCCATGAACTCCGGGCTCGGCGGGGTGTTCGCGGTCTTCGGATCGGGCGTCCAGATCGACAGGAATTTCACGGGAGTTCTCCTTGTTGTGATTGGTAGCCGTGTGACCTGTGAGGGTGGCCGAAATCGACGGAGGAGGAAACGAGGTGAGCCGTGCTATCGTTCCGACGAAATGCCGAGCTCGCGAAAACGCTCGACGGCTTCGCTCGGAGCGAAGTCGTCCAGCTCGAAGAGCTGCCGGATCTCGATCTCGCATTCCTGGTCATTGCCAAAGGGGGCGGGGAAGCGCTTCGCCCATTCGACCCCCTCTTCCCTCGATTTCACCTGAATGAGCGTGTAGCCGGCGACGATCTCTTTCGATTCCGTGAAAGGCCCGTCGATCCAGTTCCGCCGCCCGCCCGAAAATCTGATGCGTGCACCTTTCGACGTGGGCTGGAGCCCCGAGGCGTCGAGCAGGACCCCGGCCTTCGCGAGCTCTTCATGGTAGTCGGCCATCGCCGACATGAGACTGGGATCGGGTGGTACGCCGGCCTCCGAGTCCCGATTGCCTTTGACAATGATCATCAATCGCATCGGCTTCTCCCGTGAGCGTGAGGCGGCCGCGGGATCGCGGCCTCCATCTCTCCGTCGAACGAGGGAGGGGCGAATCGACAGAGCCGCCGGAGCAGGCGGCTCCGGCGGCTCGACGCGGGACCCCCCGGGGGGGGGGTAGCGTCGCGATTCATCGGTACTCGCTCAACGCGTGCACCGAGGTAGAAACCTGTTTGCCCAGGAAGGACAACGCCGGTCGCGAACTGGTGCTACCGGGGCCGTCGCGGCGGCCGTCAGCGCGTGGGGCGAGCCCGGCTGGCCTCCTTCACCGCGCGCACGACCTCGGCGATGTCTTTCTCCTCCCCGAGGATCTCGTACACCGACTCGTCGGCCCTCACCACCTCCTCGGCATGCCTGACGTTTACCGAGGTCAACACGAACTGACGGCCCTTGAAGCCGGTGGACGTTCGCAGGTGATCCAGAAAGCGCCAATTCATGTCGTACGGTGGTGCCAGGTCGTACACGATGACCTTGGGATCGTGCTGGCGGAGAAGCGAATCGACGTCGGCGGCTCCGAGCTTGATGTCCTCGATGTGGAACTCGAATACCACGAACCCCGCCTTCTCGAGACTCATCCGGAGAATTCGGACCAGATCGGGATTCGTGTTGACGATGGCGACGACAATGGGGATATGAGTCATGGCTGACCGGTTCGCTTCAAGCTCCGGGCCGCGGCGGAGGGCACTCGTGTGATATGCGGGAGGCGTGCGCGCGCTCCCGGAATTATCATCAATCGTTCCAGAGCCACTGACCACCACCCGCGGACATCGCCCGTGAACGATTCACTTTCGCGACGAGACATGCTCAAGGCCGCCGCGGCGTCGATGGCGGCGCTCACGCTGCCGGCACCGCTCTCGGCATGCGGCCCCGAGCCCCGGCCCGCCGGACAGGCTGCTGCCTCGTCGTCATCACCCGATGAGGATCGGGTCCGCCTAACGACCTGGGCGGCTCGGCTGCGCACCGAGCAGCTGGCGCGCGGCGACGTGCCCACCGGGCGCGCCGCGACCCGGGTCGGCGAGCTGGCCGTCGGCACGCCGTACGTGGCGTTCACGCTCGAGGAATATATCCGGGCGGGCGGGGACCCCACCGGCATCGAGCCGCTGTATCTGTCGCTCACGCGATTCGACTGCGTCTCACTGGTGGAATCGTGTCTGGCGGTGACGCGGGTGGCCGACGATCCCGCCGAGCCGACCTGGGAACGCTTTGGCCGCGAGATGGAGCGCATGCGCTACCGGGGCGGCGAGCGACGCGACTACACATCGCGACTGCACTACTTCAGCGAGTGGATCAGCGACGGCGCGCGCCGCGGTCTCCTCCGCGACCTCGGCCCGGAGCTCGGCGGCGTGGAGGACACGCGTCCCCTGCGCTTCATGACGGAGCATCGCGCCAGCTACCCGGCGCTCGCGAACGACACCGTCTTCGAGCGCATCGGCGCCATGGAGCGCAGCCTCGACAACCAGCCGCGCCGCGTGATCCCGACGAGCCGGATTCCCGAGGTGAGCGATCGCATCGACACGGGGGATGTGCTCGCGTTCGCGACGGCGATCCCGGGGCTGGATGTCACGCACTCGGCGTTCGCCTATCGCGACGCCGAGGGAGTGCTGCGCGTGCTCCACGCGCCTCTGTCCGGCGGCGCGGTGGAGGTAACGTCGACGACGCTCCCGGAGTACGTCGCGGCGATCCGGCGGTCGACGGGAATTCTCGTCGCGCGTCCGTTGCGGGCCTAACGGCCAGGAGCGCTAAAGGCGCTAAAGGCGCTGGAGAGTAAACCCCAGCGCCTCTAGGCCCTTCGCGCTTCAGCAGTCCGGCGGGGTGTCCCGCCGTTTCGCACCGCTCATTGGAATGGTGTGCTGCTCGGTGGCTGCTGCTCCGGTGGACGCTCCCGGATCCGCGGGGGCTGTCCATAGTTGAACTGGAACGTCAGCCACGCCGACCGGACGCCGAACTTGCGCACCGTGAGCTGCTGGATGTTGTCGTCGCCCACGTTGACGCGGAGCCGGTTGGTGTTGAACGGGTCGTTGACGCGCAGCCCGACGACTGCCTTGTCACCGTTGAGCTTCTTCCGCACCGACAGCTGCATCCCCTGGAAGGCCTCGAAGCGGCCGCGCTCGATGTTCACCGGCGCGCGGTAGAAATAGCTCGCCTGGACGCTGAAGGTCGGGGTGATCTGCGACGTGCCGTTGAAGCGCGCCGACCATGTGACCGCGCTCGATCCGACAGCCGACTCCGAACCGCCGTCCGTCACCTGCTTGAAGAGGTTGAAGCTGGTGAATCCGTTGAATTTCTGTCCGAGGCGAATCGAGCCATTCAGGTCCGCGCCCCACGAGTTGCTGGTGGCGAGATTCTCGAACGAGATCGACGTCACTTCGCGCTGATTCACGGTGTCGGCCGTGTTGATGTTGACGCGGATGATGTCGGTGGTGTACCGGTAGAATGGCGAGAGCTGAATCGACCCGAGCTTGCCGGTGCGGCTCACACCGAGCTCGATCGCGTCCGTGTACTCCGGGTTGAGCTCCGGATTGCCGATGAACACGTTCTGGAGATCGAAGAACGCGGGGAACGGATTCAGCTCCTGCGTGCCCGGGCGACGAATGCGGCGGGAGTAGCTCACCTTGAGCTGCGTCGCCTCGCTCGGGTTGTACATGATCACGCCGCTCGGAAAGAGGCTGCCGTAGTCATAGGGAAACTCCTGGGCCGCATCGACCAGCTGGAAGTTCCGGCTTGCGTGTTCGGCGCGCAGCCCGGCCTGGAGCTGCACCTTGCCGGCGTTCCGGCTCAGCACGCCGTAGGCGGCGTGCACCGTCTCGTCGAACTCGAAGGCGTTGCTCAGGTCGCTGCGCGTCCAGCTGCCTTCTCCTAACGAGTCCGTCTCGACGAGGAAGTCACGATCGAGCCAGCGCGCATTCCCCTTGTATCCGGTCTCGAGCTTGTAGGCCGCGCCAAACGACCGCGTGTAGTCGGCCTGCGCCGTGAGCTGCCTGGTGATGGCGTCGGTGAAGTTGTTCTCCCCCTCGACCGGGAAGGTCGTCGGGCTGCCCGAGCTGCTGAGGGGCTGCTTCCAGAACACCGAGCCGTCCTCATCATGTGAGCGGTTGAAGCGCACCTCGGTGGCCAGCTCGTGCTTGCGCGGCTCCATGACGCGCTTCAGCGCCATGGTGTAATCGACCATGAATCCGCGGGTGTCGGTGTTGCGCGGCCGGCTGTAGTAGTCCACCGGCGAGCGCGTCTCGTCGAGCTCGGTGTACCGGCTCGTCTGGGTGTCACCCCCGTGACGGCGGTTGATCGACAGCACGTTCGAGAGGGTGGTCTTCTGCGACAGCTTGTAGTCGACGGTGGTGTTCAGGTTCTGGCCCTTGCCGCCGGTGCGACCGCCGATGTCCTGGTTGGTGACCGAGACGAGCGACTCGAGCGCATCGAAGCGCTCACGCTCGTTGATGCCCTCGATCTCACGGTCGTCCGAATAGACGCCGAGGTTCGACATGAGCGACAGTGGCCCGCTCTGGTAGCCGACGTTGCCGGACGCGTTGTAGCGATCGGTCTCCGCTATGCTGCTGCTCAACCCGGCGCTGAGCCCGAGGTCGGTGTCTGCCTTGAGGACGATGTTGATGATGCCCGCCATTCCCTCCGGGTCGTACTTGGCCGACGGATTCGGGACCACCTCAATGCGCTCGATGATGTTCGCCGGCACGCCCTTGAGGTACGCGGCGAGCTGCGGGCCGCGAATCGGCGATGGACGGCCATTGATCTGAATCGCGACGTTCTCGTTGCCGCGCAGGCTCACCTTGCCTTCGCCGTCGACCTGAACCGACGGAACCGCCTCCAGGACTTCGCTGGCGTTGGCGGCCGCTGGCGCGACGTCCTTCGCTCGATAGGCGTTGCGATCGGGCTCGATGACCATCGTCGGCCGATCCTCGGTGACCTCGACGCCCTGGAGGGCGACGGCGACGCGCGCCATCGCGATCGTGCCCGCGTCGAACGTGGGCGCGGCCGGCGTGATCGTGAAGTCCTTCCGCTGCGGTCCGAAGCCGATGAGCGTGACTCTCATGAAGTACGCGCCCGGCCGCAAGCCGCGAATCTGGAAGGAGCCATTCTCCGCGGTGATGGCACCCGCGACGAGCACGGAGTCACTCGCGCTGCGGACAGCGACACCGGCATGCTGCAAGGGCACGCTGCCCTCGGCGGCCGTGACAATGCCACGAAGCTCGCCGTTGCCGGACGGTGGAGGGGCAGTGGGGCGACCTTGCTGAGCAAGGGCGGTGTTCGCGCCGGTGGCGAGGAACAGGCCGAGCGCGGCAAACAGGATACGCCGCATGGGGAGGACTCCGCGGAGGAAAGGTGGGTACGCTTTGCTGGCTGCGGCCTCACTACGAGGGGCGGGTGACGCTGTTTCACCCGTCCCTGTGGTGGGTTCCTTTCCTTACGACTCCCTCACAAGTGAAAGGAAATCGAGGGTGTCGAGGTCGTCGAGATGATCCCGGGACGTCTCACCCCGATCACCTCGATTGCCTCGACACCCTCGACTGCCTCATCCTCTACACGAGGCGGATGCTCAACCCCGAGTTCACCCTTCCGAGGGCCGTGACGGAGGAATCGGTAGCCGGTTCGCCACGCAGATACCGCAGCACATCGTCGGCGCGCAGGCGGGCACCCTCCAGCTGCGCCGATTCGGTGCGCGGCTCCATGGAGAGCCGGGCCCGGTAGACCTCGACGCTCTGACGCCCCTCCTCGATCGCGCGGCGCGCCAGGCCGCGCATGTAGTAGCGATTGAAGTCTCCCTCGGCGAGCATGCGCGCGGCCATGTCGGGAAGCTTCGCCGTCGTCTGTCCGCCGCTGCGGGTGCGGCGATGCTCGAAATCGACCAGCAGGTCGGATGCGTGCTCTTCGAGCCAGCGATCGTCGTAGTACCGAACGGCCTCGTGGAGATAGCGTCGATACTCGGCGATCGCGGTGGGGCGCAGACGTTCGGAGGCGTGGAAGTCCCCACTCGCGAGGTCCTGATCGAGCTCGGCGAGCGCGTGGCGACGCGTGGTCGGGTCGAGATTCTCGTATTGCAGCGGCATGTCGCGGGATCCTGTGAACGTTAGGCGTGACACGAATCGCCTAACCGCCTCGCAGGATGCGGACCGAATGCGCGCCGGCGCCCGAAGCAGCCGACGCGCACCGTTTTAGTCTCGTTAGGAAACCAATCCTGCGCGGCGCTACAGCCGGCGGATGGTCTGCACGTCGGCGATGGTGCCGGCCATGTGAATGCACCCCAGATCGAGACGGCGCCGCAGCGTGGCGGAGACCCGAAGCCCATCCTCGCGGAACCCCGCCGGCAAATCGTGCGTGTCGTACAGCACATTGTCGTCGCCGCGAATGGCGAAGAATCCGCCCTCGAAGGACATCCACGTCACCCGGCCGGTGACGTCGCAGAGCTCAGTGTCGCACGGAGACGGCGGGGCAAGCGACGAGCTTCCGCAGCCGAGGATGGTCGCGAGTCCGAGCAAGCCGAGGAAGCGAGGGAGTGATCGCGTCATAGCGTCATCGCAGGAGTCAGCGTCAAATGATGTTCCGACGCTACTGACCCTGCGACCGCCCGGGGCGGTCACGCCCCTCATGCATTCCAGCGAATGGCACCGCGCAGCGCCGGCGTGACACCCTCGCAATGCTGCTCGAACCGCATCTCGAGTCCCGTCAGCGTATTCCCCGAGTACGTGGCGCGATCGATGGCGACCCAACCCGTGAGCGTGTTGCAGCCGCGCCCCTCGCCGGACCAGCTGAAACCACCCTTCGCCGGATTGTGGAAGGGAAAACGGCTCAGATCGGGATAGTAGCCGGCTTGCAGCCGACTGATCGTATTCATCGTCTGGAAATCCGCCACCCAATCCTGCGCTCCATCAACGGAAATCGTGAGGCGACCGCCGCTGCTGCTCACGGCGATGGCCGCGTTGGCCGGCGTGTAGGTGTATGTCGATCCTTGACCGATGTAGTCGCCGGCATCGCTCTGGAGATAGGCGAAGTTCCCGTTGGCCGGCGTCGAGCCACCAGGTGGCCGCCAGAGATTTCCCGGAATCGCCGCCGGTCCTGGCGGACGCGTGCCATCGTCGCGCCTCCAGTCCACCGTCCCTTCGAGCGCGGGACCACCTCCCTCACAGTGCTGCTCGAAGCGCAGGTCGACGGCGGTGAGCGTGTCACCGGAGTAGCGAACGCTGTCCACGGTGAAGGAGCCTACGAGAGTGTTGCAGCCGCGTCCCTCGCCTGACCAGCTCAAACCTCCCTCGGCCGGGTCATGAAATGGGAAGCGCTCGAGATTGGCGTACGTCCCGGGCACGATTCGAGTCGCAGCGCTCGGCATCTGAAACTCGCCGTGCCACGTCTCGTCTCCACTGATACTGACGGTCAGCAGCCCGCCGGTGGCGGTAACGCTGATGACCGCGTTGGCGCTCGTATAGTTGTAGCTCCTGCCCTGTCCAATGAAGTCGCCGGCATCGCTCTCGAGCCGTACGGAATTGGGCGGTGGTCCCTGCGGCCCTGTGCTGGAATCTCCGCAGCCGGCCGCCGCCGCGGCGGCGAGACAAAGCATCACACGTTCGAGACGTCGTACCACTCGCATCGGTCCTCTCCGACAGTGAAGCCACTCCGGGGCGCGGACCGCCCGCAACCCGTCGCCTAACGTATCGACCTCCGCTCGCAAACGGTAGCGCCAATTCGGACC
>JAICOJ010000235.1 GCA_025930755.1 Gemmatimonadaceae bacterium
CACACACCCCGTGTAACGACGCACCTCCGGCAGCTCGGCCGCCGCGGGCAGCCCGGAGACGCGCACGGCGACGACCTGCACCCCCGGCACGCCTCGATAGGTGAAGCGCGACTCCACCGTCGACCACGCCAGCCCGTGCTCGAGCTCGATGGCGCGGAGCGCGTCGAGATCGTCCACGCGCCACACCGCGGCGACGTCGGCCACGAGCGAGAGTCTCACCACGCCCGAGGGAGGCTGGGCCGTATCGGCGCTGGCGAGCGTTTCGCGAAAGCGAGGGGCGAGCTCGCTCTCACGGGCGTGAAAGTAGGTCGGGTAGAGAAGGAATCGGTCGTGCCGCACGGCGAAGCCCGAGCGCTGCTCGCGGATGCCTCCCTTGCGCACCATGGCGACGATGTCGCCGCGCGCCATGGCATCGCACAGCACCGCCCACTCCTTGAGCGCGGTGCGCTCGACCGTCGTGCTCGTCGTCATGCCCGTTGTTCGGCCCACGAGCGAAAGGCCTCCGGAATGCCGACCTCGGGCCGCACCGGGGGAGCCCAGCCCAGCTCACGCCTGGCGCGGTCGGAGGAGAAGGGGTTGCTGCGCGATACGAACGCCACGGCACCCCCCGCTTGTGAAAGCGCCGCCCCTCGTCGCGCCACGCCGATCAGGATGGTCATCAGCTTGAACACGGTCTTCGCCAGGATCATTGGTACGGGCACGAGCACGACGCGTCGCCCGAGCCCCTGTGCCGCCAGACGCACGAACTCACGCACCGTGACATCGTAATCATTGGCGAGGTTGTACGCCTTGCCGCCGGCGATGTCGGTGCCGACCGCGCGCACCGCGCCGTCGGCCACGTTCCCCGCGTGCACGATGGCGAGGGTCGAGCGGCCGCCATCCAGCAGGGGGAAGAATCCTCGCGCGATCACCTTGCCGATCCGGGGGACGAACTGCCGGTCCCGCTTGCCGTAGATCACGTCGGGGCGCACGGCGCAGGCCCAGATCTCACCGCGCTGGTGTGCCTCGAGCACCATCGCTTCCGACTCGCGCTTCGAGCGCGCGTAGAACGCCGTCTCAGGGAGGGGTGGCAGCTCGACGCTTTCGTCGGTGGGAGTGTCGCGATAGCGGGTCGCGCCCCCGTACACGGCGACGCTCGAAACGTGGAGCAGACGTGCTCCCACCGCACGCGCGGCGGCGATCGCGTTCTGTGTGCCGTCGAGGTTGGTGGCGCGATACGATTCCCACTCCGCGCGCTCGGGAAGAATCGCCGCCGCGCAGTGAAAGATCACGTCGCAGGAGGCGGCCGCGCGGGTGAAGGCGCCGGCATCGAGCACATCGCCGACGAACAGCTCCGCACCTAACGGCTGAAGCCAGCTGGCCCGCGCGGCGTCGCGTACGAGTGCGCGAACGCTCCACCCATCCGCATGCAACCGCTCGACGATGTACGACCCCACGAGCCCCGTCGCGCCGGTGACGAGCGCTCGCCTCACGCGATGGGGAAGGGGAGACGAACCACCTGTGCGGGAACGGCGACACGCTGCGCGCCATCCGGCTCGACGATCACCTCGATCGTCGCGCCCGGCTCGACCTCGCGACGAACCATCGCCAGCGCGATGGGGCCGAGCCGAGGCGAGAGCGCGGTGCTGCGCACCTCGCCGACTGGCTTCCCCTGCGCATCGGCGAGCGGAGCGCCGCGGACGACGGGGCCCTGCGGAATCATCAGTCCCCGCAGAATCCGGTTGACGTGACCGCGGAAGTGGACTCGCGCCACCGTCTCCTGTCCGACGTAGCAGCCTTTCGTGTACGAGATGGCATGCAGCTCGTCGAAATTCGCTTCCTGCGGGATGGTGGAGTCGTCGATGTCGATGCCCCACTCGGGACGACCGGCCTCGATGCGCGCGATGTCCCACGCGGCGAGTCCGGCCGGCGTCGCACCCTCCGTGAGCAGTCGCTCCCAGAGTGGCTCGAACGCCGACTCGGGGACGATGATCTCGTAGCCCTCGAGCTCGAGCTCGGGCACGCGCGCGATGATGGCGCCGGCGGGCAGGTCGAGGGCGACATGGCCATAGCGCGGGAGCGCGCCGAGCTGCGCCACGTCGAGCCCGGTGGCGGTCGCGAGCGCCGTGCGCGCGCGGGCGCCGAAGATCCCGAGCTGGCGCGTGGTGGCGGACTCGTCATCGAAGCGCGCGATACGCGGATTGATGTACTTCCGCACCATCGCCATCCAGCCTTCGCGCGCG
The DNA here is from genome assembly GCA_025930755.1 of Gemmatimonadaceae bacterium. GTDB lineage: Bacteria > Gemmatimonadota > Gemmatimonadetes > Gemmatimonadales > Gemmatimonadaceae > JAICNG01. The sequence continues at coordinate 2,223 of JAICOJ010000235.1, forward strand.
CGCGGTGGCGAATCGATGAGGAGCGAGTCGCGCAACGCGAAGATGCGCAGGTCGGCGACGATCTTTCCCTTCGGCGTGAGCGCGGCGGCGTAGCAACCCTGGCCCGGCATGAGCGCGCTCACGTCGTTGGTCACCAGCCCGGTGACCAGCTCGTTCGCCTTCGGCCCCCCGATGCGCAACCGTCCGCGCGCGCTGCGATCGACGAGCATCGCACCGGAACGGAGCGCCGCGTACTCCTCCGCGGCGTCGCCGTAATGCAGCACGACGGTCTGTCCGCCGATGTCTGCCGTCGCCGTGCCCCCGCTGACTGGAGTTGTCACGCTCTGAAACCTACCGCGAGCTGCGAACCGCGGACTGCGAACAACAGCCATCCGTGAGAGTACCGTCGGCGAACGTGGAATCGCGTCAGTGAAAGAAGATCGACCTTCATTCTCGTTGGAGCTTCCATGTGCCGGGAGATGCCGCAAGTGGCAGCTGTTCGCAGTTCGCAGTTCGCAGTTCGCAATCTATGCGAATGTACCCACCCAGGCGAGTTACAGCCGGGAATAGGATGCGTCCAGGAGATCGATCGGGTGCACGGTGCCGCGACCTGTTCGGGTGCGCAGCATTCCCGCGCCGATCTGCATCTGGCAGCCGGGATTGCCGGTGGCGACGAGCGCCGCCCCGGTGGCGCCGATGTGGGCGAGCTTCGGCTCGAGCACGAGCCCCGACACTTCGGGCTCCAGGAGGTTGTAGATGCCCGCCGCGCCGCAGCACTGATCCGAGTCGGTCAGCTGAACGATCTCGAGATCCGGAATGGCGCCGAGCACCGCCAGCGGTGGCCGAATGAGCCGCTGAGCGTGCAGCAGGTGACAGGGCGCGTCGTAGGTCACCGTCAGGGGCAACGGCGCGCCAGGCGCCGGGCCGGCATCGGCGAGCAGCTCGGTGGCGTCGCGCACCCTCGCGCTCACCGCGGCGGCGCGCTCCGCCCACTCCGGATCGTCGGCCAGGAGGTGCCCGTACTCCTTCATCATCGCGCCACATCCCGCGGCGTTCACCGCGATGTACGCGGCGCCCGCGCGCTCGAACGCGGCGATGTTGATGCGCGCGAGCCGTCGCGCCCCCTCGAGATCGCCCGCGTGCGCGTGCAGCGCGCC
>JAICOJ010000113.1 GCA_025930755.1 Gemmatimonadaceae bacterium
AGACCCTCCGCCCGCGCCTGTGCATCGGCCAGCGGTCCGTGGCCGAAGAGGCCGAGTGCAGCACCGACCAGGATCAGCAGCATCACTATCCAGCCCGCTCGCTGTACGCGCCACAACGAGCGTGCGTGGTCGAGATCCTGATCGACCTCTATCGAACCGACCCGATGTGGTTCGCCCACCGACGCCTCGCTTGAAATGAGACGCAGGGTCGTCGAGGCATTGCTTGTGCCATTGGCGTGCACCCGTCGCGTCGATGTGCATAACGGGTCGCACGTCATCCAATGCGCGCCTAGCGAGGGTCGTGGCACGGGTACTGTACAGTGAGCGGTCTCGCTCGACGAACGCTCACTCGGAGGATGGTACCATGACGTACAATGTTTTTCGTCGCGGCATTGGTGGGATCGTGCTGGCGGCCCTGTTGACGCTCCTGTCGGCACCGGCGCAGGGGCACGCTCAGACCACTGGCGATACGGGACAGACGATGGCCCAGAGCGGCGGTCAGGTTGCTACCGCCGCCGCCGACGACGACGACGATGGAATGGACCTGGGATGGCTTGGATTGCTCGGCCTCGCCGGACTGCTCGGCCTGCGCCGCCGCGAGCCCGACCACGTTCACCGCGTCGATCCGCGGCCGACGACCAGGCCCTAGTCACACAACCGATGGTCCTGGGCTGACCGGCTCGGTCAGCCCAGGGTCATCCGGTCGCCTGAGGTTCCGTGATTCGCGTTCGCAGCTGGGGATGCGTAGCGAGTATCGTCCTGTCGGTGCTCGCGACGGTCGTGCTCAATCTCCTGCTGCGCGCATGCTCGTAGCACACGCCTAGCGACGGCGGCTTCCGCGCAAGGCCACCGCGGCGCCCGCAGCGGTCGTGACCGCGGCGGCGATGGCGGCGGTTCGCAGGGGGTGCTTCGCTGCCGCGCGCACGCCCCGCCGCGTTGCCTCGAGAACCGTCATGATCGGCTTCTCGATCTCCTCGATCGCGTCGACGGTTCGCGCGTTCGCCACTTCCATGATGCCCGCCGCCTTTCCGACCGCGGTGCGACGCCCGGCATGCAGCTGCTGGAGCTGCTTCTCGGCCCACTGGTAATGGCGCTCCTCGTCGCGCGAAGCGCGCTTGAGCACGCGCGCGACGTCTCTCGGCAATCCGCGGGTCGCCGCGGCGCGACGGTATTTATCGCGGCCCTGGCGTTCGTTGGCCTTGAAGGCGAGCAGGACGGCGCGGTCTCCTCCCGCGGACCCCATCGCCTGCATCGCGAGCTTGAAGGGCCCGGTCGGCATGTGCGAGACGGCGATCGCCGCTCCTCCATGCGCCTGAATGAGTCGCTTCAGCTCGCGCACGTGGCGTCGATGGTCGGTCTGATACCGCCTCACGATTTCCTTTCTGACCTTGCTCTCCAGCTGCCGAATGACGAGAGAGTACGCCGAGATCGCGTCGACGTCCGTCTGAAGCAGGTCGTTGAGTGTGGTCGTGAGCAGTGTGTCCTTCAGTGCCCCCTTTCGCGGTGCCATGGTCAGTCCTCCGTCGTGGGTTCGCGTATGCGTTCACCGATGACGCCCGTCCCCTTGACGGAGGGCGTTTCGTCACCGTCCCGCCGCAGCAGTATCTCGAGCTCCCGCTCGCGCAGGTCGAACGGATATCCGGCCCCGACGATGCCGACCCGGAGATAGCTCAGCGTCAGCGGCGCGCCTTTCTGCGCCTCCTCCGCGTTGTCGAACCGGACTCCCCGACCGTCGACGAAGTAGACCGAGCCGTTGCCGACGACTTCGCCGAGGTGCCCACGCACGACGAGCGCGGTGTCTTCGTCGATGCCGAGGCCCATCAGCTCCGGGTTCTCGGCGACGCGGCGGAAGAGTCGCTGCAGGCGGCCGCGCTTCGAGAAATGGGTGTCGATGAGCGCGGAAAAGCCTAACAAGCCGAATCCGGGGCCGAGGTAGAGCGGCACTTCCTGCCCTTCGTCATCGATCTCGCCCCCGGCGAGCATCGTCTCCGACAGTGCCGCCGCGCCGGCGCTCGTTCCGCAGACGATGGCGCCGTTCGCGAAGGCTTCCTTGATGGCGCGCCCGACCCGTGAGCCGCTGAGCGTGGCCACGAGGTGCACCTGATCGCCGCCGCCAAGAAAGATCCCTTGCGCGTCGAGCACCATCTGCGCGGTGCGTGTGTCCTGCGCGCGCGCACGGCGATCGATGATCGGAATCTCGACGTTGGTCGCGCCGGCCTCGGCAAACGCGTCCTTCCACGCGATGGCGGAGGCAACGGGATCGGTGGACGCGGTGGTGAAGCCGACGATCTTGCCGCCTTCGCGCGCGTTGCATCCTTCGAGGAAGACGTCCATCGCCGGCCCCTTGGGGTCCAGCGCTCCGCCGATGAGAATGAGCGTGCCCGCCTTGCGATCGTCGTGCCGGGAGGATCGCTGCTCCACTCGCTCCTGAGGGAGACGCGCCGTGGTCATGCCGTCGCGACCTGCGTCGCCGCGTGATCCAGCGCGTCCGCCGTGAACAGGGCGAGTGCAGCGGCCACCTGGGCCGCGATCGCAACCCCGTCGCGGACTGGGCCGCCGTCCACCGTGCGCTCGTAGGTTTGGAGAACGATGCGCGCGTCCCGGACGAGTGCGACGGCACACGCCACGCGTTGATCGCGCAGAGTGACGTCGTCGTCGGTAGCGAAGATCGCGACGCGGCAGCATTGCTCCCGCGCGTAATCCTGAATTTCCCATTCCTTGGCCGGCGCGATGACGATGCCATCGCGACGGACACCGTCGGCGAGCACGCCGACCAGGCGTTGCGCCCGCTCGGGGTCGCGATACCGCTCGGGCACGTCGGTAAGATCGGCGTCGAGAATGATCGCCATCTCCGAGCGCGAGTAGGGCAGACCCGCCTCGAGCAGATACGATGGCGAGATGTCGACGACCAGCTCGGCGTCGCTGAGCCCACGACGCCCCATCTCTTCGCGCGTCTCGTGCCGTGGACCGCCTCCCGTGATGCCGCAGAATACACGCTGCCGGAGGGGCGGGGCGTCGGGCGTGGCGAGGAGCGCGGTCAGCTCACGCACCGCGTAGTCGACCCCGTCGAGCGTCCCGGCAAACGCACGCTGCACGATCTCGAGCGCCAACGCTCCCGCGCGGAGGCCGGCTTGCTCGTGATGATGCTCGAAGACCACCGTGTATTCGCCGGGCACGTCGCCGCCGCGCGTCTTCCCGTACCCCACCTCGAGGCCGGCCATGACCTGAAGCTCGAGCGCCACGTGCTCGATGATGTGGGGAGCGTACGTCCCGCGCGCGAGCCGCTGAAGAAATCCCCCGCGCTGGCCGATACTGCAACGGTGCTCGATGAGGCCGGGCATGGCGCTGCGCAGCGATGCGAGCACGCCCGGCACATCCGCCGAGGAGACTTCGTCATAGCGTCCGACGATGAGATCCAGGCGCGTGACCGGGCGCTGCGACCAGAAGTTCGCGCCGCGGAGCGAGTGCAGGCCGGTCAGCTGGATCTCCGTCGCGGGAACGAGCTCGGTCATGAGGTCTTCACGCCTCCCAGCGCGCGAACGTGCTCGAGGACGCCTCTCACATCGTCCGCGAGCACGACCGCCAGATCGTTGGCGCCGAGCAGCGATACGGCGCGATCCACAGCCTCGATCTCGGAGTGCACGATCTCCACGCGCTCGTCGGACACGCCACCCTCGCGCAGCCCCTCGATGAGGAGGGATGCCACCTCGCCGGGCTCGCGGCCGCGCCGGTCATCGTCTTCCTTGACGACGACGTGATCGAGCGATCCAGCGAGACGCCCCACCGCGCGGATGTCCTCGTCTCGGCGGTCCCCGGGAGCCGCCAGCACCCCGATGCGCCTGCGTGCGGGCAGCTGCCGCACGAGCTCCATCAGCCCCTCGACGGCCGCCGCGTTATGCGCGTAGTCGATGAGCAGCTTTGCCCCATTGATCCGGATCAGATTGAGCCGGCCCGGTGTCATCGAGGGCGACGGGAAGAACGACAGCAGCCCGGCGCGAATGTCGTCGTAGCGGACGCCCTGCACGTATGCCGTCGCTATCGCCGCGAGGATGTTGCCCCGCTGGAATCGCGCGGCTCCGCCCATCATCAAGGGCACGTCGCGCACGGCGGCGATCGGAATGCGCAGACGTCCCCGCCGAATGACGAAGGTATCGTTTTCGATCAGCGCCGCGATTCCGTTGCGGCCGATGTGGTCGGCGACGGCAGGGTTTCCGCTTTCGTCGGTGGTCGAGAAGAGCACGACATCACCCGGCGAGCGATCGCGCATGGCGTAGACGAGCGGGTCGTCGGCGTTGAGAATCGCATGCCCTTCCCGCTTGACGACGGCGGCGATGACGCTCTTGACCTCCGCCAGCTGCTCGAGCGTATGAATACCGCGCAAGCCGAGATGGTCGGCGCTGACGTTGAGGACCACGCCGACGTCGCACTCGTCGAAGCCCAGGCCCGCGCGGAGAATCCCGCCGCGCGCCGTCTCGAGCACCGCGACGTCGACCGATGCGTTGGAGAGGATGATGTTGGCGGAGAACGGCCCCGTCATGTCGCCCTCCATGACGAGGCGGTTGTTCAGGTACACGCCGTCGGTGGTCGTCAGGCCCACCGTCCGGTCGGTATGGCGAAAGAGGTGCGCAATCAGCCGCACCGTGGTCGTTTTGCCATTCGTTCCGGTGACCGCGATGACGGGAATCGTGCACTCGCTCCCCGGGGGATACAGCATGTCGAGCATCGGCGCCGCCACGTTGCGGGACTGCCCTTCGGCGGGGTGCGTGTGCATGCGGATGCCGGGCGCCGCGTTCACCTCGATGATGACGGCGCCGTTGTCGCGGAAGGGCACGGAGATGTCGGCCGTCATCACGTCGATGCCCGCGACATCGAGGCCGACGGCGCCCGCCGCCATCTCGCACGCCGTGGCATTGTCGGGGTGGATCTCGTCGGTACGATCGATCGAGGTGCCGCCCGTCGAAAGATTGGCGGTCGGCCGCAGCGCGACGATCTCGCCCTTCGCCGGCACGGAGTCGAGCGTGTACGCGCGCTCGGCCAGGTACGACTCGGTGAGATCGTCGACCGGCAACCGGGTGAGAATCTTCGTGTGACCGACGCCGCGCCGCGGGTCGCGGTTCTCGATCTCGATGAGCTCGCGGATCGTCTGCGTCCCATCCCCGATGACCCGCGCGGGAACGCGCTCCGCCACCGCGACGACTTTGCCATTCACGACCAGCACGCGATGGTCGGTGCCTTCCACGTAGCGCTCGACGACGACGGCGTCCGACACTTCATGCGGCTGTCGCCACGCCGCGCGCACCGCCTCCTCGTCGTCGAGACGGGGGGAGATGCCGCGTCCGTGGCTGGCGTCGAGGGGCTTGAGGATCACCGGATAGCCGATTCGCATCGCGATGTCCACCGCCTCCTCGACATCGCTGGCCACGTCGCCGATCGGCACCGGCAATCCGATCGACTCGAGCACACGCTTGGTCTCGTCCTTGTTCTGGGCGATCTCGACCGCGATCGAGCTCGTGCTGTCGGCCATGGTTGCCTGAATGCGCCGCAGGTTCTTTCCGAGCCCGAGCTGCACCAGCGACCGGGAGTTGAGGCGCCTAACGGGTATGCCGCGCCGCCGTGCTTCTTCGACGATCGCCCCCGTGGACGGCCCCAGGCGAACCTGCTGCCACAGCGACTGCAGCTCCGGGATGAGCCGCTGCATGTCGACGTGCTCGCCGGCAATGCACGCCTTGAGCAGGCGCACGGCCTCCCGAACGGCCCGCAACCCGACCTCCTCTTCCTCGTAGGCGACGATCACCCACCACACGCCGGCGTCGCCCGACGGGACGACGCGTCCGAACCCGACATCGCTCCCGGCCAGCACCTGGAGCTCGAGCGCAACGTGCTCGAGGATGTGGGGCAGGTGCGTGCCTTCGCGCAGGCGCTCGAGGAAGCCGCCCGCTACGCCGCGAGAGCACTCGTGCTCGTGCAGCGACGGGAGAAGGCGCGTCAGCCGCTCGATGAAGTCGGGGAGGTCGGCGGAGGTGACGTGCTCGAGTCCCCCGAGGGCGACGTCGCATGCAATCACCGGGGCGAGGCGCCAGTAGTTCGGCCCCCGCAGGGCGCGAATGCGTGTTACGCGAAGGTCGTCTGGGCGAAGATCCGGCGCGAGGTCGGTGGCGCCAGAGAATGGCTGGGACATCGAGGTTAGCTGCGGGGTCAGCGGGCGCGACGCGTAAGTCGCAGGGATACTTGTTGTTCACTGATGCTCACCAGCCGTGAAAGCGCAGAAAGCAGGCCACCTTCCGCGGTGACGCTCGCGCCGGGAATTCCCTGGCGCAGACGCGAACAGGCGTAGTCGTGGCACGGCTTTCCAACGCGTTGCGCTGCAAGACCTTGGAGCGTCATTCCAGTGGCACGACTGTGTGCCGTTTCCCGCCGTGCACTCCGCTGCGGCTCGACGTCCGGATGCGTCCGCGACGTCGAGCGCGTTCTCATTCACTGCTCCTGGATGTCGAAGACGCCGACACCCACTGCCTTGCGCGCGATGCCGCGCGCGGTCAGCCAATCCGCCCCGCGCATTCCGCACCTGACGCCTGTCGCGTCGAGGCGGACCGAGCGCGTCACGGCGGAAGAGCAGGCGAACGGAGAGATCCTGCTGTGGCAAAGCACGATCCGCCTGGCATTGCTCGGATTGGCGCAGGCGGTTGCCGTCGGTATCCAGGTGCTCAATGCATCGCCCGTCCCGCTGGGCAACCTCGCCGTGCTCGCGGCGCTCTACGCGATCGTCGTGCTCGCCGTCAGTGCACTCGTCAGGCAGCGGGGGGGCGCGCGCGACTGGGTGATCGGGGCGGTCGTGGCGGCGGACATCCTGTTCCTCTTCGGCGCCGTGTTCCTCGCCGTCCCGCCCCACCACTACGCGCGCACGCTGCTCGTCGCGTTGATCATCCTGCACCTCACCGAGTTCCACTTCGGCCGCCGGCTCGCCGTGAGCTCGCTGGTCCTGATGTCGGTGCTGTACCTCGCGATGGTGATGTTCGCCCTCGATCAGGGTGCGCAGCTGCAATGGGTGCACGAGATGTCGTCGCTGGCGGTGTTCATCCTCGCCGCGGGATCGTTCGTGTTTCAATACGGCACCTTCAAGAGCAGGCTCGCGCGCCTTGCGCGGCTGTTCGAGAACGCGGAGGAGGGTGATTTCGCGGCGACGTACGACGTCGAGGCGGACCGGCGCCCGGACAGCATTACGCACCTCGGCCGCTCGTACAACCGGCTTCGCACGCAGCTCGCCCAGATGGTGCTGACCGATCCGCTCAGCGGATGTCTCAACCGGCGCGGATTCGAGCAGCAGTTCAAGCGCGAGATCGCGCGCGCGGCCCGGCAGGGGACGAACATCGCGCTCATCGCCGTCGACGTCGACATGTTCAAGGAGATCAACGACTCGTACGGACATCTCGCCGGCGATGGCGTCGTACGCGATCTCGGATCGTTGCTGCGGGAGGTCGCGCGCACCGGTGATCTCGTCGCGCGGACCGGCGGTGACGAGTTCGCGATTCTGCTTCCTGACACCGAGGCGGACGGCGCGTTCCACCTGGCGATGCGCGTGCGCGAGGCGGTTGCGTCGCATCGGTTCCCGTCGGTACGCGGACGCCACCGGATCACGGTGAGCCTCGGGGTGGTGGCCGATCGTGCACCCGACGCCAACATCGCGCACGATCTGCACTCGCGCGCCGACGAAGCGCTCTACGCGGCGAAGGATGCCGGCCGCGACCGCGTGTGCTTGTGGACCTCGGATCTTCGCGCCGTCGCCGTGACCGCCGCGCACCACCGGGTTACGCAGACGCTGCGGACGGGAGAGCACAAGGTCGAGTAGGAGTCAGGAGCCCTGCCCCGAACTCCTGACCCCTCGTCCTACTCCTCCGCCAGAAACGGATAGGTGAACTCCGTCGGCGGAGAGAACGTCTCCTTCACCGTCCTCGCGCTCACCCAGCGCACGAGGTTCAGCTTCGATCCTGCCTTGTCGTTGGTCCCCGACGCTCTCGCGCCACCGAAGGGCTGCTGGCCGACGACGGCGCCCGTCGGCTTGTCGTTGATGTAGAAGTTGCCCGCGGCGTTGCGCAGCGCGACCGAAGCCTGTCGCACGGCGGCGCGGTCACGCGAGAAGATCGCGCCGGTGAGTGCATAGGGCGATGTGCGGTCCACCATCCGCAGCGTCTCCTCCCACTTCGCATCCGGGTAGACGTAGGCGGTCACGACAGGGCCGAAAATCTCCTCACACAGCAGGCGATATCCGGGGTCCTTGGTCTCGATGAGCGTCGGCTCGATGAAGTACCCATCATCCCCGCGGGTCACGCCGCCCTGCACGACGGTGGCGTTTCGCTTCGCGTCGTCGAGATACTCGCCGATCTTCGTGAACGCTTTCTGGTCGATCACCGCGCCCATGAAGTTCCTGAAGTCGCGCACATCGCCCACCCGCATCTCGCGCATCATCGCCACCGTGCGCTCCTTCACCTCCGGCCACAGCGACTCCGGGATGTAGATGCGGCTGGCCGCCGAGCACTTCTGTCCCTGGTATTCGTATGCCCCGCGCGCGATGGCGACGGAAAGCGCGCGCGCATCCGCCGAGGGGTGCGCGACGATGAAATCCTTCCCTCCGGTCTCGCCGACGATTCGCGGATACGATTTGTAGTTGCCGATGTTCTGCCCGATCGTGCGCCAGATGCTGTTGAACACGCCGGTGCTGCCCGTGAAATGCACGCCTGCCAGCTCGGGACTCGCGAGCACCGCATCGGTGATCGGCGCCGGATCCCCAGGGAGAAAGTTGATGACGCCCGGCGGAAGCCCCGCCTCCTCGAGCAGCCGCATGATGTAGTAGGCGCTCAGCATCGCGCTGCTCGCCGGCTTCCAGAGCACGGTGTTGCCCATGAGCGCGGCCGACGTCGGGAGATTCCCGCCAATGGCGGTGAAGTTGAACGGCGTCACCGCGTAGACGAATCCCTCGAGCGCGCGGTAATCGAGCTGATTCCACATGCTCTTGTCGCTGATCGGCTGCTCGTCGTACAGCTCCTGCGCGAAATGCGCGTTGAAGCGCCAGAAGTCGATGAGCTCGCACGCCGCGTCGATCTCCGCCTGATGCGCGGTCTTCGACTGGCCGAGCATCGTCGCGGCGTTGAGCGTCGAGCGCCATGTCGTCGCCAGCAGCTCCGCCGCCTTGAGCAGCACGGCGGCGCGATCCTCCCACGGCCAGTTGGACCACTCGCGCCACGCCTCGCGCGCCGCCGCGATCGCCATCTCGGCGTGCTTCGGCGTCGCCTTGTGATACTCGGCGAGCACGTGCGTGTGGGCGTGCGGCATTACCGAGCGGCCGAGGTCCCCGGTGCGAATCTCCCTGCCGCCAATGATGATGGGAATTTCCACGCGCTCCGCCGCCATCGTGGACAGGCGCGCCTTGAGCTCCGCGCGCTCGGGCGACCCGGGCGCGTACATGCGCACCGGCTCGTTGACCGGTTTCGGAACCCGACGGTTGCCGCTGAAGCCCACGAGGCCCGCTCCGGCGTGTGCCACGGGCTGCGACGGCGTTGCAGGAACAGGCGCCTGCTGCTCGCGTGCGGCGGCGGCCTGGGATTTGGGCGGGTTGGCCACGGGTGCAGACATGACGAAGCCTCTCTACGATCGGCGTTGTGGGCCGCCTTCGGCGGCCCGTCTCAAGATACAGGAGCCCGCGAGTGGGGCCAACCGCGTTCCCGCTCGTCGCGTTATAGCTTTCGCGCGCCGGGGTCGAGGAACCGCAGATCCCGTTGCCCGCGGGTACGCCCATGACTTTGCGACCTCACCTCGCATTGAACCTCCACGCGCAGCGACGCATCTCCATTCCATTCGCGTTCATTTGCGGCTGCCGTTGGCAGTGCTTCCGCGGCTGCTGCGGTTCCATACCGAGGCGAGCCTGACTGAAATGCGGAATCGCACCTCGTGCCTCGGCGCCCTCCTCCTCGTCGCGGCATGCGCGCCGGAGCCGATCGAATGGCAGCCCGCGCAGGACCTGGGTGGCGCGATTGGCGCGACCACACGGCTGATCGTGGACGAGAATGCTGCGCCACGTCTCATCGATCCGCCGGTGCCTGCCGTGGTGCTGCCGCCGGCCGCCTGCGCGACGTCGGTGGTTGCGGCGCGCGCTCAGGGCGAGGAGTGGTATGCCGCATGGTTCCTCGCGCGCTTCGATAGCAGCGTCGTCCTCATGGTCACGCGCTCGACGGACGGCGGATCGACATGGAGCACTCCGGTTGTCGCCGACGGACGCGATCGGGGACGCCGCGGCTGCTCGCGACCGCGGCCGGCGCTCACCGCCGATTCCGCGGGCGCGTACGTCCATGCCGCCTATTTCATCGAGCCGATCGAAGGTGCCGGAGTCTGGTACACGCACTCCATGGAAAAGGGAACGATCTGGCACCAGACCATCGGCGTGCTCTACGGCGACGAGCCGGCCACCGCGAGTATCGCCAGCGCGGGCGATACCGTGCTCGTCGCCTACGAGCACCCCGGCTCCGGGGGCTCTCGGTTGGGGGTCGCGATCTCTCGTCAGGCAGGGCATACCTTCGCCGAGCGACTCCGCGTGGTGCGCGTGAGCGGAACCGCGCGCGAGCCGAGGATCGCGCTCCGCGGCGGCCGGGTTGCGCTCGCCTGGCTCGAGCAGCCACGGTCGACTGGTGGGGCGACGCCAGCCGCACGAGCGCGCGTTCAGGTCGGAGCCTTGCGTTAGGAATGGCACCCTGGGTGATGCACCAGCGCTGGACGCATCTGCTGTTCGCGCATTGGCCGGTCGCGCCCGACGCGCTGCGCTCGCTTCTGCCACCCTCGCTCACGCTGGACACGTTCGACGGCGACGCGTGGGTCGGTGTCATCCCGTTTCACATGAGCAACGTGCGGCCGCGCGGGGTGCCGGCCATGCCGTGGATGTCATCGTTTCACGAGCTCAACGTCCGCACCTACGTCCGTGTGGGCACCCGGGCTGGCGTGTGGTTCTTCAGCCTCGATGCGTCGAACCCGCTCGCGGTTCGTGCCGCGCGCGGGGCGGTGCACCTGCCGTACTACGACGCGCGAATGGAAATGAAGGTCGCCGCTGATGGCTCGGTGGGCTATCACAGTGCGCGGACGCACCGAGGCGCGCCACCGGCCGTGTTCGACGCCACCTACCGGCCTGAGGGCCAGGTGTACCGCGCCGCGCCGGGTACGCTCGACCATTTCCTTGTCGAGCGCTACGAGCTGTTCTCGACGTCGCGCCGCGGCCTTCTCCACGTGAAGATCGCTCACCCGCCCTGGCCCTTGCAGCCGGCATCGGCGCACATCGAGCGCAACACCATGGGAGCCGCGGCGGGGATCGCGCTCACGGGAGATCCAACCCGTCTCCACTTTGCGTCGCGCGTTGATGTGCGGACGTGGCTGCCGGGCTCCGTGTGACCGGCAGAGACGTCAGAGGTCAGGATTCAGAATTCAGAATTCAGACGCCCGCCATGGAACGGTCCCTGCGCACGTAGTCTCTGAATTCCGAATTTTGTCATCTGACGTCTCTGCCGTTGGACCAGGAGCCATGGCCTACCTCGGAGCCCACACGATCGACAAAGGCGGCATCCACATGGCCGTCGCCCGCGCCGAGAAGGCAGGGATGACCGCGCTCCAGGTCTTCACGGCGAAGCCGCGCTTCATCAACGATCG
>JAICOJ010000122.1 GCA_025930755.1 Gemmatimonadaceae bacterium
CAATGACGAGGTGCGGAAAGCGGTCGCGATCGACGGCCGCCTCCTCGCGCACGACGCCTACGCGCAGTGGAGCGGGCGCGGCGCTGATCTCGCCTCGCAACCATTCCGGATGTCGCTGGATGGCATCGAGAATGGGCTCGCCCTGGGTCTCGAAATTCGCGCCCAGCATGGCGCGCAGCATGGGCTCGAACAGGTGGAGGCCCAGCGCCTCGCGATATTCGGAGAGCCGGTGCTCGTCGTCGGCGTAGCGATCGAACAGCTCGTCCGCGCTCGCGAGTCGAAGCGGCGCCCTGCCCGATGCGGCCACGCGCTCGCCGTGCATCCGCAGGGTCGAGCGGGTATCGACCGAGCCATCGACTCGCTCGACCGCGAGCTCCGGCGGCATGGGGAGACCGTTGTCGATGGTGCCACGCGCGGTCACCAGGACGGGGCCGTTCGCGAGCCAGCTGTGCAGGACGAGGCAGCGGAGCGGGTCGGCCTCGGCAGGCACCTCGAACCACATCGCCCCGATGGCGCCGTGGGCGCCAAGGGCGAACCGCACGAAGGACTTCTTCGAAGGATCGGTGACGATCTGAGCGGCATCCTCGAAGTCACCGATCGTCTGAAAGCCGACGGCCGTCAGCTCGCCCTCGACGCCGTCATAGAAGCTCGTGTCCCGCTCGGGGAAGTCGGATGCGCTCACCGGCTCATACCGGGCACGGTGCTGGATCATCGTCCGGATCTGGGCCACGATGGTCTGCGCGACCTGCTCGAAAACCTCTGCCGGAAGCGCGTCGCCGCCTCCGTCGCCGTCGTCCTCGTATTCGTCTGCGCGCATCTGCCGCTCGTATAGATGAAAGGGCTGGAGGAGAGACTGGCCAGATGGCAGGGAGGCAACGGGGCGTCGTTCGCAGTATTCTTCCCGCACGATGTTCCACGACCCACCCCGGTTTCCGCGCGGGTTTCGCACGGCCAGCCGCAACGTCGGCCTCAAGCCGTCGGCCAAGGACCTCGCCGTGTTCGTGAGCGAGGTCGATGCCGCTGCCGCGGCCGTGTTCACCCGCAATCACTTTCCGGGGGCGCCAGTCATTGTCGGCCGCGAGATCATTCGCCGGGGCGTGCTCCGTGCAATCGTCGTGAACAGCAAGGTGAGCAACGTCGCGACGGGAGAACGTGGCCTCGCCCACGTGCACCGCATGGCGACCGCCGCGGCCAGGGCGTTAGGCACGTCACCGGATCGTGTGCTGGTCAGCTCGACGGGTGTCATTGGCGTCCCCTTGCCGATCGAGAAAATCGAGCGCGGACTGGACGGGATCGCGGCGGAGCTCGTCGACGACCCGCGCGTAGGGGCCGAAGGCATCATGACCACCGACTCGCATCCCAAGGCGCTCTCGCTCGGTGTGGGCGACGCCACCATCACGTGGGTTGCCAAGGGCTCCGGGATGATCGAGCCGAACATGGCGACGATGCTGTCCTACATCATGACCGACGCGGCGATTCCGGCAGCGGAGCTCGATCGCCTCCTCCGCGAGGTCGTCGACGTCTCTTTCAACATGCTGTCGGTCGATACCGACACGAGCACGTCGGACACCTGCGTGATCCTCGCCAACGGCATGGCGGGCCCGATCGACCGCGACGAGTTTCGCACGGCGCTGACGGCCGGCTCACTTCGGATGACGGAGATGCTCGCGCGCGACGGGGAAGGCGCAACGAAGCTGCTGCGCGCCACGGTGCGTGGCGCCGCGAATGCCACCGAGGCGCGCCGGATCGCCAAGTCCATCGTGAACTCGCCGCTGGTGAAGACCATGGTCCACGGGGCGGACCCGAATGTGGGGCGCCTGCTGATGGCGATCGGCAAGTGCTTCGAGTGCACCATTCGCGTGGACGCGACCGAGGCCTGGATCAACGGGCAGAATGTGGTACATCGAGGGCAGCGCACGACATTCGACGAAGCGGCCGTGCGCACGGCGTTGGCCACGGACACGACGGACATTCTGGTGGTGCTTGGCGTCGGCGATGGGGAGGCGACGGCGTTCGGGTGCGATCTTTCTACAGGATATATCTCGGAGAATGCGGCCTACTACTCGAGTTGAAAGAACGGCAAAGATGACAGAATTCAGAATTCAGAGGCTGCAATCTGAATTCTGAATTCTGTCATCTTTGCCGTTTCTCAATCCGGAACTATGTCTACATTCAGAAGAGCCCATGTCCGCGATGCCGCCGCGATCTCAGAGCTGATCGGGCTCTACGTCTCCGACGGCACTCTCCTGCCGCGCACGCCGGAGTTCATCGCCGAGCGGATCATCGATTTTCTGGTGAGCGAGGCGGACGGACGGGTCGTCGGATGCGTACACCTCGATGAGTACTCACCGAGTCTCGTCGAGGTGCGGTCGCTGGCCGTCGATCCGGAGTACCAACGGCGGGGAATCGGCATCGCGCTGGTCGAGGCGGCGGAAAAGCTGGCGCGCATCCGTGAATACGCGACGGTGTTTGCCGTCAGCAGCAACGAGGAATTCTTCCGCGCGCGCGGCTACGACATTCGGCACATCCCCGAGCTCGACCGCGAGCGCAGCGAGGTCAGTCGCTACAAGGGTGTGTACGCCAAGGATCTGAGCGTGCCGACGCCAGCGAGTCAGTCCTTGTAAGGATCGAACTCGTTGGCGCCGGCCATGACGACGACGAGCGGCTGCAGCGTGTGCAGCACCTCGACCGTTCCCTCCTGCGCCGCAAGCACGTCCGGAAGCCGACGGTAGACGTGCGGGCTCTCGTCGAGCCCGCCCCCGCGCAGGATCACTCCCTTCGCATCGACCCACTCCTTCATCATCTCCGGCGTGACGCGGCCGGGAGAGATGATGCGCGCCTTCGGCCCCCAGCCCTTCTTCTTTCCCGCGGCCTGCGAGCGGGACATCACGCGACCTGCGCCGTGCACCGTCGAGAACAGCGCGTCACGCTGCACGCCGGCGACATCGTCACCCACACGCCCCTGCACGATGACGGCGTCGTCACCCATCGAGCCGCCGATGAACCCCTTCTGCCCGGGAAACGCCGGCGTTGCGCCCTTTCGGACGACCACGAGCTCCTCGCCGTCGTGGGTCTCCTTCCAGGCGAAGTTGTGATGGTTGTGTACCAGCTCCATCTCGCGACCGCCGAGGATCGACACGACCTTGCGCGCCACCCACTCGCGGCCGGCGTAGGCGTACCGGCCGGCGAGATTCATCAGGTGCCAGTAGTCGTGGCCGAGCGGCTCGTTGATGTCGAGCAGCGCCTCGCGCTCCGGGACCCGCTCACCCCACTTCCTTCCCTGGCCCAGCGCCAGGAACCCGGACGCCACGGTGTGCCCAAAGCCGCGGCTGCCGAAGTGCACGCCGACCCACAGCGTACCCGTCTCATCGGCGAAGACGTCGACGTAGTGATTGCCGCTGCCGACGGTCCCGAGCTGCGAGCGCGCCTTGTCGACGAGCGTCTTCCGCTCGCGCGGAGGCGCGGCATCCCACGCCTCGTCGCGAAAGAGCTCGTGATCGACGGGCGCGTCGTCAGCGCGGTTCTTCCGCCCGACGCCGAAGCTGACGGTGTTCGCGATCTCATCCGCGATCGATCCGAGCGCGCCACGCTGCGCGGCGTCGGTGTCACCGAAGTCGGCGAGCGTGAGGTTCGTGCGAATCGCGGCGTTGCCGCAGGCGATGTCGAAGCCGACACCGACCACCGACACCTTGTCGCGGTAGGCGGCGACGCCACCAATGGGCATGACGTAGCCCACGTGGCCGTCCGCCATGAGTGCGACACGCTCGGCGGTCTGAGCCACCTTCTGGAGCTGGATGATCGTGTTTTCGTCGTGCTGGCCGAAAATCTTCATAAACCGAACGAGAGACGAGGAACGAGGAAGTTGATCGAATTTCTTCACTTCATGAACATGCCGCCCTTCTCGTCGCCCGAATCGTTGTAGACCGCCGGGACGCGGACGCCGAGGAGGCGAAAGTAGGTGCCGAGCTGGCCTCGGTGGTGCACCATGTGATTCAGGAAGAGCGTGCGATAGACGAGATAACGTGATTGCGTGAACAGCGGACTTCCGTTCGCGATGAGCGACCACGACTTCTGGAGATGCGGATCACTCGCCTTTCCGAGCGCGGCGCGCAACGCGAGCATGTTCGTGTCGAACATGCCGAGCAGCTCCCGCTGAGATCGAACGACCTCTTGCTGCGGCAACGGCTCTCCTCCTGGAGCGACATCCAGGGAATCGGTCGTGAGGGCGAACTGTCCCCACGTCGGAATCACGGCGATGAAGGTCGCGAGCTCACCCAGGGTCATCGACTTACTGTGCGGCTTGAAGCCCAGCGTATCCATCGGAACGCGCTCGAGATGCTTCCGTGTAAACGAGGCTTCGAGATCGAGCTCCGGAAGCAGAAGGTCGCGCACTGGCATCGGTTCGTCTCCTGAAACGGTCGTTCCCGCATACATCACGCGCTCGCTTTCGCGCGAGAGGTGTGCCGTCGGGCTGCCAGCGCCGTGGTGCGTGCGCTGGCGAGCCCCACGTACAGACCGCGGCCGTTGAGCCCTTCCTCGTCGAAGACGGCGACGAGACCGGCCGCGCTGAACGCCGACAGGTACTGCTCGTGCGTGAACAGCCGCACTTCGTGTCGCTCGAAGAAGCGCTCGACGCCGTTCCCCGACGCGACCATGTGATGCATGTCGAGTACGGAGACGTCGCCCGCACGGCGGCTCACGCCGACGCGCGCGATCTTCAGCCCTTCACCCTCGGCCACATCGACATGGATGTGCCCATCGATGAAGCGCTCGGGTGTCAGCCACGGCTCCACGATGACGAGACCATCGGGGAGAACGTGCCGCGCCATCGTCGCGATCGCGCGGCGCAGCTCGCTCACCGTGCGCATATAGCCGATCGCGCTGAACAAGCACGTGACGGCGTCGAAGCGACGACCGAGATCGAAGTGCCGCATGTCGTACTGGAACAGCGGCACGTCGGGCAGCCGGCGACGTGCGATGGCGATCATCCAGGGTGACAGCTCGACACCCTCGACATCGTACCAGGTGCGCAGGTGCGAGAGATGGACGCCCGTCCCGCAGGCGACGTCGAGCAGCGAGCGATGCTCGCGACGCGGCGTGCGCGTGCAACGATCGATCACGCCATGGATGAGGCGCGCTTCGTTCGCGTAGTCCTTCTTCGCGTAGATCACGTCGTAGAGCTCAGCCAATCGCGTATACATGGTCCGGTCCTCGTGCAGGGGCGGGGAGAGGAGGTGTTTGAGCCTTTACACCGCGCGCCTCTCCCCGCTAGGGCAACTGCGAACTGCGAACTGCGAACTGCGAACTGCGAGCTGCGAGCTGCGAACTGCGAACTGCGAATCAACAATCATCCCACGGCTTCTTGTCTGCCTTCTCCTCCTTATCGAGGAAGCGGTCCTGACGTCGCTCCTTCGCGCGCTGCTCGGCGGTGCATTCGTTCATTCCGATCACGTCCTTGGTGCGGACGCGAATGCGGGATCCTGTGATGTCACGGAACTCCAGCCACCGCGGGCGCCAGCGCCGATCGAGCACGCGCTGAATGCGGACCGCCTGTGGTGGGCGCACGTTGAACCACCCGCTCTCGCAGCGGACTACCCAGTAGTCGCGCGCAACCGGCTGTTCCTCGTCAGGCTTTTCCTCGTTCTTGAGGTATTCTGCAATGCGGTTCATCGCTCACTCCGACAGCGTGGCGCGGCGGAAGGCAGAATCGCCCTCGGTGCTGGGAGTCGCGTTCACCATCACCTCAGGCGCCACGCCCCCGCCGGCCACAAAAGAAATCGCCCCACCTGCTGTGCTTGCGCAGGTGGGGCGATGCTGCCGACCCCTATCGGAGTATTGGATGCTCCGCTGTTAGGCCGAGCTCCTCCCGTCTCCGCATCCTGCGCCCATCGTTCGCGCCATCCAGGCGTCGCTGCGCTGAACGTCTTCCCTCATCGAAGGGATTCGCGCGAGCGCGCACGGCCGCGCCCCTGGCTGATGCTTGCCAGCCAGGCGGTACGTACCGAATCGGAAGGTCGAGTGCGCGGTCATGGTCGTGTCAGACAGGGCGTGGTGTCGTGTCCTCTTTCGTTGGACCCCGGAAACAAGAATCGCGTCACGATGGTCGTGGTCCGAGCTCCACGTGATGTGGGGCGAAGAACAGCGACGACATCGGGACGCGACTCCCAGGGCGGCTCAGTATAAGGGGCCCGGAGAGATTGTCAAGTCTTTTCTCGCGCCTAACACGTCACCACCCGGCATCTCCAGTCCGGAGGGCTCTGTGCCCGGAATCAACCGAACCCATGACTGGAGAACACAATGTCTACCGGATGCTGCGAAGGCGTTCACAATGTGCGTGAGGCGGTTCCTGCCGCGGTGGGGGATGGCGTGCAGGACGACCGCAACGCACTGAACGTCCTCGCGAACACCACCATCCCGTCATCCGGCGGGGTGATGTACTTCCCGCCCGGACCGTACAAGATCGCAAGCGACATGACGTTCCCGCGTCATGTCACGCTGCGCTTCGCGACTGGGGCGAAGCTCCTGCTGCCCGATGCCGTCACGGTCACCATTCTTGGCGGGATCGATGGCGAGCTCACCCAGATCTTTGCCCTGACCGATGAGCAGACGGGCACCGGCCGCGTGCGATTCTCGGTCCCAGGCTCGTATGGTGTGTCGCCGCTCGTGACCGAGGTGTATCCGCAATGGTGGGGCGCAAAAGCAGACTTTTCGACGGACGATGCGAAGCCGTTGCAGCGGTGCTTCGACGCGGCCGCGGGGTTCCCGAGTGACTTCTGGGGTTTCGTCTCGAGCGCCACGAGCACGACGGTGACGAAGACGGGCGCTGGATGGACGGCCAACCAGTTCGTCGCGCAGGCATCGGGGCAGGCCAACTCCCTCGTGAAGATCATCAAGGGAACCGGCGCCGGTCAGGAGCGCCGGATCGCGAGTAACACGAGCGACACGCTCACGCTCGACACGGCCTGGGCAACCACTCCGGATTCAACGTCGCAGTTCACGGTGCGACTGTCGACCACGACGCCGCGATGGGCGGACGTTCCCGTGCATCTGCCGCCTGGCGTCTACATGACGAGCGCCCCCCTGCGGCTGACCGATGTCGTCGGCTTCCGGCTCAAGGGCAGCGGGCTCGAGAACACGACCATCATGGGGAACGGCGGGTACGGCAGCCCCTACGCATTCCTTGGCATCGGCGAGGTGCAGAGCGCGACGGCCAACACGCTGACGCGCGTGCGCCGGTCGGGGGAGGCCGCGTGGGCCACTGACCAGTGGAAGGGAGACATTGGGCATCTCAAGCGGGTGTACGTCGTCAACCCGGCCGATGGCAGCGTACAAAGCCTGCGCATCATCGGCAACAGCGCCGACACGCTCACGCTCCAGTCCAATTTCGGAACGGTGCCCACCTCCAGCTTCAGGTTTCTGATCGCCGAGCGCACGGTGCTCGATCTGAACGGCACCGCCGATTGCGTGTTCGAGGACTTCGGCCTCTCAGTGAACCGTGGCGCCGCGTTCACCAGCTGCCTCTACTATCACCGCAACATCGAGGACACCGCGCGGCACTCCTCCTCGTGCGCGTTCAAGTACATCAGGGCAGGTGGGGATTACACCGATGCCGCCTTTCGCGTTGGAAACGTGGACGAATGGCCGAACGGTGTGTATCAGGAGGACATCACGACCTGGACGAACTGCCGTGCGTTTGGCGGCTGGTACACCGTCAAGAACGACATGGTTCAGAAGAATCTCTTCTGGCAGCACGGCTTCTACTTCGGCACGGGCTTCTTCGGCAACAACCTCATCCACACGCTGTTCTCGGTCTCCTCGGTGGGCAATCAGTACGGCCTCACGAACGATGCGACGTCGGTGGCGGTGTATGGTGGCGTCATCCAGTCGAATCGGGCGGACCTTCGCATCAACAACGGGACGCAAGGCTGCTTCCGCGTTTCAGGCATTCGGAGCGAGGGATCGCAGATGCTGCTCGACACGGCGAGCGGGCAGTCGGCGAATTTCCAGGCGAGCCTGAGCGACATCGAGGTGCAGCTGAACGATCTGCAATACCACAGCTACTTCCGGGTGGCGGCCTTCATCTACTGGCGGCTCGCCGGTGAGCTGTACCTGCGCAATATCCGCGTGCTGAATCAGCCGAAGACCGGCATTCTGACGGCCAGTGCGGGTGCCACGGAGACGACGCTGGTGCGCTCCGGCGCCGGATGGACCGCGAACCAATACCAGGGGTGGTGGGTGCGCATAACGGCCGGGGCCGGTGCGGGCCAGTTCCGTCGCATCCTGTCGAACACCGCGGATACGCTCACGATCTTCGGACTCGACCCGGAGCTCAGCGCGACGAACGGCGAGCCGTGGAGCGTGATCCCCGATGCCAGCTCGGAGTTCTACATCTACCTGATGCCGGTCATCGTCAACGATGGCGTCACCGGCCGCGGCCTCGTGCGCGCCGAGGGCTTGTCCGTGATGGACACCCCGCTGGAGTACATCGGAGGCGAGCCGCTCCAGGTGGACGGCTACTACGAGCTCGATCGCAATGGCAACGTGCCCACGTACTATCCTGGGCGCTCGATGGTCGATGCTCCAGGGTCGGCCCGCAGCGCACTGTCCTTCGGACAGAGCGCGTACTCGAGCGAGCGCGGCTACCGCCGGGCGCCGGATGTGAAGGTCTTTCGGTGGGCCGAGCGTGTGCTGCGGGCCAACGCCGAGATGAAGGTCGGAGGGCGGCTCTCGGCCGATGGCGGATTCGGCGCCCACGACAGCATCGGACTCACGCACCGTCCGGTGATCGCCGGGCCGCAGAGCTCGGCGGTGCCCAAGCTGATCAAGGCGCTATCCGACTACGGTCTCATCGTCGACGCCACGGACGAGACCGCAGCCAGCGATGTCGATCGCCTCGTCAGCGATCTCGGGGGGAGCTCGGTGGTGTCGGCGCTCTACGACGCGCGCGATCTCAACCGCACGCACGTCGAAGGCTCGGGCGCGACGGCGCGTGCCCGGGCGGTGAGTGACCGGCGCACGGCGACGACGACGGGCATGGCTGTCGGCGACGGAACGTACGACGACGGCGTGAACATCGGGAACTACACCGGGCTGAACGGCACCGCGAAGTGCACGATCGTCGCATGGGTCGGCACGCTCAACGCGGGTGAGATCTTCAAGCGGTGGGTCGAAGGCAATCCGGCGCTTCAGCAGATCAACATCGGTACTGGCCTGCTGAATGGAGAGCGTCGTTTGCACCTGCGTATCGGAGCCCCAGGCGGCACCGAGCGAACGGTCACCGGATCCACGCCGATCAAGTCCGGCTACTTCTACAAGGTGTGCGCGACGTTCGATGGCACGCTGTCGGCGCCGGATCGCGTGAAGCTCTACGTCTCGGCCTACGACTTCCGGACCAAGCGCTGGATCGAGCCTAACGCGGCAGAAACGCTGACGTTCGGCGGATCAGCGGCCGCGGCGCCGACGACGTTGCAGAGCATCGCCTCGCTCAATGCTCTGATGGTGGCGCACCAGTTCTTCGGCTTCCTCGATGAGGTGCGCGTTTGGAAGGATCGGGCGCTGACGCTCTCGGAGATCCGCTCGGAACGGCTCGGCGCGAACCCGCTGGGGGCGAACCTCCGGTACACCTTCGACGGCAACGCGGCCAACAGCGGTTCGGATACCGGGTTCAACGGGACCTATCCCTCGCGCGTGGTGTTCTGCTCGGATGATCTGAGTCATGGGCCGCCGCTCGTCTCGCTCGGGGCCGGGCCACTGTACAACCCGAGCGCGGCCGAGGGTTCGCGGCTGTGGGAAAGCCAGTCAGGCGCGCAGGTTTGCCTCGCGACATCGCTGCTTCCACACTTCGACGAGTCGCAAGGCAAGACGCTCGTCTACGTGGGCACCTGTCCGCCGAGCGGGGCGGTCGTCGCGGCGTGGAAGAATGGAAATGACAATACGCGAGGCGGGCGAATCTACGCCGGATCGGATTTCATCTACAGCAGCTGGGGATCAGCGCCGGCCGACAACAGCGGGGTGGCCGTGGACGCCTCCGTTCGTCGCGCCGTGGCGCTCACCATCGGTCGTGAGAGTGACGGCGTGGCAAAGGGCTCGATCGAAGTGATGGACCGCGCTCCGACGATGGCGCCCGG
Organism: Gemmatimonadaceae bacterium; assembly: GCA_025930755.1. Taxonomy (GTDB): domain Bacteria; phylum Gemmatimonadota; class Gemmatimonadetes; order Gemmatimonadales; family Gemmatimonadaceae; genus JAICNG01. The sequence goes on from JAICOJ010000122.1 coordinate 10,128, forward strand.
CTATCTCACGCCGAAGATTGGGGACAACTCGATGGGAATCTTCGGAACTGCGGCCGGCCTCCCCGAAGGATTCGGCAAGTGTCGCGCGGTGCTCGTTCTCAACCGGTTGCTCACGGACCGGGACCGCCAGATCGTCCGCGACTGGGCGGTCGCGAATCACGCCGCGGTGCTCGTCTAGCGACTTGCGGCGGCGACATCTCTCGGGGCACTATCGTCACAGCGGTAGTGCCCCGTTAGGCTTTCACGGGTGGTCAGGAGAATATGCCCCCGATGATCTCCAGGATCGCCTCGAACACACTTCCGGCGGCGTCCGCGACACCTCCCACCGCACCGCTGCTCGCCACCGCCTCGGCGGCTCCCGACAGCGCGTATCCGGCCGCGCGTGCGCCGAGGAAGAGCACGTCGGGCATGAACATCAACGCGTCGACGACGAGGAGACCGGGAGCATCGGCGGCTGTGGCGAGCCCGGTGCTGCTGCGACGCGTGACGCTTTTCTCGAGTCGCAGCTTCCATATGGCCGCCAGCTCGGCGTGATCGAACCAGACGCCGCGGCACGACTTGCAGACATCGAGTCGGA
>JAICOJ010000249.1 GCA_025930755.1 Gemmatimonadaceae bacterium
ATGCTGCCCCACCTTCACGCGGAGAGCCGGTGTGCATTCCCTCGTCTGTCGCAGAGCGCTCGCCGTCATGACAATGCTGGTCGGTCAGGCCGCCGCGGTCTGGCCGCAGGAGCGCGTGCGCGAGCGGCACGACTTCGACGACCCCGAAGGGCGCCTGATCGGTTTCTATTCCGCGGCCCTCTTCTTCTCTCCCCTCGGTGCGCCTGAGCGCGCGACGACGTGGGCGCTCGATGCGGGGCTCGAGATCAGCTACATCCCACAACTCTCGAAAGCACAGCGCACGGCGTTTCAGGACAAGCCAGAAGCGACGAACCTCGCTCCGGTGCTTCCGCGTCCGCGCGTGTCGTTCGTGTTACCGGGCGCGCTGCACGCGCAGGTGAGCTGGGTACCGCCCATGCGGGTGTTCGACGTCGAGGCGAATCTCCTCTCGATCGCCGTCACGCGCGCCCTTCAGCCACGCGGGATCACGATCGCGCCGCGGGTCGTCGCCACCTGGGGGAAGGTCCGCGGTTCGATCACCTGCTTCGAGGATCTGATTCGCGGAACGGAGAGCGAATCGGTGTACTACACGCAGATCTGCAACAGCCGCAACAGTGATGACCATTTCAAGCCCGAGCACCTCGCGCTCGAAGTGCTCGCATCGCGCGCGATCCCGCGCCTGCCGTTTCTTCCGTACGCCGGCATTGGCGTGCTCCGCGAAAAGACGATCTTCGACATCGGAGTGCAGCGTACCGACGGCTCGCGTGATGCCGATCACCCGATTCTCGAGCTGCGCGCGACGCGACCGTACGGGTTCCTTGGCGGCACGGTGAACGCGTGGCGATCGACGCGTTTCACCGGCGAGCTCTTCTACGCGCCGGGCAGTCTGTTCACTGCACGCGTCTTCGCTGGAATTCACCTCCACAAGGAGGCGGGCGATGCGCGCTGAGACTCGCCAGTCGACGCCGGCCGCCATGCTCGTGCGAGTGGGCGTCGCGACGCTGCTCACGGCGATCACTCTTGCATGGGGGTGCGCCGACTTCGAGTCGACCGTCGATCCCACGGGCGGCCTGCCGGATGTCGAGGTCGCGAACCCCTCGTTCGCGAACGACATCCAGCCGATTTTCGTCCGGCGCTGCGCGATCGGCGGCTGTCATAGCCTGAACTCGGCCCGTGCCGACCTGGTGCTGGCCTCGGGTCACGCGTACGACTCGATCGTGAACAAGCCTTCGTTCCTCAACCCAGCACTCGACCGGATCGAGCCCGGCGATGCGGCGAGCTCGTGGCTGGTGATCATGATCGAGGACGACGACGATGCGCGGCTGCATTACTCCCGCATGCCGCTCGGCGGCCAGCCGTTGACGCCCAACCAGATCGCGACGATCGTGAACTGGGTGGAGAACGGGGCGTTGCGGAATTGAGCTCGTTGCTCCGGGGGCTGGGAACCGCTGATGGCCGCAGAAAGGCGCAACGATGGCAACGGCAAGAGCTAACCGCGGATGCCGCGGAAAAGACGCGCACGAGCATGGCTTGGCGCCGAGCTCGGACTCAGATCCGTGTAGCAGTTACAAGAAATTTGGGAGCCTCCTTGCGCGCGGAGCCGTCCAGGCCGGTGAAGTATCCGTGCCTCTCCGTGTCGTTTCTCCGCGACAATCCGCGTTTCACGCTCCTGACGTTGGCGTCGCGGTTATTGCAGCCCGCGGCGGCCATCGGCGGTTCCGCCGTTCAGCCCGTTGGATGCTGGCTGCGGCGGCGCTCCTCGCATGCGGCGAAGAGCGGGCGGCGAACACGACCGGGCGAACCAGCGCCGCGACCGGGGATTCCACTCGAGCGGAGACGCCTGCCCCTCGCCAGGAAGAGCCGACGCAGTGGACGCTGCGCGAAGTTGCCCGGAGGCTCACCGACGGCGGGCTCGTCGTCACCGATTCCGGGCGCGCGAGTGTGCGGCATTCCTTCCTCACCGTCGCGGGTCATCACCTGAAGGTGAGCGGCTCGGACCTCCACGTCTTCATCTACCCCGACCCCGGTGCTCGAAAGGCCGACAGCGATCGCATCGACCCGGTCCGCGTCGCGCCCGAGACCATGATCATCGATTGGGTGGCGACGCCGCACCTCATCGCGTCAGGGAACCTCCTCGCGATCCACCTCACGCTCAACGAACGCCTGGCGGAGCGCGTGAGACTGATTCTCGAGGCGTGGCACGCGGACAGCGACTAGCCGGCTGAGGGCGGCGGCCCTCTAGAAGATCGGCACAGTCGGCTTTCGGCCCAGGAAGACGCGGCCTGCCTCCTCCCAGGTATGCGGCGCCACCGTGAAGTGGTGTGTCACCGCGTCGGCGTCGCGCACGTGCCGTTGCAGCGACGCGCTCGCATAGATCGAGCTTCCGCCAGCAAGCGTACCCGCCGTGCGCGCCACCGTCGCCGCGGTCTCGACGGCCTGGATCGCGGCCGCTCGACCGCAGGCTATGTCACGGGGCGTTGGCTGGCGTCCGGCACACACGGCTTGCCACATGCCATCGACGGTCTCGTACAGGAAGGCACGAGCGCCGCCCAGCGCGGCCTCGGCGCGGGCGAGCTCCACCTGCACCACGGCCTTGTCCGCCAGGACAGCGGTGTGAAGCGACGGAACCTTTGTCTGGGCGAGCTCTACCAGCTCGTCGAGCGCGGCTCTCGCGATGCCGAGGCTCACGCATGCGAGCTGAAAGACGAACAACCCCAGCGGGGGCATTTGATACAATGGCTCCGACCGGTGTCCCGTCGGGTCCAGCAGCGCAAATGTCAACTCGTCAGGCACGAAGAGGTCGCGGACGCTGAAGTCGTTGCTGCCCGTTCCACACA
>JAICOJ010000179.1 GCA_025930755.1 Gemmatimonadaceae bacterium
CCGGAGACGACCACGATCGGCGTCCCGGTCTGCCTGACGTCGAGATCGCCCGGCGACTCACCGGTCGCGATGCTTCCCACGAGCGCGTAGGCCGGCGCGGCGAACACATCCACGCGCCGCCGTGCGGCGTCGAGCACGAACAGCCTCGAGCCATCCCCCGACAGCGCGAGTGCGGTCGGCTCTCCGGCAAGCGCGATGGATGCGAGCGGCGACCCCGACGGCACCGCCAGGATCACGGCTCGCCATGACGATCCGCTGCGCACCGCGGCCGCGAGGCGGGGCTCGCGTCGTGAGACCGCGAGATGCATCGGCTCGCCGGTCACCGCAATGTGCCCCGTTATGGCGTTGCCCTCGATGATCGCGATCCGCCCGGCTGCTCCCTGGGCGACGTAAGCTCGGTCGCCGAGCGCCACGATATCATGCGAGGGCGCCCCCAGCGCCAACGTGCCCGCAGCGCGCTCGGTGGCGACGGACAGCAGCGCCGCCGATGCCGAGCCGGCCTCGAAGGCGATCACGTGAGTCGTGGTAGCCGCGGCACGATTGGCTCCCGCGCCGAGGGAAACCGTGGCGACGCGAAGCTGACCCAGGGCATCGATGACGGCCAGCGAGTCCGGGCGAACGGGCGCGTAGAGGCGCGTCGCGTCGACCGAGAACGCGAGCGCCCCGGGCGGCCCGCCGAGCGTGATGCGATACGCGATGGTCGACGGGATGACGACGATCGTGGCGCGCCCCTCTTCTCCGGAGGGCGTGCGCGCCGTAATCACCGCCGTTCCCGGCGCGATGCCACGCACGGTCCCGAGCGAATCGACGACGGCGACGAGCGTATTGGAGCTGCCGAACTCGAATCGCGTAATGCCGACGTCGTGCCCCTCGGCGGCATACGCCACGGCGTTGGCGCGTGTCGTGGCGCGCACCGCGATCGTGTCCACGGTGCGACGCGCCGCGCCGAAGGTGACGTGCACGAGCTCCACGTCCGCCTTCGACGGATCCATCGGTGCGAGACACGCACCAGCGAGGAATGCGGTCATCACCGCCGAGCAGCACCAGCGACGGGTCACGGAGCGCCTCCCGTCACGAGGCGCACGGTATGCGTCGCGCCGGGCGCGATGGGCGGCAGCGCCACGGTGACGCGGTCGGCCGACCATCTCGTCAGGCGCGCGCCCTCGACCGCGGGGGCCGACATGGTGGACGGTGGCCAGATCGACAGCGCGGCATCGCGCAGCGCGGATGCCCCGCTGTTGCGAAGGGTGATCTCGACGACGCCGCCGGCGTCCCCCGCAGGCACGACGTGAACCGCCGCGCGCGCCCTCCACCAGGCGGCGACGTCGCCGGCCCGGGCCACCCACGTCTCATCGGCGCGTCGCACGCCGCGAGCGACGGCCGCCAGCGCCGGCACCAGCTCGGGGCGCGCGAGGAGATGCGAATGGTAGCTGAAGCTGTACACACCGCCTAGCGCGCGCACCTTCTCGAAGTCGGTGAGAAACGAGGCGGCGAGCGCCGTCGGATCGGGCGAGGGTCCGGCACGCCGGAGCGCGACGAAGTCGTCCTGCGTCACGCGGCCGAACAGGACCAGAGTGTCTCCCTCGACGGCCACGAGCTCGGGGCTCGCGCTACGTGCGTCGTTGGTACCGAACACGTAGTCGCCTCCCAAACGCGCCCAGGCGGCGAGGGTCGCCTCATCCATGACCTCGCGCGGCGGACGCAATCCGCCGGCGGCGACTCTGCCGACCTCGGCGATCACGTCGCGGGAGCGGCGCAGGCGCTCCGCCTGCATCGCGAGAGGAAGCCCTCCGAGCGAGTCGTGGACATCGCCGTGGGAGCCGAGCTCGCCCTGCGCGGCGAGACGCCTCACGAGTCGCGCATGCTTCGAGGCGAGGTCCGTCACGAGGAAATACGTCCCGGGCACGCCGGCGCTGGTCAACGAGTCGAGCGCGTGCTGGGCCAGGGCGAAATCCTGCTCGACGTCCTGCGTGATCATCGCCGCGGCGCGCGCGCCTCCCGGCCAGGCTTCGATCGTCGCGACGGAATGGCGCGCGGCCCAGAGGATGGCATTCCGCAGCAGACGCGCGAAGAGTGCGCGATCACGGGCGCGCTCGGCGATGTGACTCACCTCGAAGCCGATCGCCACCGCGCGCGGGAGCCGTTCCCGCGAGTGCACCACCGCCGCATCGAGCAGCGGCGCGTCGCCCGCCGGGGTGGGATTGAGAGACCAATCGGACCAGTAGACCGGACGGTCGCGGTGCCGCCACGCGACCTGCGGTGCCGGCTGAAGCTCGACGCGTGAACCCGGCGGGATGTCGGCCGTCAGCGGACCCATGTCGCCGGGAATCGTCACGTACGCTTCCGCACGGGCGCCGAGGGTGTCGGCCCGCATTGCGCCGGTGAGCGCCAGGACGAGATCGTGTCCCACGTACCGACATCCCGCGTCGCGCGTGCCCGTGAGACCGGTGACGATGATGCCCGGCCGGTCGCGTCCCTCCGATCGGAGCAGCCGGCGCGTGTCGTCCCCGATGCACGGCTGCGATGGCACGAGGATCACGTCAGCCTCCCCCACGCCTGACGAGCGGGCGACCGTGGCGCGACCGCCCAGCTCCTCGACCGCGCGCACCCACGCGCTCACGACGGAGTCGAGCGCGCCAGCGCCCCCGTACCATTGCTCGCTCGCCTCATCGCGCAGCACCGCGACACGGATCGTCGCCGGGAGGCGAGGGCCGGCGAGCACGATCGGTACATCGACGATCGCGCGCGCGCCGGAGGGCCCCGTGGTAGCGGCCGAGGCGTCGCTCGATTCCCGACCGCAGCCAGCGCACGCGAGCGCAGCGAGGACGACAACCGCCTTACGACGCACGAGCATCCTCCGGCGCGCGTTCCACGTCCGCCTGCTGCGTGGGGGGAAAGAAGCGCTCGAAGAACACCGGTTCGTCGGACGAGCTCCCTTGCGGATCCCGCGGGCGGCGCCGCTCGCGCAGCTTGTACGCGGCGTAGCTTCCGACCGCCAGCAGGATCGTGGCGAGGAAGGCGAAGAGAATGAGCGATGACAGCATGGTGTCGAGCTGCATGAATCCTCCTAGAGACGCCCGGCGCGCTCGAGCTTGCCCCACGTCATGCGCACGTTGGCGAACTCCTCGACCGTGGCGAAGAGCTTCGCGACGTCGATGAGCGTGGTGAAGAACAGCCGGTACGCGACCGCGTACGGCACGAGCGAGAGGTCCTCCTCCTCCATCGCCACCGTGTGCAGGGCGGCGGCGACGTCGAGCAGGGTGAGAAGGATCCACCAGTAGAGCACGAACGACGCGGCGCCGGCACTGAGCGCCGCAATCGTGAAGAAGAGGTTGCCCAGCACGTTGAGCGCCGGCCACACGATCGCCTCGAAGAGCATGGCGTGCAGCGAGCCCATCACCGCCAACCCCACCCGCGGCGACCTCGGCCACAGACTGCGTTTGCGGATCGCCTGGAGGATGCCGCGCGTCCAGCGGTACCGCTGCTTGATGAGGTTGTGGAGGGTCTCGGGCGCTTCCGTCCACGCGACGGCGCGATCCTCGTAGACGATGTGCCAGCCGGCCGTCAGCACCTTGAGGGTGAGGTCGGCGTCTTCCGCGAAGGTGTCGGTGTCGTAGCCGCCCACGGCGGCGAGCACGTCGCGACGGAAGATCCCGATCGGGCCGGGGATGATGTTGACCACGCGCAGGAGCCCCTGCGCGCGCCGCGCCATGTTGAGGCCCTCGATGTACTCGAGCGCCTGGAGGCGCGTCCACAGGTTGATGCGATTCACGACCTTCACGTTTCCGGCGACACCGCCGACACGCTCGTCGGCGAAGTGCGACATCGCGTAGCGGAGGGTATCGCGCTCGAGACGGGAATCGCCATCCATGCAGACGACGTACGCCGTCCGCGCCAGCGCGATGCCGGTGTTGAGCGCGTTCGCCTTGCCGGCGTTCGCCTTGCTCACGACGCGCACCGTCGCCCCGCCATAGCGCCCTTCGAGCTCCGCGGCGCGCGCGTACGTATCATCGGTGGACCCGTCGTCGATGACGAGGACTTCGTACACCGGATAATCGAGCTCGAGCAGACTGCGAATCGCCGACTGGATCACCGCGCCCTCGTTGTACGCGGGGACGATGAGCGTGACGGGCGGCGTGTACGACTCGAGCGAGTCGCGGTCACTCTCGAGATGATGAAGGAAGCCGAGCCAGAGCAGGGCGAAGTAGCGCGCGATCACCAGCACCAGGAAGACGAGGACGATCCCGGTGCCGATGCGCAGCGCGGTGCTCTCGAGCGGGAGCCTGGCGCGAGACAGGAAGACGACCGCGACGCCGACGAGCAGGAGCAGCATCGCCGTGCCGGAGACCAGGAGGACGGTGTACCGTCTGCGGCTCACGGCTACCACTCGACGCGCACGCGCGCGCCGCCGGAGAGCGATTGATAGCCGCCTTCGCGTCCGCGCCCGTACGCCCCGGACAGCGCCACGAGCCAGGAGGCGGCGCGCCACGCGACCTCGCCGCTGGCCGCCAGCTGCGGGACGAGCCGAGCGGGGAAGCGGAGCGAGCTGTCCGCCACGGCTGGCGATTCGCGCGTGCGCGCGACGCCGGGCAGGATCCGCGCGGCGAGCGTGAAGGGGCCACGGTCGCCCACGCGATACTCCGCGCCTAACAAGTGCGACGAGTACTGCTCCGGATCCCAGTAGAGCGCGCTGCGCTCGTCGAAGGCCAGGACGCCGCCGGTGTACACCGCGAACAGCCGGGGCGCGAGCGCCCACCGGGCATCCACGTTGAATCCCGTCCGGGCATTCCCGTCGCTGACACGGACGTGCTCCGCGCTCGCGCTCAGCTCCACATCGCCCATGGGAATCGAGAGCGACACCGTGGCGGCACGGAGCGACAACGCCGGCATCGACAGGGCGCCAGCGCCGACGGAACGCACGAGTGACGTGCTCGTTCTCAGCGCTTCGTAGGCAGGGCCGGTGCGCACCCCTGCACTGAGAAAGGTGCGACCGACCGGTGCCGCGACCCGTGCCTCTCCCACCAGCATGGTGGGGACGAGCGCGTGCCGCGCCGCCCCCACGCGCCCGCCGGCATACACGCGACCGAACAGCGCGGAGAGACCGACGTCCGCGACCCATCCATAGACGTAGCGCTCCGCTTCGCCAAAGGGGCGATACGCGATGCGGCGCTGCTCGACACCAACGCTGGCCAGCATGTCGCCGTACGGCACCGCGTGTCGCCCTCCCGCCGCCAGATACAGATATCCGGCGTTGTCCTCCACGTAGGTCGCGGTGGCAGTCGTTCCGAGATCGTCCCACACCGGCGCGAGCGACGCGCGTTCTTCGCGATCGACCTGTGCCAGCGCGGCGAGGAGCGTCGCATCGCCCCGGTCGAGCTCGAGTGCCCGACGGTACGACGCGCGGGCCAGCTCCCACTCGCCACGCCATCGCAGCATGTCTCCGCGCAGCGCGTAGGCCTCGGCGCTCTCGCCGGCCGCGAGCGAGGCATCGACATCGGCCATCGCGCGGCCCAGGTCGTTGACGGCGATGAAGACGCGGGCCCGCTCGAGGAGGAGTGCGCGATCGTCAGGGCGCGTGGCGAGAAGCCGGTCGTACTCGAATATCGCGAGGCGATGGTCCTTGCCCCACGAAAGGACGCGCGCGTATTCGCGGCGCAGCGCCGTGTCCGCCGGTGTCCTGAGCAGCACACGCAACAAGTGCTGCGCCGCACCGCGCGGATCATCCGCGCTCGAATGCACACCGGCCGCCTCGATAAGCAGCGCGTTGGATGGGTCGCGGCCGATCACCCGCGCGTACAGGGGCAGCGCCTCACGAGCCCGCTTTTCCCGCACCAGTGCCCGCGCCTGCGCGAGGACGTACGGTGCGTGGTCCGGATCCTCCGCCACCCACCGCCGCGCCTCCTCGGAGGTCGGCTCGAACGCGCCGCGCGCGACGCGGAGGAGCGCGATCACATCGCTTCGCGCGCGCACCTCCGCGGGGAGCTGCATCAGCTCGGCCTCGGCCTCGCGCCCGAGTCCCTTCCACGCCAGCGCGCGCGAGAGGCCGAGGCGGTAGTCTGCGCTC
>JAICOJ010000197.1 GCA_025930755.1 Gemmatimonadaceae bacterium
ACGCATGACTTCGGCAGCCGGCGCGGCGTCGCCGAGCTCGCGCTGCGCGGCGAATCGGGAGGCGACGAGGCGCATCACCGATGCTATGCGTGTGCGGCCAGCCCCCGCAATCCACTTTCGGATCTCCGGTGGCGAGACGCTCCCGGCAGCGTCACGTGCCTCGGCGATCCCACCCTGAACACGCTTGGCGTGCTCGACGACGACACGAATCCACGCGATCTGCTGATTCGAGAAGCGCAGCTTCCTCGCCGTTTTCTCGGCCTCACGCGGCGACAGCTCACTGAATAGCGCGACGAGGCGCAACATCTTGCGCTGGCTGGCGCGCGGGCCGGTGGCGCGCGGAAGGCAGTCGAGCGTGCGAAGCGTGACCGGCGAGAGGCCCTCGATTGCCGGCAGCAGTGCGCGCAGCGCGCCGCTCTCACGCCAGAGCTCGAGTGCTCTTCCCGGTGCCTCCACCTGCTCCATCGTCTTCTCGAGCTCCTGCTTCACACGTTCGGCGGAGAGACGGCCGAGGTGTGGGGCGCTCTCGACGATGGCGCGCCACGTCTCGGAGTCGATGTCGAAGCCAAAGCGTGCGGCGAAGCGAATCGCGCGCAGCGCCCGAAGCCGGTCTTCGCGCATGCGCTCTCGCGGCTCGCCGACGGCGCGAATGACACGGCGGGTAATGTCCTGCTGCCCGTCGAAGGGATCGTGCAGCCGTCGCGTCTTCGGATGATAGGCGATCGCGTTCAGCGTGAAATCACGACGCGCCAGGTCCTCATCGATGGTCGCACCAAAGGTGACGACGGCATGGCGACCATCGGTTTCGACGTCCCGTCGAAACGTGGTGACTTCGTGCATGGTGCCGGTCCGGTCGAGCACCCCCACCGTTCCGAATTCGATGCCGACCGGGATCGTCCGCGGAAAGAGGCGGCGGACCTGCTGGGGGGTCGCGGCGGTGGCCAGATCCCAGTCCAGATGCGGGTGGCCGAGCAGCGCGTCCCGGACGGCACCGCCGACGCACCACGTCTCGAAGCCCTCGTTTTCCAGGCGCTTGGCGATGTCGAGGACGGGGCCTGGCGGGGAGAGCGAAGACATGGCGGAAAGGCTTTGAAATGGCCCTTCAGATGTTTATGTTTGGTGACCGATGAATATGGAACCTTTGCTCGCCATCTCCGGCGCCACCGACGAGTTCAAGGCCTCTGTGCGGCAGTATAGCACGCATGGGAAGGCGCCGTTGGTCGAGGCGGCCGGGTCCGGTCCCCCGGTGAAGGTGCTGCGCGTATTGGCTCAGCTACTCGACGTCGAGCCGACGCTTCGTCTCGAGCGGGTCCGCGTCGAAGGTTACGCGGGCTGCTCCGACTACCGCGGTTCCGTCGAGGCGCACGCGGACGGCATGGTCCGCCGGTGGACGTTCGTCTGGTGCTGCAAATGGCGCGCGAGGGAGCAGGGGTGGGTGGATTGCTTCGGCTTCCCCGATCAAATGCGTGCCGCGCGCGAGTTCGGCCATCGATGCTTCGAAACGTGGCAGATCCTCGGCAGCGAGCGACGCGCGCTCAACGATCGGGGCCTCGCCTGACGCAGAGCACGTCGCATGCGCGGATCCGGTCGGCATCCGCCCGTGCACCCGTCACGCCGTAGCGCCCCCCTACGTGCTCGGCCCACGTCAGCTCGAATCCACGCGCGCGAAGCCAGTCGAACAAGGCGCCGACGCCGTAGCCCGCGTCCCGCAACGCCCAGTCGCAGACTTCGATCAGCGCCACCAAACGTGCTGATGCGGAAATGATGGGGTCCAGACCGCGCAGCGCGTGGCACTCCCACCCTTCCAGATCCAATACCAGTACATCGAGCGACGTGACCCCGTACTCCCCAAGCCAGTCGTCCCCGCGCCGCAGCGGGACGAGCTCGGTCGCCCGGGGGTGATGCGGCGCGGCGAATGAGGACTGGCCCAGCGTGGATGAGAGATGGATCGTTAGGTTTCCATTGGAATCGGAGAGCCCACCCGTCAAGACGTGCACGGGGGCGCAATCCTCATCCAGGAAGGCGAGATTCCGCTCCGCCGCCCTGCGGGCCGCCGGATCCGGTTCGGCCGAGAACACGCGCCCGTTCGTGCCGGCCAGCCGGGCGGCAAGGGCGGCGACGTAACCGACGTGGAGGCCGGCGGTGAGAACGGTCGCCCCGCACTTTACGTTTCGCCGGAGAAACGCGACGACGTGCGGCTGGTACGTGCCAAGCCACATCTCGAGCTGGAAGCGGTCCCCGGGATCGATCACCATTCGCGCACGGAGATCGGCGGGCTCTACGGTATCGACGAAGGAGTGACGCAGCACGCGTGAAAGTGCTCGCGCCAATCGCGCCCTCCCGCGCGGCAACCGGGCCGCAGCGGTGCGCAGCAGGCGCAAGCCCGGCCCGGCGGCAGCAGGCGTGAGCATGACGTTTTCTCGCCGTTGTCTCCGACTCGTGAGGGTGTCGGGCCGAGCTGCACCCCACCGGGCATGACTGGGAGCGCGCTCCCAGCGCAACGACCGGTGGCGTGACTCCTCGTGTGTTTCCGACCCACCAACGTGAGCGTGCTGCCCATGTCGGCGCGCGCTCGAGGCGGCCAAAAAAGGGGCGTGTCGGTGAAAACCGCGAGCGTTCGCCGGTAACTCGACGGATTTTCGGTGGGAGTGCCGCGCACGTTGCGGCGAGCGGGACTGCGGAACAGTTTGCGCGCGCGGCCGCAGCGCCGGGCCGACGAAAAACTCGTCGACGCGTCGCATCGTCCCTGGGCTCGTGACCCATGGGAGGATTTCTTGTTGATGTGCGCGGAGTGGCGTCGACGCGCCATCCGAGCGATTGCGTTAGGCAACCGCCCTCCGAGCCTCCGCGATTGTCAGTCCTCGAACAGGCGACGCACCTCGGTCGCCGTCAGCCCGGCGCCAAGCGCGAGGCTCAGCTCGATACGCGCCTGCTGGGGCCGGCGCGAGCCGGCGAATACGGCACCCAGGTCATGCAGACGCCGACCGGCTCCGGGATATCCGTAGGTTCTGCCGACCCGCCCTCTCATGGCTCGCGAGGCCACGACGACCGGCTTTCCGGCCCCGACCCATCGCTCGATGCCAGGCACCATCGCCGGTGGCACATTCCCGCGGCCCATGGCGGCAACGACGACGCCTAACGCCTCCCCTCGTGAGGCATCGAGAAGCCGAGAGTCGGCCCCCGCAAACGCGGCGACGATATCGATCGGCAGCGTTGGAGATGGCGGGACGAGCAATGGCGGCGCGGGGGGAAGCGCACGCCGAAAGATCACGTTCCCATCGTCAATGACACCGATCGGACCGAGTCCCGGGCTCTCGAAGGCATCGAGGAGATGCGTGTGCGCCTTGGTGACATCGAGGCCGGCGAAGACGCGCCCGGAGATCGTGACCATGACGCCGTAGCCCTGCGACTCCTCGCTCGCCGCAACGCGGACGGCGTCGAACAGGTTGGACGGCCCGTCCCATCCCAATTCGCTCGCGGTCCGCATCGCCCCGGTAAACACGATCGGTTTTTCGGGGGTGATCGTGCGCGCGTTGAGATACGCCGATTCCTCGATGGTGTCCGTCCCATGCGTGACGACCACGCCATCGACCTCGGGGCGCTCGAGGTGCTCGGCGATGCGGTTTCGCAGCGCCCACATGCGCTCGACCGTCATGTGAGGGCCGGGGTACGCGCCCCACTCCTCGACCTCGATGTCCGCGACCTCCTCGATCCCTCGCGTGGCAGCAAGAATATCGCGCCCCGAGAGCGCTGGACTGGCGCCGCCCAAGGACGGGTCGTCGCGCATCGATATCGTGCCGCCAGTGAACAGGAGCGGGATCAAGGCACCAGACGGTGGAAGGTGCCGAATGGTATCTTGATCCCGCGTGATCAGCCAGCACGATCGACGGGCTAGCTGGCGCCGTCCTCCGCGCAACGCGCATCAGCGCGCATGAACGTCGACGTAATCGTGCCGTCGGGCGTAATCGTTATGTGGAGGGAAACGTTGACCCACGAGTTGTTGAGCGGGCCATTCCCGATCAGGCGGTATCGGTAGATTTGCGTCGTCTCGAACTTCGGCGATTCGAGGAACACGTAGTTGTACGTGGCGTTCGTCTCTTCCGAGAGGTGATACCGTGTCCCAGTCACCTGCGCGACGCCGCTGACTCCCTGGAGATTCGTGTGCAAGCGGAAATGCACCCGGTCGGCCGGGTTGTCCTGTGCCTGGAGAATGAAGTTCGCACGTCCCGTGACCACGAGCGGTTCGCTGATGCATCCGATCACGACCAGGCTGAAATCTTCGCGGCGCTGATCCCGGACTCTGATTCGATCCGGCGAGTTACCTTGGCCTGGGCCGACTGCGACGAAGTGCGGCACAGGCCCGATGGGGCCGTCGCTCGCGGGCGAGCAGCCCCCGAGGACGACGGCAGCGATCAAGACAGACGCAGCTTGGGAGCGCATAGGCGCCTCCGTTGGAAAGGTGACGTAGATCACATGCTACGTCTGTTTACGCAAGGAATGCACCGTGAAGACCAGGATCACGGCGGCAAGCGCGTTCCCGGTGAGTTGACCGTTCCAGGCATGGCCGGCCAGACGGCGCGCGCCACGGCAGTACGGGCGTGGGCGGCCGAGTATTTCAGTGAGACGGCGGGCGCGGATGCTCCCTACCCACAGAGCACACTTCCGCCGTTCACATTGAGGATTTCACCGGTGATGTGCCGCGCGAGGTCCGAGCAGAGGAACACGATCGGCCCCGCAATGTCCAGCGCGCTCGCGATCCGGCCGATGGGAATCGACCGCCGGATGCGCTCCCGGGCGTCTCCGTCGAACGCAGGCGCCGACATGTCGGTATCGACCCACCCGGGCGCGACGGAGTTCACCGTGATGTCGCGCGGCGCCAGCTCGATCGCGAACGACTTCACGAACGAGATCATCGCGCCCTTCGAGGCGGCATAGTCGGCGTGGAACGCTTCGCCCCGC
>JAICOJ010000056.1 GCA_025930755.1 Gemmatimonadaceae bacterium
AAGCGAGATGGGGGCCCGTCCGGTGATCGGGCCGGCCCCGACAAGCGCGCGCGCAGCCGCGCGCTCGAGTGACGCATCGATTCCGTAAGTCACCATGTAGCTCCCGACCCGGGGGAATTGTGCGATCACGTAGGGATTGCCGTTCGCGACGACGATCACCCGTTCACGCGTGGCCAGCGTGTCGATCCATGCCGCGACCCGCGGCGCAATCGCGAAGCGGCCCGCGCCTTCGATGGTGCGAACGTGCGTGGTCACGATGATGCGATCGGCACCCTGGATGCGGGCGCCGAGCGAATCGAGCTCCGCCGCTGACGTCGATGGATCGATGCGAGCCATCATGGTCTGAGGCGCGAGCGCGCGCAGCTCACCGGCAAAGGCTCGTCCCGCGTTGACGTCGAGGTCGGGCGCATACGTCACGACCGCGAAGCGTCCGTCCGGCCGTGCGGGAACCAGCGCCGCGCTGTCACGGAGCAGGGTGATCGCGCGGGCCGCAATGTCCCGTGCGACGTTCCAGTGCGCGGGGGCGCCCACCGTGTGACGCAGCGAATCGAGGGACACGATTGCATGGCGCGCGGCTCGCGTTCGCACCTTGAGCTCCAGAATTCGGCGCACCGATTGGTCGATCCGTTCCGCCGAGATGACCCCCTGCACGACGGCCGCGGCGACCGCATCGATGGCGCGCTTCACATCGGTCGGCGACAGCAGGATGTCCGCACCCGCCTGCACCGCGAGCACCGCCGCGCGCTCCGGCGTATATCCCTGTCCTACCGCCTGCATGCGGAGCGCGTCGGTGACGGCCAGACCGCGGAAGCCGAGCGAGTCGCGCAGCAGGGTGGTGACGATCCGGGGCTCGAGCGTCGCGGGACTGTTGTCGATGCCGACGGCAGGTAGCGCGATGTGCGCCGTCATCACTCCCACGACGCCCGCCTCGATCGCCGCGCGAAAGGGTACGAGCTCCACGGCGGCGAGACGCGCGGCGTCGGATCGCACGACGGCCAGCGCGAGGTGCGAATCGGTGTCCGTGTCGCCGTGTCCGGGAAAATGCTTTGCCGTGGCCGCGACGCCTTCGGACTGCATCCCTCGCACGAACGCGGCGGCGAGCTCGGCCACGCGTTGTGGATCCTCGCCGAAGGAGCGGGTGTTGATGACGGGATTCGCCGGGTTGTTGTTGACGTCGACTGTCGGTGCGAACGCGAAGTGAATGCCGACCGCGCGCGCCTCGCGTCCGATGATTCGGCCGACCGCGAGCGCGTCGCGTACATCGCCGGTGGCGGCGATCGCCATGTTGCTCGGGAACACCGTCGCGCTCCCCGCACTCATGAGCGTCGGGACGAACGTGCCGCCCACGAGGCGCCCGAGTCCCGGCTCCAGATCCGATGCGACCAGCAAGGGAACTGTCGCGAGGCGCTGCAGGGAATTCACTTTCGACGCGACTTCGATCGGCGAGCCCAGCGACATGATCACGCCGCCGATGCGCTCCTCGGCGACGGCGCGACGCGCGTCCGCGAACGTGCTATCGTCGACGTGTGCGTAATCGCCAAGCACCCACAGCATGACCATCTGCGCGACACGCTCGCGGGTGGACAGGCTCGCGAGGGTACGCTCCACCCACGCCCGGTCTCGCGACGACAACGGCGTCGACCATGAGAGGGGATGAGGCGAGTCGCTCGCCAGGGGCACCGGCGGCACCGACGCGGGCGGCCGGCCGCACGCAGCGACAAGGGGGAGCGCCACGGCAACGACGCACAGCCGGAAGGGTGAGCCCAGGTGCATTACACTATGACCCCGCTCGCGGAACGTGTGACGGTGCAGACGGGAGGTGGGTGCGGCGGTCAATCTATGGTTGCGCGCCGCGCGGCGGAATGTGGCGCAAGCGTTCCTGGCGTGCGTGAGCACGGTATTTGTATAGAGTTGTACGGCTACACCCAACCCGTCCGCGACGCCGGTTCAGCCTGCGCGGGCCCGCGAACCATCAAGGAGGCACTCATGAAGGCGCTCTTCGCCGCGGTTCTATTCGCTTCGACCCTGTCGATTACCGCCTGTGGCCAGCGACAGGTGGAGGTTTCTACCGGGGCGCAGCCGCAGAGTGATGTTGCTATTCATCTGACCAACAACACCAGTTCGCAGCTGAACGTGTACGTGGTTCACGGGGGCCAGCGAATCTTCGTTGGTCAGGTGAGCGGAAACAGCACGCAGCATCTGCCCGTAGCGAACGTTCCGTCGGGTTCGGTCGTAACCCTCGAGGCATCGACGGTGAGCAGCACGCCACGCACGTATTCGCGCGGCGACGTCGCGCTGAGCGGGACGTACGAGTGGCGCGTGCCCTGATCGCGGGTTGCTCGCCTGAGAGTGGGAAGCTAGGTTAACGGGCTGGAGAGGTTCGCTCTCCAGCCCGTTGTCCCATCGTCACTTGTGACGTGGTGCTTTCACGTCGTCGCGCTCCGCGCCGGCGGTGTTTCGACCCTCCCGCGCGCTTCATTTCCGGCGCGCCGCACCAAAGGAGATCGCGTTCGTGCAGGCTTCCTCTTCCGCCGGCAATCGTCCCGCTCCGCGGCCCGCGACCGGCCGCCTCGGCGTGCTCACGCCCGGTCTCGGCGCGGTGGCTACAACGTTCATCGCCGGCGTCGAGAGTATTCGTCGCGGCCTCTCGAAGCCCATCGGATCGCTCACCCAAATGGCGACGATCCGGCTCGGCAAGCGAACCGACAAGCGCTCGCCGTACATCAAGGAGTTCGTGCCCCTCGCGACGCTGGATGATCTCGTGTTCGGCGCATGGGATCCCATCCCTGACGATGCGCTGACGGCCGCGCGCAAAGCCGGCGTGCTCCAGGACAAGGATCTGGCGCCGATCGCCGATTTCCTCTCCGCCATCAAGCCAATGGCGGCGGTGTTCGATCAGAAATACGTCTCGCGACTCTCCGGCACCAACGTCAAGAAGGGCAAGTCGAAGCGCGATCTGGCCGAGCAGCTCCGGCAGGACATTCGTGACTTCAAGGCGAAGCACAAGCTCGATCGGATCGTGATGGTATGGTGCGCCTCGACCGAGATCTACATCAAGGCCGGTCCGCAGCACGCCACGATCGAGCAGTTCGAGAAGGCGATGGATCGCAACGATGAAGCCATCGCGCCGTCGATGCTGTACGCGTGGGCGGCGATCATGGAAGGCGTCCCCTTCGCGAACGGCGCCCCGAATCTCACCGTCGACACCCCGGCGCTTCTTCAGCTGGCGGTATCGCGCGGCGTCCCGGTATCCGGGAAGGACTTCAAGACCGGGCAGACGTGGATGAAGACGGTGATCGCTCCGGGCCTCAAGGCGCGCATGCTCGGGCTCGAGGGGTGGTATTCGACCAACATCCTGGGCAATCGCGACGGCGAGGTGCTCGACGATCCGGCGTCATTCAAGACGAAGGAAGAGTCGAAGCTCAGCGTGCTGCACACCATCCTGCAGCCCGAGCTCTATCCGGAGCTCTACAACGGGTTCTCGCACGTCGTGCGCATCAACTACTACCCGCCTCGGGGCGACAACAAGGAAGGCTGGGACAATATCGACATCGTCGGGTGGATGGGATACCCGATGCAGATCAAGGTGAACTTCCTCTGTCGCGACTCGATTCTCGCCGCTCCGATCGTGCTCGACCTCGCGCTGTTCATGGATTTCGCGCAACGGGCGGGAATGAAAGGGATTCAGGAATGGCTGTCCTTCTATTTCAAGAGTCCCATGGCGGCGCAGGGTCTGCAGCCGGAGCACGACCTGTTCATTCAACAGACGAAGCTCAAGAACACCCTGCGGCATCTCATGGGCGAGGATCAGATCACGCATCTCGGCCTGGAGTACTATCCCTCGTGAGGCCCCGCCTCCCACTCGTGCTCGCCGCCGTGGCGGTCATCGTAACGGCGTGCCGGCCAGAGCCGCAGCAGTTCGCGCTGCGCCTCGACTCCGACAGCTACTCCTTTCGAGTGACCGCGGACCCCCTGCCGCCGCGTGCGCGCGAGCGCACTCGATACACCGTCGTGGTCAGCGACCGGAAGACCCGGCAGCCGATCGAAGGCGGCGAAGGACGCATTTTCGCGAGCAATGCGGGCCCCGATGATCCGGATCGGCGCACGGTGTGGGATGGTCTGGCCGCCGCCGAGCAGGTGGGGACGTACACGGCGAACATGAACTTCGTCACCGCGGGAAACTGGGCGATGGCGCTCGAGTTCCGTCGGGACTCCACGAGCGCGCTCGAGCGGATCGACTGGCGCCAGGACATTCACGCCGAGGGGCCGGCATTCCCCGGAGACACCAGCTCATGAAGCATTACCATCGGACGCACGTCACGCCCGAGCTCGTGATGGCGGCCGCCGATGAGTACTTCCCGACACTCAGCCTCGCTCGTCAGGCATCCTCGTCGCGCTCGCGCGTGTATACCGGGGAGCTCGGTACCCTCAAGCTGTCGGCGAAGCCGGAGGGGGGTCACTACACGTTCATCGAGGCTGAGACCGATCAGGTGGGTGAGAGCCGCCTCGATCGCAACGTCAAGCGCTTCTTCGTGCGCGTGCATCGCCAGGCCGAGCCCTCGCACAAGCTGGCGGCCGCGTACTGATGGCGCGGCGAACCGGCTCCAGGGCGGAGGGTCGCGGATCGCGGAGCCGCGCCACCACGGAACGCTCGTCGCGCCGGGCGGCGCCGGGTGCTCGGCCCTCGGCGCAGCTCGGTCGCGCCCAGCAGCTCGAGCTGTACTACTGGATGCGATTGACGCGCGCGCTCGAGGAGCGTCTCGTCAACCTGTACCGCCAGACGAAGGTCGTCGGCGGCCTCTTTCGATCGTTGGGCCAGGAGGCCGACGCCGTCGGGAGCGCGTTCGCGCTCGAGCGGCGCGACGTGCTCTCGCCGCTCATTCGCAACCTCGGCTCGATGCTGGTGAAGGGTGCCCAGCCGGCCGAGATCATCCGGCAGTACATGGCGAAGGGCGACTCGCCCACACGAGGCCGCGAGCTGAACATCCACTACGGCGACCTCGATCGCGGCTTCATCGGCCAGATCTCGCATTTGGGCGATATGGTTCCCGTGATGATGGGCGTGACGCTGTCGTTCAAGCTCCGGAACGAGGCGCGCGTCGGTCTGGTCTACGTCGGCGACGGCGCGACGTCGACGGGCGCCTTTCACGAGGGGATCAACTTCGCGGCCGTCCAGCGGTGTCCGCTCGTCGTCATCGTCGAGAACAACGGCTACGCCTACTCGACCCCGCTCGCGCGCCAAACGGCCGTCGTCGAGCTCAAGGACAAGGCGCTCGCCTATGGCATTCCCGGCGTTCGCGCCGACGGGAATGATGTCCTTGCCGTCTACGACGTCACCAAGGAGGCGGTCGATCGTGCGCGCCGGGGCGAAGGGGTCACGCTCATCGAGCTCATGACCTATCGTCGGAAAGGGCACGCGGAGCACGACAACCAGTCGTACGTTCCGGCGGGCGAGATCGACCGGTGGGCGCGAGAGAACGATCCCGTCGACCGGTACCTTCGCGTGTTGACCGACGAGCTCGAGTTCGACGCCGCCGACATCGCCGCGGTCGACGCGCGCGTGACCGAGGAAATCGATGTCGCCACCGATGCCGCCGAGGCGTCGCCCATGCCCGAGCCGACCGATGCATTGGTGGGCATCTACGCGGAGCCCCCGCGCATCGAGCCGCTCTGGTATCGCGCCGGCATCCGGAGCGCCGTCGAAGCGCACGAGCGCGCCGCCGGGTGGGGGGCGTTCAATGGCTGAAGCAACCTACCTGGAGGCGATTCGTCAGGCGCTCTTCGAGGAGATGGAGCGCGACGAGAACGTCTTTCTGCTCGGCGAGGACATTGGGGCATACGGTGGCGCGTTCAAGGTCACCGATGGCTTGCTCGATCGGTTCGGCGAGCAGCGTGTCATCGACACGCCCATCTCCGAAGCAGGCTTCGTCGGCGCCGCCGCTGGCGCTGCCCACATGGGCATGCGGCCCGTCGTCGAGATGCAGTTCATCGACTTCATCTCCTGCGCGTACGACATGTTGACGAACTACGTGGCGACGTCCCGGTACCGTGCCATGCTGCCCTGTCCGATGGTCGTCCGCGGGCCGAGCGGTGGCTATGTGCGCGGCGGCCCATTCCACTCTCAGAATCCGGAAGCGGCGTTCCTCCACACGCCGGGGCTCAAGATCGTCTACCCGGCGACGGCGAGCGACGCCAAAGGACTGCTGAAGGCCGCCATTCGCGACGACGACCCGGTGCTGTTCTTCGAGCACAAGTATCTCTATCGACGAATCAAGGAGGACTTGCCCGACGGCGATCACGTCGTTCCGATTGGCCGGGCTCGCACGGCGCGCGAGGGCAAGGATCTCTCGATCATCACGTACGCCGCGACGGTCTGGAAGGCGCTGGAGGCGGCCGAGCAGCTCGAGAAGGAGGATGGGCTGTCGGTGGAGATCATCGATCTGCGCTCATTGCTGCCGATGGATGATGCGGCGATCGTCGAAACGGTGAAAAAGACGAACCGTGTGATGATCGTCCACGAGGATACGCGCACCGGCGGCGTGGCTGGCGAAGTGGCTGCACGTATCAATGAGCAGGCGTTCGAGTGGCTCGATGCGCCGATTCTGCGCGTCACGGCGGCGGACGTTCCGCTGCCGTATTCGCCGCCTCTCGAGGATTACGTACTGCCGCAGACGACGGACATCGTCGCCGTGGCACGCAAGCTCGCGGCGTACTGAGGTGACTGGAGCTGGGACGCCGAGGTACGCCATTGGGTGCCTGTTCGCGATTCCGGGATTCTTCGCGGGAGGGATGATCGGTGCGGCCCTCGCGAAGATCATTGGTGCGGTGCGCGGTTGTACGCCTCCGCAGGGCTTTCCGGCGTGCGACATTTGGTCGTTCGTCGTACCGTTCGGAGTGATCGGGGGCGTGTCGCTAGCGGCGGCGATCGTGCTGCGGTTGCGGCCCGGTCGCGGAACGAAGGATCCAACGGAGAGGAGCTAGTCGTGGCACGAGTCGACGTGATCATGCCGCAGATGGGCGAGTCCATTGCCGAGGGCACGCTCTCCCGCTGGCTGAAGAAGGTGGGAGACGAGGTGAAACGGGACGAGCCGATCTTCGAGATTTCCACCGACAAGGTCGACGCGGAGATTCCCGCGCCGTCGGCCGGCGTTCTGGCGGAGATTCTGGTGACGGAGGGACAGACCGTTCCCGTGCAGACGGTCGTTGCGCGTCTGGAGACCGAAAAGGGCGCAGGCGTGAGTGCGACGAGCGCTCCCGCGCCCGCCGCAGGCGCGGGCGACGGAAACTCGCGGGCGAGCACGTCGGCGCCGGCCGGTGGGGGGCCCCCCCCGAAAACAGAATCTACGGCGCCGTCGGCCACGAGCTCGCATCCTCCCGTCGCCGGGACAACCGCGAAAGCGGCCCCACCGAATTCCCTCGAGGAACGCCTTCGCGCGCGGAGCTCCCCGCTCGTCCGAAAGATGGCGGCGGAGCACGGGATCGAGATCGCCGCGCTCCAAGGCACCGGCATCGCTGGACGCGTGACCAAGCGTGATCTCCTCGGATACCTCGAGGCCGGCGCGGCGCGCCCCGGTGCCGGCCAGCGCTTCGCGCCGTCGATGCACGCACCGGCGGGCGTCGAGCAGCAGGGGCCCGTACCGGAACCGTGGCCCGGCGATGTCGTCGAGCCAATGTCGGTCATGCGGCAGCGCATCAGCGAGCACATGGTGATGTCGCGTCGCACGTCGGCGCACGTCACGTCGTTCATGGAGATCGACTTCACGCGCGTCGCCCGCCTGCGCGCCAAGCACCGGGCACGCTTCGAGGCGGAGAACGGCCAGAAGCTCACCTATATGCCGTTCATCCTCAAATCGGTGGTCGAGGGGCTGAAGGCGTATCCGGTCATGAACGCGTCGGTGGCGCGAAACAGCGTGATCTACCGGAAGCAGTACAACATCGGCGTGGCGGTGGCGCTCGACTGGGGCTTGATCGTTCCGATCATCAAGCAGGCTGACGAGCTGTCGTTGGTCGGGCTGACGAAGGCGCTGAACGATCTCGCCGCGCGCGCGCGGGCAAAAAAGCTCGATCCGCGCGAGGTTCAGGATGGCACCTTCACCATCACCAATCCCGGGGTGTTCGGCTCCCTCATGGGGACGCCGATCATCAGTCAGCCCCAGGTCGCGATCCTCGGCATCGGGACGATCGAGAAGCGTCCGAAGGTCGTCACCGGCGCGGATGGCGAGGATACCATCGCGATCCGCACCTGCTCGTTCTTCTCGATTTCCTTCGACCACCGCATCATCGACGGCGCGGTGGCCGACCAGTTCCTCGCGCACGTGAAGCGCGGGATCGAATCCTTTCCCGAACAGGGGTTCTGAGCATGCCACGCGCGCTCGCCATGCAGCGAACGATCGTGCCCGCACCCGAACGCAAGAGGCATCTCGAGCGCGCGCGAATGCGCCGCGGGTACTACCAGCACGCCAATTGCCGGTATTGGGTGTTCGAGGAAGCTGGTCTGCCGGGCGCGTTCATCGAATTCGTCGAAGCATCGGACCGCGACACGCTGGATTCGGCGCTCGAGAACGCCCCCGATCGTCTCCTCGACCCGGCACGCGTCTATGAGGAAGTGGAGCTGAGCTGAATGCCATCCCGAACGATCACGGTCGATAGCGCGTCGTGGGACGTGTACCCGTCCGGCCGCATTACGCAGTACGACCGCGACGAGTTCGCTCTCGTTTTCGTGCGTGGCACGGGGACCGACCGCGAGGTCCGCGTGACGCGCTATTCGCCGCAGGGCGCACGCTCCCGCGAGCAATCACTCGCGGAAATGTCGGAGGCGGAGTTGCGCCGGTTGTTCGAGTTCTCGCAGCCGAGCTTCACGTCGCCCGAGGCAGGCTACGCGCCGTGACGGCTCCGGCGACTCCGGTGAGTAGCGCGGAGCGCTTCGTCGACCTCCACATGCACTCCACGGCGTCGGACGGGCTGCTTGCGCCGGCCGCCGTGGTCGCCGCGGCGCGTGCCGCCGGGCTGGTCGCGATCGCGCTCACCGATCATGACACCCTCGAGGGCGTCCCCGAGGCGCGCGCGGCAGGTGAAGCGCTCGGCGTGCGGGTGGTGGCCGGCGTCGAGCTGAGTGCGCACGAGGGCGATCGCGAGCTTCACGTCCTTGGCCTCCACCTCACGCGGCTCACCGTGCTCGAAGATCGCCTCGTCGCGTTGCGCGCGACCCGGCGCACTCGTGCGGCGCAGATCGTCGAGAAGCTTCGCGCGCTGGGCTTTCCAATCGAGCTCGATGCCGTCTGGCGCGAGGCAGGGGCGGGCGCGGTCGGACGTCCCCACATTGCGCGCGTACTCATCGCGAACGGATGGGCGAAGGACCACCGCGACGCGTTCGATCGCCTGATCGGGAGCGGCCGACCGGCGTATGTTCCGAAGCAGCGTCTGCCGCTGTCCGATGCCGTGCAAATGCTCCATGAGGCGGGCGGCCTCGCGGTCATCGCGCACCCGGGATCGGATGGATCGCGATCGCGCCTCGAGACGCTCAAGCGCATCGGCTTCGATGGCGTCGAGGTGCGGCACCCGAGTCACACCGTGGAAGACATCGCGCGGTTAGGCACGCTCGCCGATTACCTTCGCCTGGTGCCCAGCGGCGGATCCGCCTGGCACGGCGCCGGCGACGGGCCGCGGACGATTGGCAACATGCGCGTTCCCCACGCATGGCTCGAGCGCCAGGACGCGCTCGTCCGGGAGCGCACCACGTCGGAGCGAGTCGCATGAACGAGATGTCCCCACTCAGCCTCGGGAGCCCGGCGCCCGACTTCACGGCGACCGCGGGCGACGGCAGTATCTATCGCCTGAGCGACCTGCTCGCGCGGGGTCACGTGGCGCTGTTCTTCTATCCCGGGAACAACACCCCTGGATGAAACCGTCAACTCTCCGCCGTGCGCGATGAGATCGAAACGTTTCGAGCGAGCAAGGTGCAGCCACTGGGTGTGAATCCCGCCGGTGTCGACAGCCACGCCAGCTACGCGGCCAAGCTTGGCCTCCCGTTTCCCTTGCTGAGCGATCCGGATCGCGCGCTCGCCGCCGCGTATCACGCGTTGAAGCCCGACGGGCGCGGTATCCAGCGTACGGTCTACGGCATCCGCAGGGACGGAACGATCGCGTTCGCGGCTCGCGGGTCACCGCTTCCCGATGATGTCGTCGCGGCCCTTGCCGGCTAGCGAGAAACCGCGTCAGACCGCGCTGGTCACGGGCGCCGGCCGCCGCGTCGGCCGCGCGATCGCGGTCGCCCTCGGCGCTCGCGGCATGCGAGTCGCGGTGCATTATCACGGCGCCGAGGCGGGTGCGCGCGAGACCGTTCGCGAGATCGAGAGGGCCGGTGGCGCAGGCGTCACCGTGCGCGCGGATCTGCGCAAGGCGGGTGCTCCGGCGCAACTCGTTAGGGAGGCCGTCGACCGTCTCGGATCGCTCGACGTGCTGGTGAACTCGGCCGCCGTGATGATCCGGACGCCGTTCGATGACGTGACGGAAGAGATCTGGGACGAGATTTTCGCGCTCAATCTTCGCGCCCCATTTTTTTGTGCGCAGGCCGCATCCCGTCGTATGCCCGATGGAGGGGTCATCATCAATATCGCGGACCTTGCCGCCTTCGAGAGCTGGACCGGGTACATTCCGCACGGCGCGTCGAAGGCCGGCGTCGTCCACATGACGCGGGCGCTCGCCAAACGCCTCGCGCCACGCCTCCGCGTGAACGCGATTGCGCCGGGGGCGGTGTTGCTTCCGGACGAGTGGACCGCGGCCGATGCCGAGCGCCTCATCGGTACGACTCCGCTGGCGCGTCTGGGATCGCCTGACGATGTGACGCAAGCGGTGCTCTACCTGATCGATGCCGATTACGTGACGGGCCAGACGATCATCGTCGACGGCGGGCGGCATGTCCGCTGAACGGCCGTCTCCAGCGTATGCGAGCATCATCATCGTCGGCGGGGGATGCTACGGCTCGTACTATGTGCGTCAGTTGCTGCGCGCACGCACCGCCGGTGCGCTGTCGTTCGAGCGCCTGGTGGTGGTCGATCGCAACGACGCCTGCGCCGTCGCCACCACGCGGGAACATGAGCCCGATGTGAGGATCGTGCGCAGTGAATGGGCCGCGTTCTTCGATGATTACCTCGGCACCGCATCGGCCGCGAGCCAGCCGAGCACCGATGCGATAGTTCCGTCGCCGCTCATGCCGCATTTGATGTTCGATTGGTTGCTGCGGCGGGCCCGGCAACGCTGGCCGACGCGTCCGGTGGAGCGTCGTCCGCTTCGTCGGCCGCCCGACGTCCCGTGGCACAGTGCGCTTCCCTCGGGGACGCACGTCGTCAGCTTCGCCGAATGGATGTGTCCGGTAAACTGCATCGAGCCGGCGAAGTGCCCGGCAACCAGGGCGCCGCGCACCTGGAGCATGCCGGCCGCTGTACGCGCGTACGTCGACGCCCGGCAGGCGGAATCAGACCCCCTTGCGGGACCGGTCATTTTCCATTGCGAGCATCGCGCGTACGGGGTCGGTATGTTCGACACACAGGACGTGCTCGACGGTGACACGCTCGTGGCCCGCGCCGCGGCGTACCGTCCAGCCGATGTGCTCGTGGGCACCGTGTCGCACTGTCATGGGGCTCTCAACGTGCTCCACGTGGGTCGCGGGCACGCCGCCTGACGCCCCGGCGTTCATCGAGAGGGGAGAGTGACGAGAGAAGCCATGGCCAAGACGCACGAATACGAGGTCGTGATCATCGGTGCCGGCCCTGCCGGCATGACGGCCGGCATGTACGCCGGCCGCGCGATGCTGCGCGCCGTAGTGCTCGAGCGTGGGGCCCCGGGCGGCGAGCTGCTCAATACCGAGATCATCGAGGACTATCCAGGCTTCGAGCACATCGAGGGCTGGGACCTCGCGCAGAAGTTCGACGCGCACGCGCGCAAGTTCGGCGCGGAAGTGCATACGGCGACGGTGGAGCGTGTCCGAAAGGTCGAGGATGGGTGGTTCGAGACCGTCACCGATGCGGGCGATACCTACCGGTCGCCCACCGTCATCCTGACCGCGGGAGGCACCCCGGTGAAGCTGGGAGTCCCCGGCGAGCTCGAATACGCGGGCAAGGGGGTCTCGTACTGCGCGATTTGCGACGGGGCGTTCTTCAAGGGGCACCGCATCGCGGTGGTTGGCGGCGGCGACGCGGCGGTCGAGGAAGCCGATTTCCTCACTCGTTATGCGGAGAAGGTCTACCTCGTGCACCGGCGCGACCAGCTCCGGGCGTCGAAGATTCTCCAGAAGCGCGTGTTCGAGAATCCGAAGATCGAGATCATCTGGAACACCGTGGTCGATCGGGTCGAGGGCGATGCCCAGGGTCTGGTGAAGGCCCTCCACCTTCGCGATGTCGTCACAGACACGACGTCGGTTCTCGCGGCAACGGGCCTGTTCGTCTTCATCGGGTTCCGGCCGAACACCGGGATCGTCGAAGGGCATGTGCGTCACGACGAGGGCGGATATCTCGTCACCGATTCCAACATGGAGACGTCCATGCGCGGGCTGTTCGCCGCCGGCGACGTGCGGGCACAACTCGCCCGCCAGGTGACGACGGCGGTGGGCGATGCGACGACGGCCGCCATCGCGGCCGAGAAGTATCTCACGGCACTGAAGAACGGACAGTACGATCCGCAGCTCTTGTCGAGCGGTGGATACGCGGTGTGATCGTCCGCACGCTGACGGTTGGACCCCTCGAAGAAAACGCGTACCTCGTCGTCGATGAGACGACGCGGCGGGCGGTCCTCATCGACCCCGGGGATGAGGCGGACCGGTTACTCGCCGCCGTGCGCGACGACCGTGCGGAGCTCGACGCCATCTGGCTCACGCATGCGCACATGGATCATGTCGGTGGCATTGCCGGGATCAGGCGGCGAGCGCCGGTCCCGATCTACGTGCACCCGCATGAGCGACCCATCTACGACAGCGCTGCACAGCACGGGCTGGTATTCGGGCTGCGCGTCGAGCAGCCGCCGCCGCCCGATCATGACCTCGCCGATGGTGACACCTTGCACGTCGGGACGCTGAGCTTCTCGGTCATTCACGTACCGGGCCACGCCCCGGGCCATGTCGCGATCCATGGCAATGGTGTCGCGTTCGTCGGCGATTGCCTGTTTGCCGGATCGGTCGGGCGCACCGACCTGCCGTTGGCTGACGGTGCGCAGCTCCAGCGATCGCTGGACCGCATCTGCACCCTGCCTGACGACACGATCGCATACCCCGGTCACGGGCCCGCGACGAGCATCGGTCGCGAGAAGCGTACGAACCCGTTTCTGACGGGCGCCGTCCGGCTCACCGGGTTCGATCGATAGGCGGCCCGGCCGGGGAGCTGAAATCTGTGCTTCCGGCCGTTGTTTCTACGCTGTTCACCAGTACAGATTTCAGTGAGCGCCACGCGACGTGGTGCGCGTCGTCTTACTCTGGAGCTCGCCATGCGCCGCCCCTCTTACCTGTCCGCCCTCGTCCTGCCCCTGGTGTTGGCGGCCTGCCTCGATCCCGATCCGGTTCCCGAATCGAATTACGGCGTTATCGGGCTGACGACGATCGTCACGCCGGTCGACACCCTCCTTTCCCCGGAAGCGCAGTTCTACCGCACGGGCCTGCTCGGCCTGCCGACGAGCCGTGTCACCTCCGACCAGTGCCAGATCGCGGTGTATCCCACGCCCTCACAGGGCTCGCAGCTTCCGCGATTCCTGGACGCAGGGGACAGCGTGGCCGTCTCGACCACGACGACCACGAAGTTCCTGTTCCCGACCACGAGCCAGAATGGCGAATCCTACGTGCTGGGGCAGACCGACGACTTCCCGTTCCGGCCCGGTGAGCGGGTCACGGTTACGGTACCCGGTGCGCCAGGTGGGTTCACCAACGGCACCATCGACGTCCTCACCGCGCACGGGTTCACCCTGGGACCGATCCCGGCAACGCCGGCCGCCGACGAGTCGATCGATCTGACGTGGACCCCCGCCGGCGATGACAGCACGAAGATGCTCGTGTCGATCCAGTACGGCGTCGGTCAGCTGCAGGCGAACCAGCAGATCTTCTGCTCCCTCATCGACGACGGCGCCGCCGAGATTCCGCCGATTCTCCTCACCCAGTATCGGACCGCGACCGCTGGCTCCCGCGCGGTGGAAGCCGCGCGCTGGCGCGTATCGGCCAAGGAAGTCACCGGCGGCGTGCTCCTGGTGATTTCGGCGTTCGAGGTCGACGACGTCATCGACTGATCCGCCTCACGATCGCTTTCTCCACGACCCCATGGCCACTGCGACGCGCACCGAGAAGGACCCGTTAGGCACGAAGGAGGTTCCCGCCGCCGCGCTGTACGGCGTGCAGACGCTGCGCGCCGCCGAGAATTTTCCGATCAGCGGGCTGCGTCCGCTCCCCGCGTTCGTGCTCGCGACGGTGTGGATCAAGAAGGCCGCGGCCCTGACCCATACAGAGACGGGACGCCTCGATGCACGCCTCGCCGACGCGATCATTCGCGCGGCGGACGAGGTCATTGCCGGGGAGCACCGCGAGCAGTTCGTCGTCGACGTGTTCCAGGCCGGCGCGGGCACGTCGCACAACATGAACGTGAACGAGGTGCTGGCGAACCGCGCCAACGAGCTGCTGGGCGCCAAGCGCGGCGCGTACGCGCCGGTTCACCCGAATGACCATGTGAACATGGCGCAGTCGACGAACGACGTCATTCCGACCGCCATCCGCCTCGCGTGCCTCGCCCAGCTGCAGCTGCTCGTCGACGCATTCACCGCCATGCGGGACACGCTCCGACGGAAGGGCGATCAGTTCGACACCGTCGTGAAATCGGGGCGCACGCATCTCCAGGACGCCATGCCGATCAGGCTCGGCCAGGAGTTTCATGCCTACGCGGGAAGCATCGACCGCGGACTACGTCGGGTCACTGAGGCCGCCGACTATCTCCGCGATCTCGGCATCGGCGGGAGTGCGGTCGGGACGGGCGTGAACGTCGAGCCCGAATATCCGGAAAAAATGGTGAAGCACCTGCGCGCGATGACCCGGCTCGACGTGCGAGCCGGAAAGGATCGTGTGCAGCTCATGCAGAGCATGGGCGACGCGGCCGGCTTCAGCGCACAGCTCCGCGTGCTGGCGCTCGATGTGAGCAAGATCGCAAGCGACCTGCGTCTCATGGCGAGCGGGCCGCGGACGGGACTCGATGAGATTCGACTCCCCGCCGTGCAGCCCGGCTCCTCGATCATGCCCGGGAAGATCAACCCGTCGATTCCCGAGATGGTGAACCAGGTCTGCTTCCAGGTCGTCGGCAACGATGCATGCGTCGCCGTGTCGGCCGAGCACGGACAGCTCGAGCTCAACGTGATGATGCCGGTGATCGCGTACAACGTGTTGCTGTCGATGCAGATCCTGACGACATCATGCACCGTCTTCACCGAGCGGTGCATCGCGGACATCGAGGCAAACCCGGAGATGGCCGCCTACTGGCTCGAGCGCTCCGCGGCCTTGGCGACGGCACTTGCGCCGCAAATCGGCTATGCGGCGGCGGCCGAGCTGAGTAAGCGATCGGTCAAGGAGAACGTGCTGATTCGTGATCTGGTGAAGCGCGAGGGGGTCTTGCCGCCCGATCAGATCGACGAGGTGCTCGATCTGCGAAAGATGACCGAAATCGGCGTCCCCGGCGGCAAGCACGGCGCCGTCGCGGCAGGTTAGGCTTGTTCCGGTCCCACGCGACACCTATCCTCCAGACGTGCGGATAACCACCTGGGCCGAGTACGGCGTGATCTGCGCATTGCACCTCGCAAAGCGCGTGGAGGATCGGCCGGTGACCGGCCGCGACATCGCCGAGCGCGAGCGCCTGCCCACCGACTACGTCGAGCAGATTCTCCTTCGGCTCCGTCGGGCCGACCTCGTCACCAGCGTGCGCGGTGCGCGTGGCGGGTACCGGCTCGCGCGCGATCCTTCGGAGATTTCCATCCGCGACGTCATTCACGCGTCGGAGCTCACGACGTTCGACCTGCATTGCGTCTCACACCCGGTCGACGAAGAGCGCTGCGCCGCGTCGCACGAGTGCAGCATTCGCCCCGTGTGGCTCATGCTGCAACGGCGCATCGACGACGTCCTCGAGAGTGTCAGCCTCGCGGACCTGCTGCACGACGAGCCGACGGTGCGACAGCGCGTCGGCCTGCCGGTGCTGCAGGCCTGACCCGTGTCATGCGGGGCCCAGCGACCGTTCGCGACCCGTGTTGAAGGAATGGCGGGCCAATAGAGCGCTTCGCGCACGGGCGGCCGCATACGTGGCGACCCTCTTCCTCGACCCGCCCGAGCCCGACGTGCAGTGGCTCACCGCAAACGGGACCACCGGCGACGTCGATCACGCCCGATGGGAGCTTCGATATGCCCGACGCGCGCTCGGGCTCCTCACCGCCCAGCGCGATGCGCTCGATGATCGTACCGGGTCGGCGGTCGCCGCCGCGCTCGGCCGCGCGCTCGCGGGCGATGCCGCCATCGCTCCCGGGCGGCTGCGCATCGCCGAGCGACAGCTGAACGCCCGGCTTCGCGCCTATGGCGACGCACTCGTCAGGCGTGAGGGAGCAGGAACGGGGTGGCACCTCGGCCGCGCACTCCTCGACTTCGCCGGGCGCAAGGAAGGAAGCCCACCCGAGGTCGTCGCCAGGGCCGGCGATATCCTCGCGCGCTACCTCGGCGAGTCGAACGAGGCGCTGCGCGAGCATTTCGGCGCGCCTCGACTGGCCGAGGGCGTTCCCGCAAACGCGACTGGCTACTGACGCCGCACGCGGCGCACAGTAGCCAGAAACGCATGCCGAAGGGGGGACTCGAACCCCCACGGGCTTTCGCCCACTGCGCCCTGAACGCAGCGCGTCTACCAGTTCCACCACTTCGGCGCGAATGAGAAAGCTAGCCCTCCGTGAGGAACGAGTCAACGCGAATGCCGCCGTTGCCCGGGTGAATGGGACGCGTCTAAGTTCTTGTGCGCGTTGCTCGTCGACGATCGCACCCCGCCGTCAGCACTGGCATGCCCAAGCCCGTCGATAAACCTCCCACTACCAGCGTCGCCAGGAACAAACGAGCGCGACACGACTACCACATCCTCGAGACGTGGGAGGCCGGCGTCGTGCTGAGCGGCACGGAAGTGAAGTCGCTGCGGCAAGGCAAGGCCAACCTCACCGATGCTTACGCGACAGTCAGGGATGGCGAAGTGTATCTGCTGAATCTGCACATCTCCCCGTACGAGCAGGGCAACCAGTTCAACCATGAGCCCACGCGGACGCGCAAGCTGCTCCTGCACCGGAAGGAGATTCGACGATTGATCGGCGGCGTCGAGCGCCAGGGTCTCACCCTGGTGCCGCTCGAGCTGTTCTTCAACCCGCGCGGAAAGGCGAAGGTCACCATCGCCCTCGCGAAAGGTAAGAAACAGCACGACAAGCGCGCCGACGAACGGCGTCGCGAGGACGAGCGGGAAATGGCACGCGCGGCGAGGGTCCGATGATCATCGCAATCCTGCTCGGCCTTCAGATCGGCGCGGTGCCACCATCGGTGGTATCAGCTCGCGCCGGAACGCTGGAATCCGTCGTGCCGCTCGTGGAGACCTCCGCGGGACGCGTCCTGCGACTCGATCGCCTCGCACCGGCGCTTCCGATCACGGTGAGAGCGGAGGGCCCGGGCGAATTCCTCGTTTCGCTGTTCGACGTAGCGATGAGGTTGTCCGACCAGGTGCCGTATGCTCGCGTCGGGACAACACTCATCCCCCTCGGGGGAGCCCCGTTGATGGATCGAGGCGCGCTACTCGTTCCGTTGCAGCTCGTCTCCGAGGTGCTGCCGCGCCTCGTACCCAGCCGCCTCAGCTACGACCCTGTCCGAAGCGAGCTGCGTGTCTTGCGCGGCGCGACCGCCGCGACGCCGACTCCAGCGGCGCGGTCGCGGACGAAGCGTCGCGTCGTCGTTGACGCGGGACACGGCGGGCCCGACAACGGAATGACCGGGCCGATCGGGAGCCGGCAAAAGATCCGGGAAAAGGACATTACCCTCGCCGTCTCAATGGAGCTCGCGAAGGCGCTGCGTCGTGAGGGCATCGAAGTCATCATGACGCGCACGACCGATACGCTCATCGGCCTCTATGACCGCGGCCCGATCGCCAACGAGCGGGGTGGGGATCTGTTTCTGTCGATTCACGTCAACGCCGCCAACCTCCGGTGGCGACGGCCGGGCGATGCGCGCGGGTACGAGACATATTTTCTCGCGGAGGCCAAGACCGAGGACGAGCGTCGCGTGGAGCGTATGGAGAACGAAGCCATCCGGTTCGAGACGACGGTTCAAGCACCGAAGAATGACCCCTTGAGCTTCATCATCCACGACATGGCGCAGAACGAGCACCTCCGTGAGTCGCAGGAGCTCGCCGCCGCCATTCAGGCGGGACTGGGGCGGGTGCACCCCGGTCCGTCGCGCGGAGTGAAGCAAGCGGGCTTCGTCGTGTTGACGACCGCCTTCATGCCGGCCGTTCTCGTCGAGATCGGCTTCGGAACGAACGTGGCCGAGGCGCGATATCTCGCTACGCCCGCGCGCCAGCGTGAGATTGCGGATGCCATCGCCCACGCGACCATGGCGTACCTGGAAGGATATGAACGGCGGCTCGGCTCCGCCGGTCGATGAAGCGTGCGGTCGGGCTGCTCCTCGTCGTCACCGTCAGCGCCTGTGCGTACTACAATGGGCTGTATAACGCTCGCGGACTCGTAAGGCGCGCCGAGTCGGCCGCGCGAGAGGGGAAGGACTCGGCGGCGGTGGCGGCGTGGCGCGAAGCGGCCGCAAAGGCAGACACGGTCATTGCGCGCTATCCCCGGAGCCGCTGGACCGACGACGCGCTTCTGTTGAGCGGAACGTCGTCAGCCTTTGCGGGCGCGTGCGAGCACGGCATGGCTCGGCTCGCGCAATGGGAGCAGCATCCCGCCGCCGACCCGCGGCAGCGCCCCCGCGCGAGTGTCGCCCGCGGTGTGTGCCTGGTGCGCTTCGGCGAGCATGGTCGAGCGCTGGACACCCTGGCACCGTTCACCACGCGTGGTGATGAGACGTTGTCCCGCATCGCCGCGGCGTGGGCCGCTCGGGCCGCCCTGGCGAAGGGCAGCCTCGACAGTGTTGCCACTCTCGCCAACACGGCCGCCTCGGATGCGCTCGATGCCGAGCTGGCCTCGTCCGCGCTGCAATCCGGCCGCCTCGCTGTCGCCGCTCACATCCTGCGACAGCGAGCCTCGGAATGGCGGTGGCTGGCGCCGCTGCACGTCCCGCTCGGACTCCTCGCTCGTTCGAACCGTGCGCTGGCCGACAGCATCGTCGCCGTCACGCAGGGAGGGCGCGCATCCCGACTCGAGCGCGCCCGCCTGTCGCTCGCGGCCGGCGTATGGTCTGAGGCGGCCGGAGACGTGACGGCCGCACGCGCTCACTACGATCGCGCGCTTCGCATGAGCTCGGACACCGCGCTGGTGAACGACGTGGTGACGCGGGCCGGTCTGCTCGAGGTTCGAAGCGCGGCAACGCTGGGCGATGCGCGGCGGGAGCTCGAGCGTGCGAAGGCGATGGCTGCCGATGCCGCGCCATTGGCGGCGGTCGATACCGCGTTGCGCCTCGCCGCACGATTGGCCGAGGCGGCGGATAGCACGGGGGCCTCGCGCTTTCTCGCCGCCGAAGTCGCCCGCGATGCCATTGGCGCCGTTCCTCTGGCTCGCACCCTTTTCCTCGAGACCGCGCGCGAGTATTCCCGATCGTCGCTCGCGCCGAGGGCACTGCTGGCGGCGGCCAATCTCACGCCCGATTCTGCCCGCGTGTGGCAAGCGACCGTGGTGCAGACGTACGGCACGTCCCCGTATGCGCACGCGCTCACGGGAAAGCCGGTATTGCCGACCGCGCTCGACGCGGACGAGCGGCTGCTTCACCAGATGTGGATCCGCGCACGGTCAGCGGGAGACTCGGCGAGCGTCGCGGGACGGCGGCCGTGAACGCCGGATCGCCGAACAGCCGGCTGGCCATAGAGGCGGCGGGCCTGCGATTCCAGAATCCCGTTCTGCTCGCCGCGGGAACGGCCGCCTACGGGCGCGAGCTTCGTGATGTGGTCGAGCTCGATCGACTCGGTGGGCTGGTCACCAAGGCCGTGAGCCCGCGTCCGCGGGTGGGCGCACCGGCGCCCCGCGTCGCTGAATTCTCCGGTGGGATGATCAATGCGGTCGGTCTGGCGAACCCAGGGATGGCCGTGGTGCGGGACAGTGAGCTGCCATGGCTCGCGTCCCACCTCGAGCGGGCCCGGGTGCTGGTCAACGTGGTGGGCGACGTGGCGGATGATTTCGCTACCGTCGTCGCACACCTGGACGATGCGGAAGGCCTCCACGGGTTCGAGCTCAACGTGAGCTGCCCGAATGTGAAGGCCGGCGGGATGGAGTTCGGCGCCGATCCGGACACACTCCGGGACGTCGTGTCTCGCGCTCGCAAGGCAACGCGACGACCGGTCTTCGTGAAGCTGTCCCCGACGCTGGTCGACATTGCACGCACGGCGTCCGTCGCCGTCGATGCCGGCGCGGACGGAATCACCGTGGTGAATACGATTCCCGGCCTGATGGTCGACCTGGAAACCCGCCGCCCGGCATTGGGATTCGGCAGTGGGGGGGTGAGTGGAGTGTCATTGTTGCCGGTTGGCGTCCTGGCCACGTGGCGTGTGGCGCGCGCGGTGAGGGTGCCCGTCATCGGCGTCGGAGGCATCACGAGCGCGGAGGACGCGTTGCAGTACCTCGTGGCGGGGGCATCACTCGTGGCCCTCGGCACCGCTTCGATGCGCGATCCCCGCGTCGCTGAGCGGGTCGTCCACGGGCTCGAACGCTGGTGCGAGCAGCATGCCGTACACTCTATTCGAGAGGTGATCGGCACCCTCGAATGGACGCCATGACGACGGTGCGCCGCGCACGCGCCATCGTCGCGCTCGACGTGCCGACGCTCGCGGAGGCGGGGCCCATTGTCGAGGCGCTCGGCGACAGCTGCGACTTCTACAAGATCGGGAGCGAGCTGTTCACGGCTGCCGGCCCGGATGCCGTTCGCGCGTTGCGGGCACGTGAGGCGGACGTCTTTCTCGACCTCAAGTTCCACGACATTCCGAACACGGTGCGCGGAGCGGTCCGGAGCGCCGCGCGTCTTGGCGTGAAGCTCGTCACCGTCCACGCGTCGGGCGGTTCCGACATGCTGTCGGCGGCCGTCGAAGGAGCAGGAGACGAATGTCGGGTGCTGGCAGTGACGGTGCTGACGTCGCTGGGCGGTTCGGGCCTCGGCCACGTCTGGGGCCGAGAGATCGATGTCGTGGGTGACGAGGTTCTTCGCCTGGCGCAGCTCGCGCGCTCGTCGGGCGCCCATGGAGTCGTTTGCTCCGGACCAGAAGCGGCCGCGGTGCGCGCCGCGCACGGCGATTTGCTCGAGGTCCTCGTGCCCGGCATTCGTCTCGATGGCGGACCGGTGCACGATCAGGCTCGTGTCACTACCCCGGCTGAGGCTGTGGCTGCCGGCGCCAGCTACCTGGTGTTGGGGCGCGCTGTCACCGCCGCGGCCGACCCGCGCGCGGTCATGCGCCGCGTGCAGGCGGCGCTTCGGTGAGGCTGCTGGCCCTGGCGTGCCTGCCGCTTGTCCTGGCATCGGATCCTCGGGCAGCCATTGCCAGGCTGCAGGAATCCTGGTCCCGGCAGGACGCTGCCGGGATCGTCGCCGGAGCAACACGGGTGGTCATCCAGCTGCCCGGAGAGGCGGCGACGGCCCCCCTCGGCGCGGAGCAGGCAGCTCGGGCGCTCGCCCGGCTGTTCCGTGATGCGACGGAGACCGGGCTCGACGTGGACGCGGTCCGAACGCTCGGGACGGAGACGGTTTACGCGGAGATGCGGCGTCGCTTCCGCGTGCGCGGCTCGGATGGCACGGTGGTGCAGCGCGTGTTCGCCGCGTTCCGATCGGAGGGTGGCCAATGGCGCCTCGTGGAGCTCCGGATCGGCGTCGCTGGAGGGTGAGGGAACGGCCCCGCTCACTTGCGTCAAGCTGCTGCGCTGGCTATGCTTAGAGTCTTGACCGCAATTTTTCCGTTACGAGTGGAGTGTCCGTGAAAGTCCGGAGCAGCGTCAAGCCGATCTGCGAGCACTGCAAGGTGATCAAGCGGAACGGCGTCATTCGCATCATCTGCAAGCGCAACCCCAAGCATAAGCAGCGGCAGGGCTGATCATATGGCACGAATCGCTGGTGTCGACCTGCCGCGCGAGAAGCGCGTGGAAGTTGGCCTGCAGTACATCTACGGAATCGGGAAGACCGTCTCGCGACGCATTCTGACCGAGACGGGCGTCAGCCCCGACACGCGCGTGAAGGACCTGTCGGACACCGACGTGAATCGGCTGCGTCAGGTCATCGAGCGCGATTATCGCGTCGAGGGCGCGCTGCGGACGGAAGTCGCCATGAACATCAAGCGCCTGATGGATATCGGTTCCTATCGCGGCGCGAGACATCGCCGTGGGCTGCCGGTTCGCGGACAGCGCACTCATACCAACGCGCGCACGAAGAAGGGACCGCGCCGCGCCATCGCCGGGAAGAAGAAGGTGACGAAGTAATGGCTACCGCGAAGGGAACCAAGAAGGCGAAGCGTGTCGTGGAAGCCGAGGGCGTGGCTCACGTCAATGCGACGTTCAACAACACGATCGTGACGATCACCGACTCGCACGGGAATGCGGTCGCGTGGGCGTCGTCAGGCAAGGCGGGCTTCAAGGGCTCGAAGAAGTCGACGCCGTTCGCCGCGACCGTCGCCGCTGAAGCCGCCGCTCGCGAAGCGCTCGGGCTCGGCGTCAAGCGGGTGCACGTTCGCGTGCAAGGCCCGGGGAGCGGACGTGAGTCGGCGATCCAGGCGCTGGCGGCCGCTGGCCTCCAGATCCGCTCGATCAAGGACGTCACGCCGATTCCGCATAACGGCTGCCGTCCTCCCAAGCGGCGGAGGGTCTGACCGATGTCGCGTTACACGGGACCGGTCTGCCGTCTGTGCCGACGTGAAGGCACGAAGCTGTTTCTCAAGGGCACGAAGTGCTTCACCGAGAAGTGCCCGGTCGAGCGCCGGCCGTACGCGCCCGGCCAGCATGGCCAGAGCACCGCGCGTCGCCGCAAGTCGTCCGAGTACGCGAAGCAGCTGCGTGAGAAGCAGAAGGTGAAGCGCATCTACGGCGTGAGCGAGCAGCAGTTCCGGAACACGTTCGAGCGCGTCGCGAAGCTTCCGGGGATCACCGGGCACAATCTGCTGGCCGCCCTCGAGAGCCGTCTCGACAACATCGTGTATCGGATGGGATTCGCCTCGAGCCGCAAGGCGGCCCGGCAGCTCATCCGGCATCGCCATGTCGAGGTGAATCAGAAGAACGTCGACGTCCCCAGCTATCTGGTGAAGCCGGGTGAGGAGATTCGCGTCCGCATGAAGTCGCGCGAGCAGGCCTCGATCCTGATGGCGATGGATCAATCGTCGCGTGGCGCGCCGCTCTCCTGGATCGCGGTGGACCGCGACACGTTCAGCGGTCGGATGCTGGAGCGCCCCGCGCGCGAGAACATCCCGATCGCCGCGCAGGAGCAGTTGATCGTGGAGTTGTACTCGAAGTAGAACGGCGGGAAACGGGAAAAAGGGAAAGGGCAAACGGCGCGCGTTTCCCGTTTCCCCTTTCCCGTTTCCCGGCCTTTGGAGGTCCGGGACCCTAACTCCTTCACGGGCCCACCGCGCGTTAGGGGCGGGGTGGGGCGTCGCCGGGAGCACTCCGGCGGGACATCACTAATCCAACATGCCACACACCATCGATCTCAGCGGGCTCGTACGCCCGCAGCTGGTTGAATCCACCAAGCGCGAGGACAATCCGAACGTCGCCGAGTTCCGGCTCCAGCCGTTGGAGCGCGGATTCGGGCATACGCTCGGAAACGCCATGCGCCGCATGCTGCTGTCGTCGCTGCGCGGGTCGGCCGTCTGTGCCTT
>JAICOJ010000241.1 GCA_025930755.1 Gemmatimonadaceae bacterium
AAAGCGTATCTCGACATGAAATACACGCCGACCACGGAGCTCGGCCTCACGTGGGCCGCGATCATCGAGGTCAGTGACGTCTACAACTGGGATCCTGCCACGTATCAGGCGGGGGTGACCGAGAGCAACATCGTGGGCGTCGAAGGACCGATCTGGAGCGAGACGCTGCGCAACATCACCGCCGTGCAGTATCTGGCAGTGCCGCGGCTTCCCGCGCTCGCCGAAGTCGGCTGGACTCCGCAGTCAGCCCGCGCGTGGGAGGATTTTCGTGTGCGCATCGCTGCGCACGCCCCCCGCTGGAACTACCTCGGCGTGAATTACTACCGGTCGCCGCAGGTGCCTTGGTGAAAAAGGCGCTGAAGGCGCTGAAGGCGCTGAAGGCGCTGGGAGAGCGAACCTCCAGCGCCTCTACAAATACCCTTTCTTCAGCAAGAACCGCCCAGCCTTGGGGTAGTAGCTCGAATCGGGCAGCTCCCAGCCGAGCGTGTCCGCCAGCCGGTCGTAGGTATTGAAGAGGAACGCGACGTAGAACGCGTCGCGGATCGCCTCGCGCGTGACGCCGACCGCAAGCACCGCTCGAACGCGATCCGCCGAGAGCTGATCGGGCTCCAGGGTGAGCGTCTCGAGCAGCGCGAGCATCGCACGCAGCTTCTCGTCGATCGGTGCCGTCCGGTAGTCCGCCAGGACGAGGCGCATCGTCCCGTCACCCAGCGCCGCCTCCGCGACCGCGGAGTGGGCGTTTGTTCAGAAGACGCACTGATTGAGGCGCGACACGAACGCCGCGAACATCTCGCGCTCCCCGACGCTCCATGGCGAAGGACCGCGCATCACCTGCTGCGTGAGCTCCGAGAACGGGCGCCCGAAGAACTCCTTCCGATAGAGCAGCGTCCGAACGACGC
This sequence comes from Gemmatimonadaceae bacterium, assembly GCA_025930755.1. Classification (GTDB taxonomy): domain Bacteria; phylum Gemmatimonadota; class Gemmatimonadetes; order Gemmatimonadales; family Gemmatimonadaceae; genus JAICNG01. Next base: position 900 of record JAICOJ010000241.1, read on the forward strand.
CTGGCGCATGCCCCATCACGACCCGCATGAGCCGGAGCATCGCCTTGTCGCGAAGACGGTGTCCGGTGTGCACCTTGTGGAGTCTCATGCGTCGTCCAATGCCCGGAGACCCGCCAGCAACCGATTCCGCGACGCGCCGAGCGCGGCACTCACGACGATCTCGAACAGTTGGTCGTCCTGATACTTCGTCCGAAGGCGCGCGAGATCCTCGTCCGTGACCCTGTATGCGTGGCGGTGAATCTTGTCGACGAGCGCCTGGAGGTCGGTGGGCACGCCATGGCCGTCGGCGGCCGCCGCGCGGATGGCGGGATCGGTCTGGCCGGGGCCCGCGAGAACGCTCTCGAGAACTCTGTCGCGGAGGGGCGCGTGAGGGTCGGGTATCACGCCACTAACGTGTGGTGCGGCAAGTAAAGGCGCAACGTGGAAGATGCTGCGGCGCGACCACCCACTGCCCCACTGCCGATGACACGAATGAGGCGAATTGCTCTCGTCTCCCATACGTGTTCATTCGTGTCATTCGACAGTTGGCACCCTGGCCCCGGCACGGAACAGGAATGACGAGGCTCTCGCGCATGAATCGCACGGCCCGTCGGTGTCGTGCGCCGGGCCTCCTTGCCCTTGCGTGCGCTTGCATGGCGGGATGCGATCGAACGGGTGGCGCGGACGGAGAACAGCTCGCGCGTGCGTATTGCGCGGCGTGCCACGCGTTTCCGGAACCCCAACTGCTGGACAAGGCATCGTGGCAGGCGGGCGTCTTGCCACAGATGGCCCCGCGGCTGGGCGTTAGCGCGGACTCATCGCTCAATGCAAGCCGCCGCAATCCACACCTGATGGTCCTGACAGAGGCGGCGTCACAGGAGTCGTGGGCGAAGATCGTCCGGTACTATCGCGACGGTGCCCCCGACACATTGCCGGATCAGTCTCTTCCCGCGGAGCCACAGCTGGATCCGGATCTCTTCAGGACAGGTCCCTTCGTTCCGCGAATGGAAGGCACCGCGATCATCACCCTTCTCAAGACCGACACGGTGCGTGAACGCGTATTCGTTGGTGAGGCCGGCAGCAACCGCTTTCGAATCTTCGACTGGAACCGCCATCTTCTGTCGTCGCTCACCGTGGGCAGCCCTCCGACGGACCTGATCATCGAGGGCGATCACGTCCTCATGCTGGAATCCGGGATCCTCGATCCGAATGATCAGCCTCGGGGCAGGCTCGTGCGGTATGACTTTGTCGGCGCGGATTCCCTTCGCCTGGGCAGAGTTCTCATCGATTCGCTCTTCAGGCCCGTCTTCGTCCGGCAGGCTGATTTCGACGGGGATGGGCAACAGGATTTTCTCATCTGCGAGTACGGCGACAACCGCGGACGGCTCGCGCTCTATCGTCATGCCGGGTCGCGGTACGAGCGGCAGATACTCGACGCCAGCCCTGGCGCCATCCGGTTCGAAATACGTGACATGACGGGGGACGAGTCGCCGGACATCGTCGCGCTGTTCGCGCAGGGTGATGAACGAATTGTCCTGTTCGAGAACAACGGAAGAGGGCGCTTCTCCAGACGTCCTCGGATCCTGGCCCGCTTTCCGCCCGTCTATGGCTCGATGTACTTCGCGATGCACGACTTCAACGGCGACGGCCGCCTCGACATCGTCTACGTCAACGGCGACAATTTCGATTTCTCACGCGTGCTGAAGCCGTACCATGGCGTGCGGATTCTGGAGAGCGAGGGCGATCATACCTTTCGCGAGCGTTTCTTCTTTCCGGTATATGGCGCGGCCCGAGCGGAAGTCGCCGATTTCGACAAGGACGGCGACCTCGATGTGCTCACCACCAGCACGTTCGCGGACGTCGAAAGACATCCCGAGCGGGGCATCATGTTCCTCGAGAATGTGGGCGGATACGTGTTTCGGCCGTACGCGTTCACCATCGCCTCCGTCAATCGCTGGAACCTGACGGCGACGGCCGATGTGAATCGAGACGGGTGGATGGACGTTCTCGTCGGCGCCATGGATCTGGAGAACGTCGCCACCCTTCAACGGCGGGGGGGCAGACGACAGCTGGCGACGGACCGGGACCCGCTCCTGCTGTTCGAGAACAGAATGCGGACGCGCTCAGCCGTCCAAGGGGGCGCCCCGTGACCCGGCCCCCGTGGATACTCCTCCTCGCGATCGGATCGTTCGCTGGCTGCGGGGGCGATGCGAGCGATGACGCGCTCTTCGAGCTCCTGACTCCGGAGCAGACCGGCGTCACCTTCGCGAACACCATCACCACGAGCGACACGTTCAACGTCCAGACCGATCCCTACGTCTACAACGGCGGCGGGGTCGCCGCCGGTGACATCGACAA
>JAICOJ010000196.1 GCA_025930755.1 Gemmatimonadaceae bacterium
GAGCTCGCCCCGTCCGATCGCAAGCGCGTCGCGGACGTGCTGCCCTCGGCCGACACGCTCTTCGATCGCGTGCAGACGCTCGCGGTCTCGGCGGCCGAGCTCGATCGTCAGGCGGACACGGGCGATGCGGTGAAGCAGGTCGATACGCAGATCAAGCAGCTGGAGGATGAGGCGAACCCGTTCGATCGCGTACGGAGCGAGGAGCGCGTGCGACGCCTCGCCCTGCTGAAACGCCAGCGGCGAACGCTGCTCTCGGTCGGGCAAAAGCGTGATGAGACGCAGGCCAAGCTCGAGCGTGTCGCCCTCACGCTTCAGAACATGCGCTTCGACCTGGTGCGCCTGCAGCACGGCGGGATATCGGCGGACCACATGACGTCGGTGACCGAACGGGCGCGCGCGGTCGCCCAGGAGATCGATGCGGTCGTGGGCGCGGCGGATGAGGTTCGCTCCGCCGTACGCCCGCGCGCGCGACGCGGCTGATCGGCGATGAGTGATCTGCTCAAGGACCGTGTCATCGTCGCGATCGGCACTCAGTACGACATCGACGATGAGATCGGCCGCGGCTCGATGGGCGTCGTCTACCGAGCGACCGATCTGCGGCTGCGCCGCACGGTCGCGATCAAGGTCCTTCCTCCCGACCTCGCCTTTCGCCCCGAGACGCGCGAGCGCTTTCTCCGCGAGGCGGAGATGGCGGCCCAGCTCTCGCACCCGAACATCGTCCCGATCTTCAGCGTCGACGAAAAAGACGGGATCGTCTACTTCGTCATGGCCCACATCGACGGGGAGACACTCGGCGAGCGCCTGGAGCGCGAGCCGCGATCGCCGGTCGATCTGGTGCGACGCGTGCTTCGCGAGGTCGCCGACGCGCTCGACTACGCGCACCGGCGCGGCGTCGTCCATCGCGACATCAAGCCCGACAACATCCTGCTCGACGGCCATGGCGCGCGTCCCGTCGTCACCGATTTCGGCATCGCCCGCGCGGCGGAGGGGCAATCGCGACTCACCGTCACCGGCGTCGCCGTGGGGACGCCGGCGTACATGTCGCCGGAGCAGGCCATGGGCGACCGGGAGCTCGACGGCCGCAGCGACATCTATTCGTTAGGTGTCGTGGGCTATCGCATGATCGCGGGCGAGCTGCCATTCCGGGCGTCGAGCTCCGCCTCGATGATGCTCAAGCACATGAGCGAGCGGCCGACACCGCTCGGCGGGCAGCGGACCGATGTCTCGCCCGCGCTCGTCGCGGTCGTGGAGCGCGCGCTGGCGAAGCGGGCCGAGGATCGCTGGCAGAACGCGGGCGAGATACGCGATGCCATCGACAGCGGGACGACGGCGACGTTCACGCCGGTGGCGCCGCAGGTCCCCGCGCCGCTTGCTCCAGTGGGGAATCCACAGCCGGTGCCACGTGAGAGGAAGCGTGGTCGGAAGCGGCGTGAGGATTCACTCGAGACGTTCGCGGCGCGCCCGATCGATCAGCGAATTCGGATTGCCCGTCGCGATGGCTTCATGGCTGCTGTTGGAGTAACCGCGTACGTGGGCGTCAGCATCTTTACGTGGCCCTTTCTCTGGTGGACGGTTTTTCCGGTGTTCTTCATGGGTGCGTCGACGGTCGGCAAGATCGCGTCGCTCTGGGGGGATGGCGTGCCTCTACGAGACATCTTCAGGCCCAACCGCTCTCAGCAGTCGCTGAAGGCAGGCTCATCCGAGGAGGCGCCGCTGGCGCCGCAGGACGTGCTCAACGGTCCGCACGGACCAGCGGTGCGCCGCGCCGCCGAGGATCGCGCGCACATCCAGATGATCGTGAAGAATCTCGCGAAGCCGGACCGCGAGCTCGTGCCGGATGTGCTTCCAACGGTGAATGCGCTGGCCGAGCGGATCGCATCGCTCGCGCAGATGCTGCATCGGCTGGACATGGATGTCCCCGCGGGCACGCTCGAGCGTCTCGACGCGCGTATCGCGGACGTGGAGCGTGAGGGTCCGACGGCGATCGATCAGGAGCGGCGGCTGGGCTTGCTCAAACGGCAGCGCACGACGCTGGCGGACCTCGCCGAGCGCCGCGCGCGCGTGGAGCGCCAGCTCGAGAGCGCGGGTCTCGCGCTCGAGAACCTGCGTCTGGATCTGCTCAAGCTGCGCTCGTCAGGCGTCCAGGCGGCCATTCACGACGTGCAGAACGCGACGCAGGAAGCGCGGGCGCTGTCGCGGGAGATCGGGCACGTGCTGGAGGCGGCGGAGGAGGTTCGTAGGATCTAGGGGGTCAGGGGTCAGGGATCAGGGGGTGTCAGGGAATGGGTTTCAGGAGAGAACGGCAACGCCGCTCCTACTCCCTTCACCCTGACACTCCCTGATCCCTGACCCCTGACTCCTGACTCCTGACTCCTGACTCCTACATCACTTCACTCGCGCGAACCTCGGTCCCTCTCCCCACTGCAGCGCCTCCACGCTGCCATCGGCGCCGAGCACGACCCGCACCGTCGCGTAGTCCTGCGGCGAGAAGAAGGTCGAGTCGCTCGTGACGTACAACAGCCACGAGCCAAGCGCCGCGACCGAGTCGCTCTCGAACCTTATCGGTTCTCCGGGATTCACGTCGAAGGAGACGCTCGCGAGGCGCGCACGCGCGGCGCCGCGCATTGGCCGCAGGCGTGGCTTCGGCACGACGGGGGGATCGACCTGCTCGCCTCGTGCGATGCGCGGCATGTCGCGACGGATGAGGTCGGCGGCGCCGGCAAACAGGTTTCCGGTGAAGATGACGGTGATGTCGGTCGCCACGTCCCAATCCGCGAATGCGCGATAGCCATCGGTGATGCCGTTCCAGCGAAGGCCATTGTCACGAACGAGCGCGGTTCGCGCCGTCGCGCCGTATCCGCCCGTCGTGAGGCGGCGTATGATCGCGAGCACGTCGCGGGGCGTCGAAAACACCGAGCCGGCTCCGACGAGGAAGGAGAGGTCGCGCGACGTCCGCCTCGGGCCATCCAGTCCACGCAGATGGCCGCCGGCGCGACCGGGCTGCATGCGATCGGCATTCGCCGTGTGCGTTGCGCCGGCAGGGCGGAGAACAATCTCGTCGAGCAGCTGCGCGTATGGCTTTCCTCCCGCGAGCTCGAGTACGCGCGCGAGCACGCTGTACCCACCGGAGCTGTAGAGCGATGCCGTGCCCGGCTCGAAGGCAAGCTCGCGCTTGGCAGCAAACCGGACCATGTCCTCCGCCGTGTGCGGAACCATCTCATCCGCTTCGACGGTAACCCGGTGAGGAATGCCCGAGCGATGGCGCATCAGATGCTCGATCGTGATGCGATCGCCACGGGGAAAATCGGGAATCCACTTCGATAGCGGATCCTCGGGTGCGAGTCGCTGTTGATCGATCAGCGTCGACGCGATGATCGCCGTGAACGGCTTGGTAAGCGACGCGACGGCGAACGGTGTCTCCGGCGTGTTCGGGGCTGCCTCGCCGAAGCGAAGCTTGCCGAACGCGCGCTCGTACATGACGCTGTCGCCTCGCGCGACGAGCACGGTACCGGAGAGGTCGCCCGATGTCGCGAGGGGTGCAAGGTATGCGTCGATCCTTCGCTCCAGCTCTGGGCGCGAGGGAACTGTCTGCGCCGCCGCACTTTGCGCCACTAGTAGCGCTGCGAGTGCGAGGCCGTTGGCGCGATGTCGTCCGTATGGCATTGGGCCGCCGGTGATGGTCCGCCTGTTGGACACTACGGCGCGCGCGAGGGTTGGTTGGGCGGAAGCGCGGTCGTCGTCGCGCCAGCGGCCACGGGAACTGCCGAATGACGCGAACAACACCACCAATTGCACGAATTCGTCCTCGCGGATTTCCGCTCCGGCAGTGAAGGGCGGATGCGCAGGGAGCAATTCGTCTTATTCGCGTGATTCGGCAGTTACTCGCAGCTCGTCGCCCCCGGCCGGTGCACTGATTCGACGACCGGGCCCCACGCGGCTTGCTGCTTCACCGAGGTGACGTCCACGAACGTGATCACGACCCCTTCAACGTGGTTCGGCGCGGTCCCGATGGGAGTGGCGTTGACTCTGAGCCAGCGCCGCGTCCCATCGAACAGGACGACGTCGATCTCCTCGTCGTGCACAGTCTGGCCGAGCCGAAGCGCGCGCGCCATCGGCCACTCATTGGCGGGATCGCTCGTACGGCTTCGCGGGGCGAAGGCGTGGTCATACATCAGCACGATCCGACCCTTGCCGTGGGAGACGACCATGCCGACAGGGAGCTGCTCGAGCAGCGCGTGAAGGACCGCGATCCCAAGGCGCGAGGGCTTCACCGGAGAAGCTTTCACAGGTGCGGCCGAGTAGGCGAGGCGGGACTGCGGCCGTCCGTGATCACTGAGCGTCGCTTTCATGGTTCCTCCGGGCGAGACCTCAACGGGCTGACAGGCTGCGGCGACACATGCAGGATGCGGCGCTTGTCGAGGGCGCGGTATCGGGGAATGCGCGTGGGTCTGTCAGGGGGTCCCCTATAGAGAAGCGCCGGGAGTCGACCAGGCTCCCGGCGCTCATTCATCACCCTTCGCGCGTCAGAACGTCATAGCGAGTCCGACGCCGGCCGTGACGTACTTCAGGTCCGTCGGGGTCGATACGCCGCCAAGATCGACATCACGCGAGAGCGAGCGATAGCGAAGACCAGGTGTCAGCGTGAACCGCGTACCAATGGGGACGCTCAATCCGCCGCCCATCTCCCAGCCGAGGCCGTGGCCGGAATCGGAGATAATGCTGCCGGCCGAGTTCTCCAGCTCGATGTGGTTCGCCATCCCACCCACGCGCACCCACCAGGCCGTGCGCGACACGAGCGGATGCTCGAAGCGTAGTCCGAAGGTGTAGCCCGTGTCCTCCACATCCACGTCCTGACCGGCGAGCGTCTGATCGACGGCGAAATGATGCCAGTCCCACCCGCCATACACCGCGAGATGCGGCAGGAAGCGGTAGCGACCGGTGAGGCCCAGCCCCACGCCGGTGCCGAGGTCGGCACCGGCGACCTTCTCCGTCGCGAACGCGGCGCCGCCGGATAGCTCGATCGACCAGCGACTTTGCGCGGCGAGCGCGCTGGCGCTGGCGAGCAGCGCGGCCACGCCCGTGATCAACATGGTGTGTCTCATACAGTCCTCCCA
>JAICOJ010000269.1 GCA_025930755.1 Gemmatimonadaceae bacterium
CGCCTCGCGAAAGAATGCGTCAATGTCGAGCCAGTGCAGCGCCTGTGCGACGGTCACCAGATCGCACGTTCCGGCTGGAAGCCCACTTCGCTCGGCCGGCGCGACCCGCCACTCGATGCGCGGGTGCGCCGGTGCCTGCGCGATCTGGGCCGCACTCGCGTCGGTGGCGATCACTCGATCGAATTGGTCCGCCAGATCCAGCGTCGCCTGCCCGTTTCCGCATGCGCAGTCCCACGCCACTCCGCGCGCCGGAGCACGCTCGGCAAGAAAATCGAACAGCGCATCCGGATAGCGCGGTCGATAGCTCGCGTAGTCGCGTGCAATCTCGGAAAAGTGATCGCGAGACGTGGTCACCCCAAGGGAAGGAGGCCCTTCTCGATCTCGGCGCGGCGTCCTTCCAGGAACGGCGGCAATGACAGGCGCTCGCCCAGATGCTCGAGCGGCTCATCGGCGGTCATCCCCGGTCCATCGGTCGCGATCTCGAAGAGCACGCCGCTGGGAGTCATGAAGTAAATCGATCGAAAGTAGAATCGATCGATCACCGGCGTCACCTGAAATCCCGCGTCGTCGATTCGCTGGCGCCAGGCCGCGTGCGTCGCTTCGGTGGGCGTGCGAAGGGCGACGTGATGCACACCGCCGCGTCCGAACCGGCCACGCGGAGCATCGGGACGCACCGCGAGGTGAAGCTGCGCGTCGACATCCCCGTCAGCGGTCGCGAACACGCGGATGGTCGTGTCTGCCGCGACATCAGGCGACGTCCGCGCGCGGTACTCGTTGACCGGACGGAATCCAAGCACGTCGGTGAGAAACGAGGTCATTGCGCGAGCATCGGCGACCTCGATCGTCGCGGGACCTAGACCCTTCACTCCATGCTCGGGGACGACCTCCGCCGCATCCCACGTGACACCGTTCGCGAGCCCGCCGTCGTTCACCAGCAGGAGCGATTGTCCCTCGGGATCGAGGAACCGCAGCGTCGCCCGCCCATTCTCGTCGGCGATGTCGCCGTGCGTGACGCCGGCACTCGTCAGGCGCCGCGCCCACCATTCGAGAGCCTGCTCGCTTCCCACCCGCAGCCCCGTGGACGCCACCGTGCCGGGTCCCCGCCGCCTCGGCGTCGCATGCGGCCAGTCGAAGAACGTGAGCTCCGAGCCAGGACTGGCGACCGCATCGCCATAGAAAAGGTGGTAAGCGGTCACGTCGTCCTGATTCACGCTCTTTTTCGTGAGACGCATGCCGAGCGTACGCGTGTAGAACCGAACGTTTGCGGGCGCCGAGCCCGTGATGGCCGTGACGTGATGGAGTCCGGTAAGGGCGCCGGCGGAGCTCCTACTCGTCGCCGACTGCGTGCCCGGAAGAGTGGTCGTGTCCATGGTGTGGCCTGCCTGCGGAATGAGACGCTCGATGCGACAACCGACAGGTTATCGCTGCCACGTCATCAACGCGATGGGGGTGCCGTGAGTTCACGATTGCCGTCCCGATCTCCGACGAAGGGTCGACGGGGATGCGGCCGATGAACCGAGTCGATTCCCTTGTAACGAGCCCCCACGCGCAGGCTCAACACAATAGCTTCTTGCAGCTGAGAGATTGCTGCGCGTATGACGCAATCCGTTCCAGCCGCCGGATCCGTGTCGAACCCTTCGTCCGAGCTACCAGAATGCGATCACTGTTGACGGTGCTCCTGGCGGTGACGCCGCTCCTCGCCCAGGCGCAGCATCAGCACACGGCGGCCAGGATATTCAGCGGCCTCGGGAATCACCATCAC
>JAICOJ010000064.1 GCA_025930755.1 Gemmatimonadaceae bacterium
CACGCCGCTGAGCCTGTACACGGACGCGGGGGTCCTCGATTCCCAGGAGCTCCTGGTCGAAACGTGCGCCCGCGCGCTCGCGGGCGACGATGCGATCCGCGCGTTCGACCTCGCGAACGAGATCGATGATGCGCAGCGTCCACTCACGCGGGCGGACGGCGCGGGGTGGGCATCGCGGCTGGCGACAGCGATCAGGCGCGCCGCCCCGGGGACGCCGATTCAGATCGGCGCGCACCTGCCATCGCTGACGACGCGGAACAACATGCGCGTCGACGATCTCGGCCGGGTCAGCGACGAGGACGTCATGCACGCGTATCCGCTCTACGCCGATGCCGCACGCTCGTTTCTCGATCCGGAGCTCGTTCCGTTTTCCTGCGCCCTCACCACCGATCTCGCGGGGCGCGGCAGGCCGACGCTCATGCAGGAGTTCGGGCTCTGTACCGCGCCTCCCGGGGCGGTGGGTCGCACGATCGACGACGATTTCCTGGGGCGAGCACGCGCGCAGTATCTGGCGTCGGAAGCAGAGGGAGCTGCGTACTACGAGGCCGTCCTGAATCGGCTGGTGCAGACGGGCGCGGCCGGAGCGTATGCGTGGTGTTACGGAGACTATGACGCGGCGCTGTTCGATCGGCCTCCCCTCGCGACCGCGGTGCGTGAGCGGACGTTCGGACTCGTGCGCGCCGACGGGAGTGAGAAACCGGCGGTCGATGTGTTCCGGACATTCAGGGAGCGTCGGGATGCGGGACTGGTCGATCGATCGCCGGGCATCCCGGTGCTCGATGTGAGCGCTGACGAGTACTATGACGCGCCGGATCGGCATTTCGCGCGGCTGTATAGCTGCTGGCTGTCACGGAGCCCGGCATGATCGCGGCTCTCGAGCGCCTTCCCGGCAACCCGCTCATTCATCCCAGCCAGGTTCCGTTCACTCACGCGAGCGGCGCATTCAATCCAGGGGTGGCCGTCGACCGCGCGACGGATCGCGTCGTGCTCCTCGTTAGGGTGTTCGAGGCGGAGACGAAGCGTTCGTGCCTGGGGCTCGCGCTGTCGTCGGACGGCCGACGTATCGATGAGCTGTGGGACCGGCCGGCGATCGCCCGTGAGGCGCCCTACGAGGAGTGGGGCGTCGAGGATGCGCGCATCACCGATCTCGAAGGCGAAGGACGGTACGCCATCACCTATACCGGGTACTCGCCGGAGGGACCGCGCGTCTGCCTGATCACGACGGACGACCTGTTGGCGCCCGAGCGCTACCGCCGTCATGGCCCGCGCATCGCCGGTGAGAACAAGAACTGTGTGATTCTCCCCGAGAAGGTGGATGGACAGTACGTAATTCTCCACCGCCCGATGCCGCGCATCGTCTGCACCCGCGTATCCTCGCTCGAGGAGACGTGGCCAGACGGCGGGGTGCCGCTGATCGGTCCGCAACCCGGAACCTGGCGAAGCTCCCGGGTCGGTGCAGGTGCGCCACCGATTCGCACGGAGATCGGGTGGCTCTTTCCCTTTCACGGCGCCACCGGCATCGCGGACGGCAATGTCTACTCGATGGGCTGGTGCGTGCTCGATGCAGCGAAGCCGGAGCGGGTGCTCTACGTGTCCGAGGAACCGGCGCTGACGCCAGAAGCGCCGTACGAGATCGAGCTCCGGCCCATCCCACAGGTCGATCCGGCGAACTTCAGGACCGGGGTGCGGGTGGTCTTCCCCGAGGGTCTCGTCGAGCGCGGTGAGGATCTGATCGTGTATTACGGCGCAGCGGACGTGACGGTGGCAGGCGCGCGCGTCGACAAACGCGAGCTGGTCACGTCGCTGGCCGCCGCCATGAGAGCGAAGCAGGGCGGCGTACCGTTGTGAGTTCCCGTCACGGACTGCGCCTGCTCGTTCTCATCGCGCTCACCACGGCGTGCGCGCGCGATTCGCAGTCCGGACCGGCCCTCGCCGAGTCGGCGCGGCTCACTCTCTCCCTCGATCACCTGCGCCATCTCGGTCTCGACGCCGTGGTGAATGGTCGGCCCGTCCGCGTCGTCGCGCTCTACGCCGAAGCGCCCGACTATCGACCGACGCCTTCCCCCGAGCGCGATGGCTCGGAGGGCATCGCCAGCCTGGACGATGCCGCCCGCGCGGCGGTGGTATACCTTCGCGCCTTCGAGATGACGGACGATGAACGCGCACGGCAGGAGGCGCTCGGGCTGCTCTCGTTCGTCGTCGCGATGGAGCAAGGTGACGGCGAGTTCATCAACTTCATCGATGCACGCGGTCGGCTGAACCGCACCGCGCCGAGCAGTCGGAAGAGCATGTCATACTGGGCGGCGCGCAGTATTTGGGCGCTCGGGGAAGCGGTGCGCGTGCTCGGCTCCGACGGTCTCGAGCCCGTGAGCGGCGCCCGCGATGTGCTCGATCGCGCGGTCGCGCGAATGGCTCGCGATGTTGACGCCGGACGCCTCCTCGGCGGATCGGCAACCGCGACATCGGAGGCCCTGCTCGGCATTCTCGCCCTGCATCAGGCCGAGCCGTCACCACGCCTCACGTCGCTCGCCGCGCGCACGGCCGCGCTGCTCGTACCATTGTCCCGTGGCAACGCCACCACTGCGCCCTGGGGAGCACGCACGGACCGGCCAGACGCGGCGTGGCACGCATGGGGATCGCGAGCCACCGTGGCCCTGGCGCGGGCCTCCATCGCCTTGAACCGCCCCGATCTGCTGGCGGCGGCCCTGCAGGAAGCCGATGCGCTCTGGGGAAGATTCCTCGTCGCAGGTCAAGTGCCGTGGGAGGTATCGCCTAACGGCTCCGCGCGATGGTTTCCGCAGATCGCGTACGGAATCGGGCCGGTCATCGAGGGCTACGTGGCGCTCGCCGAGGCCACCGGGGACCGTCGTTACGCGGTGTTCGCCGGTCTGACCGCATCCTGGTTCCTCGGCGCGAACCCGGCGCGCGTGAACATGTACGATCAGGAGACCGGCCGCACGTTCGATGGCATCGACGGGCCGTCTCCGGAGCAGGTGAATCGGAACTCCGGTGCCGAGTCCACGATCGAGGCGCTCCTCGCGCTGCAACGCGTCAGCGCCAGCCCGGAGGCGATGGAATACCTCGGGTATCGCCCGACCGGCGCGGCCGCGGCATCGCTGACCGGCCTCGCCGATCGCCGGGAATTCGCGGGGCCGGGTGGTGCGCGCCTCACCCTCACTCGTGACGCCGCCGGCATCGCGATCGACGAATCCGGAGCAGCCGCGCCACCCATTACCCTGACCTATTGGCCGGCGGCGAACCCCTCCGAAACGTGGCTCGCCACCCGGCTCGCCTCGCAGTGGAACGCGGAGAACCCCTCCGTTCAGGTGCGCGTGCAGCCGCTACCGGCCGGTCGTTCATCGGAAGAGGTCCTGCTCGCCGCGATCGTGGCCAAGGCGACGCCCGACATCAGCTCCAACGTGTCGTCGGCGCTCCTCGCACGGCTGGTCCGCGCCGGTAGCGTCGTCCGCCTCGACGACCGGGTCGCGACGGCCGCTCGGCTCCGCGAGCGCACCAACGCGGCGATGCTCGCATCGCTTCGCCTGCCGGATGGCGGCATCTACGCGTTTCCGTGGAAGACGAATCCCGAGATGATGATGTACAACGTGGATCTTCTCGCGTCAGCCGGAATCGACCCTCCGCGCACACACAGCGAGCTGCTCGACGCGTTCCGCCGCCTCGCCCGCGACACCGATGGGGACGGCCGTCTCGATCGGTGGCCATTCTGGGCTGGCCTCAAGACGACCTGGTTCGAGCGCTTCTACGATTTCTATCCATTGTATCTCGCCAGCTCCGGCGGCCGAACGCTCATCTCGGACGGGAAGGTGATCTTCGACAACCCCGCGGCGGTCGCCGCCCTCGAGGTCCTGCGGCGCGGGTTCGATGAAGGAAGCCTGCCTCGCGTGAACTTCTCGGTGGGGCGAGACCCGTTCGTCGATGGAACGGTCGCGATGAAGATCATCGGGCCATGGTTCGTGCGAGAGCTGAACGAGCTGAAGGTGCCCGGACTGCGGTACGACGTCGCACCCGTTCCAGCTGCCGATGGGACCGATCCCGACGATCGCTTCGCCTTCGCGGACCTCCGGAGCATCGCCATCTTCTCCACGACGAAGCATCCGGACGCCGCCGCGCGGTTCGTCGCGTACCTCACGTCCCCTGCCGCTGATCGTCTGCTCATCGAGCACGCGAGTCAGCTGCCGTACCGTATCGGGCTCGCCGGGGATCCCCGGTTTGCGGCCGCGCTGGCGCGTTGGCCGACGCTCGCCACCTACGCCACGTACGTCGGCCGCACGCGCGATCTCGACCTCGATCCTGACATCGTCGAAATCTTCGATCTCCTCTCGGAAGCATACGAAGAGGCCGCCGTGTACGGCACGCGACCGGTCCGGGAGGCCCTAACGAGGGCAGCCACCGAAGCCCAACGGATTCTCGATGCGCGCTGAGGATCGCTCCGGGTGGCTGTTGTCGGCTCCCTACGTCGCGTTCCTCCTCGCGTTCGCGGCGTATCCCATTGCGTTCGCGCTCGTGCTCGTGTTCCTGCGATGGGACCTCGTCACCGACCCCGCGTTCGCGGGCGCCGACAACATTCGACTCCTGGCGCATGACGGCCGGTTCTGGCGCGCCGTCGGGAACACCTTTGTGTTCCTGAGCATCCACCTGCCGCTCCAGATCGTGACCGCCCTGGCACTCGCGCTCGCGCTCAATCGCCCGCTCGCCCTGCGCGCCTTCTGGCGCGCCGCCTTCTTCCTGCCCGTCGTGATCTCCGGGGCCGTCGTCGCCATTCTCTGGAGCGCGCTGTATGCCACCGATGTCGGACTGATCAACCGACTGCTGGTGAAGGTCGGGCTGGCGCCCGTCGCGTGGCTCACCAATCCGCTGACGGCCATGCCCGCGATCGCGGCCATGGTCACCTGGAAGAACGTCGGGTTCTACGTGATCATCTATCTCGCGGGCCTGCAGTACATCCCGAGAAGCTGCCTGGAGGCGATCGAGCTCGAGGGCGCAACCGCCTGGCAGCGATTCCGGCACGTGACGCTTCCCCTGCTGCTCCCGCAAACCATTCTCGTCGTCACGCTCTCGACCATCAACGGCTTTCAGCTCTTCATCGAGCCGTATGTGATGACCGGCGGCGGCCCACTGCGACGCACGTATTCCATCGTTCTCTATCTCTACACGAACGCTTTCTCCTACCAAAAGATGGGATACGCGGCGACGATCGGCGTCGCGCTGGCGATGATCATCGGCATGGTCGTCCTGGCCCAGCGCCGATTGATCGGCAAGGCGGAGGCGCTGTGAAGGCACTCGGACGGGTCGGGCTCTACGCGGCGCTCGCGCTGGCCGCCCTCACCTTCATTTACCCATTTCTCTGGATGGTGTCGAGCACGCTCAAGCCTCCCTTCGAGGTCGGCACGCTCGAGCTGATTCCGGAGCGGATCACGTTCGAGAACTACCGCACCATGTGGGCGCGGGCGCCGTTCGGTCGGGCACTCCTCAACAGCGCGTTCGTCGCCACGTCGATCACGGTAGCGGTCCTCGTGCTCGGCTCGATCACCGCCTATGCGATGGCGCGACTGCGCTTTCGGGGCGCGCCGATTCTCAACGCCGTCACGATCGCGGTGCTGCTCATCCCGGGCCAGCTGACGCTGATCCCGTTGTACACGCTGATCGTGAAGCTCGGCTGGATCGACACGTACGCGGCCCTCATCGTCCCCTACCTGTTCAACGCGACCGCCATTCTCATGCTGCGGCAGTTCTTTCTGCAGATTCCGCAATCGCTCATCGACTCGGCGCGCATGGATGGCATGGGGGAGATGCGCATCCTGTTCACGGTGTTCTGGCCACTCGCCAAGCCGGTGCTCGCGATCGTGGCGATTTTCACGTTCATGGGCTCGTGGAACGAAGTGCTGTGGCCGCTCCTCGTCGTGCGGGAGCAACAGCTGATGACGTTGCCGCAACTGCTCACCGTCTTCGCGCTTGGCGGCGGGGCGGGATCCCTCGGCGTTTCGCTCGCCTCGGCCATGGTGCTCGTGGTGCCGGTCGTGATCGCGTACGTCTTCCTCCAGCGCTATTTCATCGAGAGCATGGCGGGGACGGGGACGAAGGGATAGTGACGGAACTGCGTACTGCGTACTGCGTACTGCGTGCTGCGTACTGCGTGCTGCGACCTGCGACCTACATCGACGATGAGCGTGTGACGCGGATGTTGCGGTTTTTGACAGCACATACAGCGCGGATACCGCTCCGCAACCATTGGGAATTGCAACCCGTTGTCCTTTGTTGTAGCTAAGCGAGCAGCGCCCAAACGCACGCAGTGCGCAGTACGCAGTACGCAGTTCGCAGTTCGCAGTTCGCAGTTCGCAGTGCGCAGCACGCAGTACGCAGTACGCAGTACGCAGCACGCAGTAGGCACCTTCATTCGAATACTGGACTCAGCCGCGGCAATGCCGTCAGTCTCTTTCGAGCACGTCACGAAGCGATTCGGGGAAACCAGCGTCGTCGAGGATTTCACCCTCGAGGTCGCTGACGGCGAGCTGCTCGTCCTCGTCGGGGGCTCCGGTTCCGGAAAGTCGACGATCCTGCGCATGCTGGCGGGACTCGAGAGCGTCTCGACCGGTACGATCCGCATCGACGCGCGCGATGTCACCGCACTCCCGCCACGCGATCGCGACGTCGCGATGGTCTTTCAGGACTACGGGCTGTATCCTCACATGACCGTTCGGGAGAATCTGTCTCTTGGGCTGCGCCTCAAGAAAGTCGCGAGGCAGGAGATCGATCGCCGCATCGCGTGGGCGGGAGGAATTCTCGGGCTCGAGCCGCTGCTCGATCGCAAGCCCAAACAGCTCTCCGGCGGACAGCGGCAGCGCGTCGCCATGGGACGGGCCATGGTGCGTGAGCCCAAGGTGTTCCTGTTCGACGAGCCACTGTCGAACCTCGATGCTGGACTTCGCGCACAAATGCGCATCGAGATCGGGAGCCTGCAGCGGCGGCTGAACACGACGACCATCTACGTCACGCACGATCAGGTGGAGGCGATGACGCTCGGGGACCGGATCGTCGTGCTGGCGGATGGCCATATTCAGCAGATCGGGCGGCCGATCGATATCTACCGCGCCCCCGCCAATCGCTTCGTCGCCGGCTTCATTGGGACCCCGCGCATGAACTTCGTCGAGGGGCGCGTTCAACGCGAAGGCGGCCGCTTGGTCTTCGTCTCGAATGGCGCTCGGATCGGACTACCGCCCAATCGATCGGCGCCGCCGGGAGAGGCGGAGCCGACGACGCTCGGAGTGCGGCCGGAAGATCTGGTCCTTGATTCCGAGCGGCCGGCGGACAACACGCTTACGGGCCGGGTCGTGCTGGTCGAACGTCTGGGCGGCACCACACACGTGCATTTCGACGTCGGGTCACACCGTCTCATGGCCGCCGTCACGCGGGATTCCGTCCCGGACGTTGGCGAAGACATCACCGTGCACATCCGTGCCGAGCGTGTCCATTTGTTCGATGCCGGTGGGCGCTCGTACCAGTGAGGGAGCTCATGAATCGAATCGTCGCGGCCGCGTGGGCCACACTCGGGACTGGTCTCATCCCCTGCGCAGCTCAGAACGCAATGGCGCCCGGTCCGGCCGATTGGAGGCGCGGCGCGGTGTGCTACGAGATTTTCGTCCGCTCGTTCTATGACAGCGACGGCGACGGGATCGGCGACATCAACGGGCTCATCGAGAAGCTCGACTACATCAACGATGGGACGCCCGACATGAGGCGCGACCTCGGCGCGCGCTGCGTCTGGCTCATGCCCGTGGCCGCGTCGCCGAGCTATCATGGGTACGACGTCAAGAACTACTACCGCGTCAATCCCGAGTACGGCACGAACGAGGACTTCAAGCGCCTCGTCGCGGAGGCGCACAAGCGCGGCATCCGTGTGCTCGTGGACATGGTGCTGAACCACGCGTCGAACGAGCACCCGTATTTCAAGGACGCCCAGCTCAATCCCGCCTCGCCCTATCGGAGCTGGTTCCGTTGGTCCGCGACCAAGCCCGACATCAAGGGGCCGTGGGGCCAGGAGGTGTGGCACAAGTCGCCCGTTCGCGACGAGTACTACTACGGTATCTTCTGGCACGGGATGCCGGATCTGAACTACGAGCATCCCGCCGCGCGCGAGGAGGCGAAGAAGGTCGCGACGTTCTGGCTCACGGAAATGGGCGTCGACGGGTTCCGCCTCGATGCCATCCCGTACCTGGTGGAAGAGGGCAATCGACTGTCGGGAACTCCGGGGACGCACACGTTCCTGCGGGAGTATGCCGCGCACATCCGACAGGTCGCGCCTAACGCCTACACGGTCGGCGAGGTCTGGGATAGCGTGGGCTCCATGCTCCCCTACTATCCGGATCAGCTCGAGTCGCACTTCGCCTTCGCCGCATCGGACGCGCTGCTCGAAGCGGTACGCACGGGCTCGGCGCGGAAGCTCTTCGAGCCGTATGTGCGGCTGCAGCGCGCGGTCCCGGCCGAGCGGTGGTCGCCGTTTCTCAGGAATCACGATCAGACGCGCACGCTCACCGAGCTCAAGGGGGACGTCGCGCGCAACAAGCTTGCGGTCGCGCTGCTGCTCACGCTCCCGGGGCTCCCGTTCGTGTACTACGGGGAGGAGATCGGCATGACCGGCGACAAGCCCGATCCGCGGCTGCGTACGCCCATGCACTGGAGTCGCGGCCCCGCGGCGGGCTTCACGCGCGGCGCGGCCTGGGAGCCGCTCATGCCCGACTCGATGACGGCCAACGTCGAAGCGCAGGACGGCGATCCCGCGTCGCTGCTCACTCTCCATCGACGCCTCATCCATTTGCGCGGCGCGAACGATGCGTTAGGCGGCGGCGAGCTCGTTCCGCTGACGGCCACGAGTGACGCGGCGGCGGCGTATCTGCGCCGCACCGGCGACCGGGTCGTGCTGGTCATCGCCAATCTCGGTGCGACGCCACTGTCCGGAGTGACGCTCGCATCGCCCGATCGCGCGGTGCCGCCGGGGCGCTACACCCTCGTCAGCCTGTTGGGCGGGCCCGCTGGCCAGTCGCTGCGCGTCGGGGGCAACGGACGGATTCAGGGCTACCGTCCGCTACCTTCGATCGGCCCTCTGGAGATCCATGTCCTCGAGCTCGCCCGTGCGCGCTGAGGAGATCCTGACATGACCATGCTCCAGGATCTGTACCCCGACGATTTCTCTCACTGCTATGGATGCGGTCGACTCAACACGAACGGTCTGCACGTCAAGAGTGAGTGGAGAGACGGCGAGGCCATCGCGCGATTCGTCCCTGCGCCGTACCACATGGCCTTGCCGGGATTCGTGTACGGCGGACTCATCGCGTCGCTGGCCGATTGCCACGCGATGGCGACGGCCGCCGGTGCATCCCTGGTCGCAGCCGGGGGGCGGCCCGGCCACGACCCGACGCCGCGTTTCGTGACCGCCTCACTGCGCGTGGACTTCGTCCGCCCTACCCCGCTCGGTCCGGAGCTCCTGCTGCGGGCGACGCCGGCCGACGTCGGGGAGCGCAAGATCGTGGTCGAGGTCAGCTTGAGTGCCGAGGGCCTCGAATGCGCGCGAGCGCACGTTGTGGCGGTGCGGGCGCCGGCGTCGATGGTCGGGGTACGCTGATGTATCGCTAGGGCTCAGGAGTCAGGAGTCAGGAGTCAGGAGTCAGGGGGGGTCAGGGTCGAGGTCTCAGGAGTTGCGCGAGCCGTTCTCCTGAGACCTCGACCCTGACCCCCCTGATCCCTGACTCCTGACTCCTGACCCCTAGCACTGCCTCGTTGCGCCTTGACCTACCGCGCCCGCCTCAAGTCCCGGAACCCCGACGCGTGCAGCCATGCAAAACCCGGCGCGATCTCCCCGCGCGCCCGCTGGTACAGCGTCCGTGCGGCGATGGTATCACCCGCGATGGCGGCGAGCCGGGCCTGGAACGTCGTGTGCTCCCCACGCGCGTGGCGTGGCGGGGCGCCTAACAACCGCGTGGCGCCACGATGGTCTCCCCGCCGGGCCCGAGTGAGGGCGGCCAGACCGCGGTACTGGGCGCGATCCGGAAATTCTCGGCTAAGGGCCTCGAACACCGCGTCGGCCTCGCGCCACCGTGCAAGATCGTACAGCGCGCTCCCCAGCCAATATCGATGCTCACGTCGACCGGGCTCCGCGTGAAGCTGGCGCTCGAGCCACTCCACCGCGCGCTCGAGATACGGAAGCCCGCGCGTCGAGTCATGGTGCACGAAGAGCTCCTCGCCCGCGACGACCAGCGCCGCGCCGTGCGACCAGTACGTTCCCGAAGGCAGCTGCGCCATCGCGGCGAGTAGCGAGTCGAGCACCGCCGTCCGGCCGAGCGCCGCGAGCGCACGGGCCTCGAGCACGAAGGCCACGGTGGACGCGGGAAAACGCTGCCGCATCGAGCGCGCCGCCTCGAGCTCCAGCTCGTGCGCACCCGTCAGGTGCCGGGCGTGGGTGAGCTGCGTCCAGTACGATGGCCAGCCCTTCATGAGCCCACGGTCGGGGTCGATCGCCTCGAGCACACGCCGGCCCTCCATGGCCTGATCCATCGCGATCAGATCCCGGCCGAGGTTGTAGGCCGCGCGGGATTCCGGCGCGATCTCGACGGCGCGGGTCCCCGCGGCAACGACGCGCGCCCCATCGCTCGCCAGCAGCGCCGAGAGATACTCGACTTGCTGCTGATCGTACTCGCTCATGCGGTCACGACGCAGCCGCGCCATCGCGACCAGCGTATCGACCCAGTCGTGCTCGTCACGATTCCAGTGCGCCATTGCGGCGTAGATGAGCGGCACCGCGAAGCTCGTGTCCACGCTCCATGCATGCCGGAACTCCGCCGCCGCCGCGGCATACTCCTGCTGGTTGTAGCTCGCGAGGCCACGATCGAAGGCGCGGTAGGCGCTGAACGTCGGTGGCCGCATCGCGAGGCCCGGAAGGGCCGAGGCGCGCTCGTCGTACTGGAGCGCCACGAATCCCATGAGGCGGTCGCGCAGCTCGCGGATGGCCACCTCGAGGGAATCACGGGCCACGACGATGGCGGGGAGCGATGCGATGAGCCGGTTTCGTCGCGGGTCCGTGACATCGAGTCGGAATCCGACGCGCTCACCCGTCAGGTAGTACGACCCCGTGACGAGCGTCGCCGCATGGATCTCGCCGGCCAACGAGGCGGCCGACGTCGCTTTTCCCCCGGCGTCGAGCTGCTCCCAGGCCTGACGCACCGTCGGCCACGGCACCACCCGGACGAGCGAGGTCTCATGGAGCCCCTGCGTGAGCCAATCCCCCGCCATGCGCCCCCAGATGCCGAGCGTCGTATCGCCGGTCTCGTTATGCAGCGGCGCCACCGCCACCGGAAGCGCAAGCCCGCGCGTGGCGGTGTCGCCGGCGCTACGAGACCAGAGTATGGCCACCAGGATGAGCGGGGCCGCGACGAGGCCAGCCAGCGTCGCACGTCGGCGTACCGCGTTCCGTGATCCGGAGTGAAGGGCCCCGAGACGCGTGACGATCTCATCGGCCGACGCTGGTCGCCGCTCGCGGTCGGTCTCGAGCGCCTGTCGCACCAGCGCCGCGAGTCGATGGGGTACGCCGGGCAGATCGTTTCCCACCGGCTCGAGCGGGCCGATGCCCGTCAGCATCTCCCGAGCAATCACACCCCACGCGAAGATATCACTCGCGGGACCGACCTCTTCGCCCGCGGACTGCTCGGGGCTCATATACCCGAGCGTGCCGACCACCATTCCTTCCTGCGTATGACGCGTCTGCTCGACGTCCTCGCGGACGGCGATGCCGAAATCGATCAGGTACGCATGGTCGCCGGCGCACAGCACGTTTTCCGGCTTGAGATCCCGGTGAACCACACCCGCCCCGTGCGCCGCGCGCAACGCGTCCGCGATGTCGCGCAACAGCGCCACCGCCTGCGGCAGGGCGATTCGCGCTTCGCTGCCCAACCGGTCGCGCAGCGTCTCCCCCTCGAGGTGCGGCATCACGTAGAAGAGAAGACCATCCGCCTCGCCCGAGTCGATCAGCGGAAGGATGTGCGGATGCGAGAGCTGCGCGGCGATGCGCACTTCGCTCAGAAACCGATGCACGCCGAGCAGAGCCGCGATCTCCGGGTGCAGCACCTTGAGCACGACGTGGCGATCGTGCTTGTGCTCGCGCGCGAGGAACACCGTCGCGCTCCCACCCCGTCCCAGAGATCGGACGATCGTGTAGCGATCGCCCAACGCGCGCTGCAGACGCGAGCTGACGTCAGCGGTATCGATCGAAATGCGGCGATCGAGAATCCCCGTGACCCGCTCGTGCGCCGCGAGCATCGCGTCCAGCTCGGCGCGCAGTGCGCCGTCGTCGACGTTGACGGAGATCCACCGCGCGCGTGCCGCGCGCGGCTGCTCGAGCGCGGCGGCGAAGAGGCGCTCGATCTCGTCCCACCGGGCGTGATCCTCCATCGTCGAGCTCATCGTTACGAGTCCGTCGGCGCCGCCAGCTCCTTGTGCAGCCACGCGCGCGCCGTCGCCCAGTCGCGCTGCACCGTCCGCGACGTCACGCCGAGCACGTCGGCGATCTCGTCGTCGCTGAGCCCCGCGTAGAATCGGAGCTCGACCACCCGCGGCAGCCGCGGATTGCGCTTGCCCAGACGCTCGAGCGCGTCATCGAGCGCCACGAGCTCGGCCAGATCGATATCGATGCCGGCGTCTGCATTGGTCACGCGCACTTCGACGTAGCCCGCCCCGCGCTTCGCGGCGCCCCGGCGCCGAGCGTGGTCGATGAGCACCTGGCGCATGGCGCGCGCGGCGATGGCGATGAAATGCCTCCGCGACTGCGCATCGGTGCCCTCGCCGCCCACGAGCTTGAGGTAGCCCTCGTGGACCAGGTCGGTGGGCTGAAGGGTGTGTCCCCTGTGTTCGCGCCGCAGCAAATGCTCGGCGGCGCGACGCAAGTCCGCATAGACGAGGGGAACCAGCTCCGCCTCGGCGGCGGCATCACCTCGTCGTGCACGCTCGAGCAGCGCCGTGACGGCGCCGCGCTGAGGGGAATCGACTCCCGAAAACATAAGGCGCAGAACCCCGATGTCGGGAAGGACGGACCTGCTGCGCAATATAGGCCGTGGGGCACCTCGCGGAACCACGCGGGCGCCGACCACCCGGGCGGGCCGCGACCGCCGTCCGGACTCGACTCTGCACCGGAGGAACGATGTTCAGTCTTCATTTCCGTCGCGTCGCCAGCGCGGTCGCGACCCTCGCGATCGCCGGCGCCGGACTGTCAGCGCAGCATCGTCACGCCAGCGTGGCACCGGCCGGCCACGTACCGCTGTACACCAATCTCGGGTCGCACCAGTACGAGATCACGACGCGCAATCCCCAGGCGCAGCGGTACTTCAACCAGGGGCTGCGGCTGACGTGGGCCTTCAACCACGAGGAAGCCATTCGCTCCTTCGAGGAGGGCGAGCGCCTCGATCCGTCGTGCGCGATGTGCGCCTGGGGCGTGGCGTTCGCGTCGGGCCCGAATATCAACGCGGCGATGGACTCGGCCTCGGGCGTCCGTGCCTCCCACGCGATCGACCGGGCAGTGCGCGGCATTGATCACGTGTCCGCGCGCGAGCGTGCCCTGATCGAGGCCCTCGCCGCTCGTTATGCGACGGCCCCCTCGGCCTCGCGAGCGACGCTCGACTCCGCATGGGCACTCCGCATGTGGATGGTCGCCGACGAGTTCAGCGATGATCAGGAAGCGCAGGTGCTGTTCGCCGATGCGATGATGAATCTGTCGCCGTGGAACTACTGGAACGCCGACGGAACGCCCCGCCGTCTCACGACAGAAATCATCGACCGACTCCAGCGCGTGCTCGCCGTCAACAAGAATCACCCCGGCGCGTGCCACCTGTTCATCCATGCCGTCGAAGCCAGGGATCCCGCGCGCGCCCTCCCGTGCGCGGAGCGATTGGCGTCGCTGATGCCTGGCGCGGGACACATCGTCCACATGCCCGGTCACATCTACATCCGTGTCGGCCGGTATGCGGACGCCATCGCGCTCAACGAGCACGCCGTACATGCCGACGGCGAGCTGCTGGAAGGTCCCGGCGTGTCCCGCCGTGGCGCGTATGCGAACGGCTATCATCCGCACAACTTTCACTTCCTGTCATTCGCCGCCTCGATGGCGGGCTCGAGCGAGAAGGCCATTGACGCGGCGAGAGAGACCGCCAAGCGGCTCAGCGTCGAGGGCGTGAAGACGGTACCGTGGATCGAGTCGGTCACGCCGATCGTGCCGTTGACGCTCGTGACCTTCGGACGCTGGACGGAGATCCTGGCCGAGCCGGTTCCCGGCGATTCGCTGCCCTACCTCAGCGCCATGACGTGGTATGCGCGTGGTGTCGCACACGCCGCGCTCGGCGACGAGCGGGCGGCGCTTCGCGACCTCCAGCGCGTGCGCAAGATGGCGGCGTCGTATCCCGTGAGCGACAACGGGACGGCCATCCAGATCGCCGCGAAGGCGCTGGAGGGAGAGATCGCGCTCCGCGGCAATCGACCCAACGACGCCATCGCTCATTTCCGCGAAGCGGTGCAGCTCGAGGACGCGATGACGTACATGGAGCCGCCGATCTGGTATTACCCGATGCGGCAGTCGCTGGGCATGGCCTATCTCGCGGCGCGCCAGCCGGCGGAGGCCGAGCGCGTCTATCGCGAGGACCTCGAGCGATTCCCGCGCAATGGCTGGTCGTTGTTCGGTCTGGCCCAGAGCCTCGAGCGACAGGGGAAGAGCGCGGAGGCGCGTCGCGTCCGCGCCATGTTCGATGAGGCATGGAAGGGCGGCGACGTGAAGCTCACCGGCTCGCGCTTTTAGGCGCGATCCTGACTGGACTAAGGGAGACTACATCATGCGATTACCAATCACTGCTTCATTGATGCTCGCCGGCGCGCTCGCGCTGGCGAGCTGCGGTCCCTCGCGTGGGGATGCCCGACAGCTCTCCGCCGGAGAGGCACCCGCGGAGGCGCTGGTCGATGCGCCGGACCAATACTTCTTCGGCGACAGCGTCGCCATCCGTTATCGCGTCATCGGTAACGGGGATCCGGTGGTCTTGCTGCACGGCTACACCGACCGCGTCGAGATGTGGGCAGGAACGGCGGACTCGCTCGCGAAGGAGTTCACGGTCATCGTCCCCGACCTCCGCGGCTTCGGCCTGAGTACGAAGTTCGGCGATGCGGCGCAGTACGGCCGCAAGCTGGTCGAGGACGTGGTCGGGCTGCTCGATCATCTCGATGTGCGTCGCACGCACGTCGTCGGGTACTCGATGGGCGCCATGCTCGCTGCGCACCTGGCGCTCGATGACCCGGCGCGGGTACGCACGGCAACGTTCGTTGCCGGTCCATTCTTCGAGGATTCGGCGGCGGCGGCCAGGGTGTTCCACCCTTACGCCGCAGGGCAGGACCGAGGGGAGGGGCTGCGCCCCTTCTTCGAGTGGATCCTTCCGACGTGGTCGGATTCAGCGATGGATGCAATGGTGCCGGAATTCGAGGCGGCCAACGATTCGGCCTCGCTCGCGGCGTCTCTCTGGGCCTTGCCCAGCTTGATGCTCGACACCGCCCGCGTCGTGCGCGCGCGCACCCCCGCCCTCGCGATCGTGTCGGTGAAGGATCCGCTCCTGGAGCGATCGCGCTTCCTCACGCGGTTGTGGCCGGGCGTGCGGCTCGTCGAGCTCCCGAGCAGGGATCACGGGGACATTTTCCTTGCGCCGGAGCTGGTGTCGGAGTTCAGGCGGTTGGTGAGAGCTTCGGAGTTCTGAGCGCCGCAGGCCGTACTGCGTTAACCACAGAGGCACAGAGGACACAGAGGACCCGCGAACGGCTCAACCAGCGTTCGCGGTTCCTCTGTGTCCTCTGTGCCTCTGTGGTCATGCACTAGGCTCGTGGCGAGATGAACGCGAGGGCCCGTTACCTCCCCCCAACGCGGCCAGTCGAATCGATACCCGCCCCACACACACACGCCGCCTCACCGCCCATGCCCACAGAGGACACACGCCCAAGCTGGCTCTCCGCCTGGCCCGATGCCCTCGCATTCGTCCTGGGACTCGGCGTGGCGTGGGTCGCCGGGTGGACGACCACCGATCTCGTGTGGAGTCTCTGGCTCTCGAGCCTGGTCGTCGGCTACGCAATGATCGTCTGGACGATCGTGAGGCCGGGAATCGATCTCGCGCGCGCGGCTGCGCGCGACCAGGCGTTCACGCGTGAGATCATCTCCGCCCACAAGGGCGCAAGTGTCGCCGGGCTGTCGGTGCTCGTGCTTGGTGGCCTGTTCATGCTTGCGTTCTTCACCGTGCACTTCGGCGGCTTTCACTATGTTCATTCGCAGTTCCTGCATTCCTTCTTCCCGCTCGATGCCGGCGACGCTGGCCGAGTCGGAACCGCGGGAATGGCGACCTACCTGGACGTCGCGCAGCGATACTGGCTGTTCCTCCCCGCCGCGTTCATCGCCGAACGAGCGGGCTTCGAGAGACGGTCCGCGCCGTGGTCGAAGGACGACCTGTCGGTAACGCCGGCCGCGATCGCCGCGCGCAAGGCGGCCAACGCGAAAAAGGGAGCCATGATGGCTCCCTACCGCAACGTCATTCGCATGCATGGGCTGATCTTCTTTTTCGCCTTCGCCCATTTCACGCGACTGGACGGCTTTCTGGTGTATGCGGTCGTCTATGCGGTGTACTTCTTTCCGTGGCGGCTGCTGGGGAAGGGTCCTGAGGGCCCTCGAGGTGCTCGAGGTCCACTGGAGACCGCCGCACCCTGAGGACCCTGAGGACCCTGAGGACCCTTTCACCAGGCTATCCCGTAGTCCTCCCCGTGATTGCTCGACCCGCCCCACATCGTGCGGTGTTTCCGGTCGAAGTAAATCGCGTTGATCGGCCCCGACGTTCGCTCGGAGAACTCCAGCGTGTAGCCCATCCGCTGAAGCACGGCACGAACGCTGTCGGGCGTCGACGAGGCGACCAGCAGTCGTCCCGGGCGTGTCTCGTGCGCGCCGAAGCTCGAGCGCATTTGCGAGCTGTTGATGTTCGGCGCTTCCGCCGCCTGCTGCACCGTCATCCCGAACTCGACCACGTTGAGGAAGAACTGGAGCAGATTCTGATCCTGTGAATCTCCTCCCTGCACCGCGAACGAGAGGAAGGGCGTGCCGTCGCGCAGCGCCAGCGTCGGCGTCAGCGTCACGCGCGGCCGCTTGCCCGGCTCCATCACGTTGAACGGGCCATCAGCGGGGTCCGTGACGAAGCTCTGCGCGCGCTGACTGAGTCCCACGCCCGTTCGACCGGCGATCACCGCCGGCACCCAGCCACCGCTCGGCGTAATCGACACGACCCACCCGGATGTGTCCGCCGTCTGAATGGTCGTGGTTCCCCGATAGAACGCCGACTGGAGGCGATCGTCGTCCGCATCGTCGTCGGGTTGCGGCGACGGTGCCACCTGGTCCTGCTGTCCGCTGCGGCGCGTGCTATCGTCAGGCGCCTCGACCTTCCACTGCGCGAGCACCTGACGGAATGGATTGGTGCCCCCCTGGTACGGGTAGGGATCGCCCGGCTTCACCGTCGGGTCGTTCCGCTCCCAGTTGATCTGCGCATAACGAGCCTTCGCGTACTCCTTCGACAACAGGCCGCGCGTCGGCTCGTCGGGGGGGAAGTACGGGTCGCCGTAGTAGAAATCGCGATCGGCGAAGGCGAGGTTCATCGCCTGGTAGACGGCATGGATGTAGCGCGGCGAGTTGTATCCCAGTGACTTCACATCGACGTTTTCCAGGATGTTGAGCGCCTGCAGCATGGCCGGCCCCTGCTGCCAGAACGGGAGCTTGTAAACCTCGATCCCCTTGTAGGTGGTCTTCACCGGTTCCTCGATGCGGACCTTCCAGTTCGCGAGATCCTGCATCGTGATGAGCCCGCCCTCCTCCTGAACGCCACGCACGAGCTCCTGGGCGATGTCCCCTTTGTAGAAGCGATCGTACGCCGCCATGATCGCCTCCTTCCGGCTCTTTCCCTGCGCGAGCGCCTGCTTCTCGGCCTCGACGAGCTTGCGCAGGGTGGCCGCGAGATCGCGCTGCACGAAGATTTCCCCGGGCTCCGGTGCCTCACGCGCCTGACCCAGATGGGGGAGCATCACGGCACGGGAGTACTTCCACTCCTTGAGACGCGCCTTGTTGCGCTCGATCGAGTTCGCCGTCTCCGCCTCGATGGGATAGCCGTCGGCCATCTGAATGGCGGGCGCCAGGACCTCCGCGAGCGACATCGTGCCGTACTCGGCGAGCATAACGAGCAGGCCACCCGGTGTGCCCGGCGTGACGGCGGCCAGTGGGCCAAACTCGGGCGGATAGCGGTGCCCTTTCGACTTGTAGTACGCCGGGGTCGCCCCGGTGGGCGCCACCCCCAGCGCGTTGATGCCGATCACCTTCTTGAGCGTCGGGTGATAGATCAGCGCCTGCGTCTCCCCGCCCCACGAGAGCACGTCCCACATCGTGGTGACCGATGCGAGCATCGCGCACGCCGCATCCACCGGGTTGCCGCCCTTCTGGAAGATCATGGCGCCTGCGGTCGCCGCGAGCGGCTTGCCGGTGATCGCCATCCAGTGACGTCCGTGCAGTGGCGGCTTCGCGGTTCGCCGCGGCCGAGGTGACGATTGTTGAGGCGTCGGCTGCTGCTGCGCTTCGGCGGGCGGCACGGCAAACATCAGGGCGGCGGCCAATAGCAGGAGTCGGAGATTCATATGGTCGAGCCTGTATGGGACATAGAGACGCTAGCAGCGGCGCGTGCCCGCGGCAACAGGTTCCGATCGCGGTAGCCACGGCAGCTGGGCCGCCGAATGACACGAACAGGGCGGTGCTTTTCGAAATGGCTGTGCCCTATTCGTGGCATTCGTTCAATGCATGTCATGCGCAGTTCAGCCCCGGCCCTGCGGTACAAAGCTCTAAAACCACACCTCCAGACTCTGTCCGCTGGGAAGCACCGCCCATCGCGCCAGTAGCTCGCTGATCCGCGATCGTATTCGGTCGAGGTCGTCTTCGGTGATCGGCCGCGGCAGGCGTTGTTCCACCGGGACGGTGGGCCCATGGCAGTGCGCGTTGATCTCGGCCGCCGACCAGTACGCGCTACCTGCTCGCTCGAGATCGAAAAGGCCAACCATCCGCTCGACCGCATACGCCTCAGGAGGGAGCGGACCGCGCGGGCCCTTGCCCGTCGTCTCCTCGATGTCCCAGCCAGCGGCGATCAAGCCATAGAACGCTCGGCGCAGCCCGAGCTCACGCTCGATCGCGAAATGCGTCAGGTCGTGCAACGGAAAGAAACCGGCACTCCGACCCTGCTGGCGCTGCCAGGTCACGGAACCGTCCTCGCGAACGCATCGGAGCACGGCGCCGCCGTCGGCGTGCTTCGTCAGGCAGACGCGGAGGGCAGCCCTCGCCGGTACATCTCGGGCGCTCACCGGGGCAAAACGAACGCCGCGATCTCGCGCGCGAACCGCCCGGGCTCATCGAGATAGACGAAGTGCCCACTGCGCTCGTACTCGACGAACCGTGCATTCGGCAACCGACGAGCAAGCTCCCGCAATCCCGCGGGCTGCGCGGCGCCGTCATGGCGACCGGCGATCACCAGAACAGGCATCGTCAGGCGGTCGAACGCGGCGAATCGGTAGGTCATCAGGCCGTTCGAGAACAGCGCACGTCCCATCTCCCCCGTGTTGCTGACGCCGTGCGCCGCATTGACGCTGTCGATGCGCGCGCTCACGGCCGGATTCGGAAACATCATCTCGGTGTTGTACGCCTCTCGTTCGGCGCCGCGCAGCGCCTGGAACTCCACGTGGCACGGGCTGCGTCGTGTCCCGTCCGACGCGATCGTATCGCCCGCAGCCCGTGCGTACGCCTCCGGCCGCAGTTGCGCGAGCCGCTGAGCGCGCAGACGACACTGCAGGTCGGCATCCCACAGCCCGCTCACGAACACGAGGTGCGAGACGTTCTCCGGATACCTTGCGGCATACTCCAGCGCGAGCAGCGCGCCGAACGAATGCCCCACCAGCGCAACCCTCGGGACGCCTAACGTGCGCCGCAGAGCCTCGACGTCTTCCACCAGCGTCGCGACGGCGTAATCGCCGCTCGCGGGGCGCTCCGACTTTCCGCTGCCCCGCTGATCGTAGTACACCATGCGGAGCTGAGGCTCCAGATAGGGCCCGACAAGCGCGTCGAAGTGCTGGCTGCCCTGCCCGGGTCCACCGTGCAGAAAGACGACCGGGGGCACTCCCTGGCGGGCCGCCCCACCCACGCGGTAGAACTGACGAGCGCCGTTGAGGGTGACCTCGTGCGATCCCGCGCGAAGCGCGGCGGGCAGCGTTTGATCCGCGACGATCCCACCGCCCGCGCGCACGCACGCCGTGAGGGAGGCCGCGATGAGAACCGGTACTGAAAGTCGAGTGTTCACGAAGTTGCCTCGAAGGCGTCGTCAGGCGGCTGGCAGCGTAATGGAGACGGTGGTTCCCTCGTCCGGCCGGCTCGTGACCTGCAGGTCCCCTCGCATGGCGCGGGCGAGATCGTGGGCGATGGACAGCCCCAGTCCAACTCCGGGATAGCGTCGCGTGGGCCCTTGCTCCACCTGGAAAAACGGCTCGAAGATGCGCGGGAGCTGATCC
>JAICOJ010000063.1 GCA_025930755.1 Gemmatimonadaceae bacterium
CTTGCCACCCTCCTCAAGCCCACCGCCGGTACGGCGACCGTGCTCGGCCTGGACGTCGTGCGCGACGCTGACCGTGTGCGCCAGAAGGTGAGCCTAACGGGCCAGTACGCGTCGGTGGACGAAGATCTCACCGGCTACGAGAACCTCGTTCTCGTGGGGCGGCTGCTCGGGCTCTCGTGGCGCAGCGCGAGGCACCGAGCGTCAGAGCTCCTCGAGGCGTTTGCCCTTGCCGATGATGCCGCACGACAGGTCCAGACCTACTCCGGTGGCATGCGACGGCGCATCGACATCGCCGCAAGCCTCGTGGCGACTCCCGAGATTCTCTTTCTCGACGAGCCGACGACCGGTCTCGATCCTCGCGGCAGGAATCAGGTGTGGGAGCTCGTGCGCCGTATCGCCGCTGCCGGAACGACCGTCCTGCTGACCACTCAGTATCTCGATGAGGCCGACCGGCTCGCGGAGCGTCTGGCCGTCATCGACCACGGCCGCGTCATCGCCGAGGGCACGAGTCTCGAGCTCAAGTCATCCGTCGGCTCGAACGCCCTGCATGTGCGACTCGGGAATCCCGAGCAGCTCGCGCTCGCGCAGGACCTGGTGAGACGCGTGCTCGGCAACGGCATCCTGCCCATGACCGATCCGGTCGAGATCGCCGCACGGCTCGACAATCCGGCCCACGGCGCGCTGGTTCTGACCGCGCTCACCGAGGGCGGAGTCGACGTCGCGCAGTTCTCACTCGGGAATCCGAGCCTGGATGAGGTCTTCCTCGCGCTCACGGGCCACGCCGCCGGCGCAGGCGCCCAAGCGTCCCAACCATGACGACCGACGCCCTCCCAGCCGGGGAACGGACGCGCGAGCTCCTCGCGATGCACGCACGTCCGCGACCAGCCTCCGCCGTCTCGGCGGTGTCCACACTCGCGTGGCGCGCGCTTCTGAAGATCAAGCACGTACCCTTCCAGCTGTTCGACGTGACGGTCACGCCGATCATGTTCACGCTGCTGTTCACCTACATCTTCGGCGGTGCGCTCGCCGGATCTCCGCGCCAGTACATTCAGTACCTGTTGCCGGGCGTACTCGTGCAGACGGTCATCTTCATCACGGTCTACACGGGTGTGGGCCTGAACACCGACATCCACAAGGGCCTGTACGACCGCTTCCGGTCGCTCCCGATGTGGCAGCCCTCGCCCCTGTTCGGTGCGCTCGCCGGCGATCTGTTTCGGTACTCGGTCGCATCAGCGCTCATCCTCATCGTCGGCGTCATCCTCGGGTTCCGGCCGGAGGGGGGTGCCGTGGGCGTGCTGGCGGCGGTGGCGCTCGTGCTGCTGTTCTGCTTCGCGCTCTCGTGGCTATGGATCATCGTTGGAATGCTCGTGCGCACTCCCGAGTCGGTGATGACGACGAGCTTCGTTTTCCTCATGCCGTTGACGTTCGCGAGCGACATCTTCGTCGACTTATCGACGATGCCGGGCTGGCTTCAGGCGGTCGTCGGCCGCAATCCCGTGACGTATTTGGCCAGCGCCTCTCGCGGGCTCATGCACGGGAGGGCGGCGTGGAGCGACATCGCATGGGTGCTCGTGGCGTCGGCGGTGATCGTGCTGGTGGCGTCACCGATCGCGATGCGCCTGTACCGAAAGGAGCGGTAACCGTCGTCGCAAGCTGGCGAGATCGCGCCCACTCGCCTCAGGCTTGACACCTCCCGCAGCAGGACCCGTAATGGACAGACAGAACCACGTCGCGCGAGGTCTTCATGAATGGCGAGCAGGTTGCCGCGGTCAGCATTGCCGCGATCATCGTATGGGGTATCACGCTCTCGATGTGGGCTCAGGCCTGGGCCTCCCGCCGTAAGGATTCGGCCAGGCCCGAACGGCTCCAGGCGCTGGAAGGTCGGCTCGAGCGCGTCGAGCACGCTATCGATGCCGTGGCCGTCGAGGTCGAGCGCATCGGCGAGGCGCACCGGTTCACCGCCAAGCTGCTCAGCGACCGCCTGGAGCCGCTCCCGGCCGACGCGAAGGTCGCCCGGGAGCCTAACGGGTAACCCCGCCGGTCAGCTCCAGGGCGGGGCGATGCCGTTGCTCCGCGCGTACGCGATGAGCTGGCCCAGGTGCTCGTGCAGGTGCGTCGTCGCCATGATCCACGCCTTCTGCGACGTGAGATTCATTCCGAACATCGACACGGGCTGAGCGAGCTTGCCGGACGACGCATCGAGCGACTTCTTCACGAACGCGAACGACTTTTCGAGCTCGGCAATGGCCGCGGCCTTGTTCGCCGTGCGCTTCTCGAAGGCGACCGCCGTCTTGTAATCGTCGCCCTTGATGCCGGTAGCGGGGTCCGCCGGAAATCCAATCGCCGCCGGAATGAGGTAGTTGTCCGCGGCCACGTGCATCACCACTTCGCCGACGGAGCGTACCCCGGCGCCGGGGCGCCAGCCGAACTTGTCTTCGGGAATGGCGCGCGCGAGGTCGAGCATCTTCTTCTCGACCTGCTCGATATCCTCGCGGAGATCGGCGGTGAGGGTCGACGCGTGCTGTGCGTGCTGTGCCTCGGCGCCAACGGCGAGCGTGGCGAGCATCGCGATGGCGGGAAGAGTCGTTCGCAGTGAAGAGCGCATGGAGGGGCCTCCCAGGGGTGACGTGATCGTGAGGCCCGAATGATACCGCGCGGACGCGCTTCGCGCGAAGAGGTTGACGGAATGCTGTCTTTCCGTCACGGTGGCTCGCGCCTACATTCGAGCACTCTTTCCCGAACGTCGTGACCGAGGATCTCCGGTCCCAGCTCCAGACCAGTCTCACCGGCTACTCGATCGAGCGCGAGCTCGGTGGTGGCGGCATGGCGCGAGTGTTTACCGCGATCGAGACCGCGCTTGGCCGGACGGTCGTCATCAAGGTGCTCTCCCCCGAGCTTGCGGCGGAGGTCTCGAGCAAGCGCTTCGCGCGCGAGGTTCGCCTCGTCGCGTCCCTCCAGCAGGCGAACATCGTCCCCGTGCTGACGAGCGGGGAAGTGAACGGGCTGCCGTACTACACGATGCCGTTCGTCGAGGGGCTGTCGCTCCGGGACAAGCTTTCTGCCGGCGGAGCCATGCCCATTCCGGACGCCGTCGGGGTGCTTCGCGATGTCGCGCGTGCCCTCGCGTACGCGCACGATCGAGGCGTCGTTCATCGTGACATCAAGCCGGAGAACATCCTGCTCTCCGGCCACGCGGCCGTGGTCGCCGATTTCGGTATCGCGAAGGCGATCAGCGATGCTCGCACGCCGGAGGCCGGGCCTCAGACGACGACCGTCACGCAAGCCGGTACGGTGATCGGCACACCGGCCTACATGGCACCGGAGCAGATCGCGGCCGATCCCGGGATCGACCACCGCGCGGACATCTATTCGTTTGGTTGCGTCGCGTACGAGCTGCTGGCCGGCGAGTCGCCATTCGCGGCGCGCGCGGGGCATCAGATGCTCGCGCACGTCAGCGAGCGCCCGACCCTCGTGACGGACAAGCGCGCAGATTGTCCGGTGCCGATCGGGCGGCTCGTGATGCATTGCCTTGAAAAGGATCCGGCTGCGCGTCCGCAGTCGGCGCGCGAGATCCTGGCCGCGCTCGATGGCGCGACAGGCTCCCGGTCGGTCTCGCCGATCCTCCGCCACCTCACGCGCTCGCGTGCCGCGGGGCTCGCCGCGACCGTCGCCATCGTGATCGCGATCGCCGTGGCCACCGCGCGCGACGGTGCGGCTCGCGAGCTCGCCGTCGCCGTGCTCCCGTTCGCGACGATCGGCCCGGACTCGACCCAGTACGTCGCCGACGGTCTCGCCGATGAGCTCGCCACATCCTTGGGAAAGGTGCAGGGCATTCGCGTCGTCTCGCGCACGCTCAGCTACCGCTACACCGGGCGCGACGTCGACGCGGGAGAAGTCGGACGCACGCTGGCGGCCGACTACGTGCTGTATGGCAACGTGCGCCGAGTGGGAGAGCAGCTCCGCGTGTCCGCTCAGCTGACGAGTGCGGAGGACAATCGCGAATACTGGTCGGACAGCTATCGACGTGACTCGAGTAACGTCTTCGAGATGCAGACCGAGATCACCCGCGCCATCGCCGCGGCGTTGCGAGCACAGCTCGACCCCGGCTCGTCCGACTCGACCATTGCGGTGACGGCCAGCTCCGGAACGAAGGATGTGCAGGCCTACGATCTGTATCTCCGGGGCCGCTTCGCGCTCGCGAGGCGATCGGATGGCGTGCGTCAATCGATCGCGCGCTTCGAGGAGGCGATCGCGCGCGACAGCACTTTCGCGCGGGCGCACGCCGGGCTCGCCGTCGCGCTCGAGCTGCTGCCGTACTTTTCCGGCGTGCGGGCCCAGGACGTGCGCGAGCGCGCCATCGCGTCGGCTCGGCGGGCCCTGGCTCTCGACAGTACGATCTCCGAAGCG
The DNA here is from genome assembly GCA_025930755.1 of Gemmatimonadaceae bacterium. GTDB lineage: Bacteria > Gemmatimonadota > Gemmatimonadetes > Gemmatimonadales > Gemmatimonadaceae > JAICNG01. The sequence goes on from JAICOJ010000063.1 coordinate 4,408, forward strand.
TATACCGCACTGGGGCTCGCGTACGAGCATGCGTACGAATGGCGCGCCGCAGAGGAGGCGCATCGGCGCGCCGTCGAGCTCGATCCTAACGACGCGTCGGCGCGCATTCAGTACGGGCGGCTTCTCCACTATACGGGGCGGCTTTTCGACGCGCGAGCAGAATTCGAGCGCGCGCGGAGGCTCGATCCGTATTCGGCGGTGGGCTCTGGGTGGCACGGGCATCTGCTCTCACTCACGGGACGTAACCGGGAGGGGATTGCCGAGATCACCCGGGCGCTCGAGGTCGACTCGCTCAATCCCCCCGTTCTGTTCATGGCGGCACAGGCGTACCTCGAGGAGGGCGACACGGTGCGCGCGAGAACGTTCGCGGACCGCCTCGCGCTGCACGTCCCTTCGTGGCAGGTGCCGGCGGCCCACCTCCACGCGATGCTCGGGAATCGGGAGCCCGGACTGCGGCTGACGCAGATGCTCGGCGGCGCCCTGGAGGACACGGGAGACCGTCCCCGGATTCTCTTTTCTCTGCTCATGGCGCTCGGTGACACGGCCCGTGCCATTGACGAGATGGAACGTCTCACCGACGCCGGCGAGTTCTGGCCGGTGTACGTATCGCTCAGCGAGCGCGTGTTCGATCCGGTGCGCCGGAACGCGCGATTCGCGGCCGTCGTGAGGCGCGTCGGACTCGACGAGCGCATCTTCACTTCGCCCACGGGCGGGAGGCCCAAATGATCCGCCGACTCCTTGTGACAGCGACCCTGGTCGGTGCCGCCTCGCTCCGGCTCCCTGCGCAAACCGCGAGCGTGAACGTGGGCGATGCATCGATCCACTACGAGCTCAGCGGCACGGGGCGAACGGTCGTGCTCATTCACGGGTGGGCGCAGGACCTGACGATCTGGGATGATCAGGTCGCGGCGCTGTCGCCGAGGTATCGCGTGCTTCGATATGACCGGCGGAGTTACGGAAGCTCGACCGGTCATGCCGATCCTACCGCCGACCCGGACGACCTGCGCATCCTGCTCGATAGCCTGCACATCCCCTCCGCCATCGTGCTCGGGCTCTCAGCCGGAGCCAGGACCGCCCTCAGCTTTGCGGTGGCGTTTCCCGAGCGTGTCAGCGCGCTCGTGCTGTATGGGTCGGGGCCGCCAGTGGGGTTTCAACCCATGGCAGCGGAGCCGGCGCCGAATCCACGGTTCGACATCGCGAAGAATTACGGCCTGGACTCTCTGCGGAAGTGGGTCGAAGGGACGGGCTTCCACTGGGAGCCTCCCAACAATCCGGGGTACCGTCGGCGAGTCGACCGGATGTGGTCGAGATACGATGGGCGTGACCTGCTCGACCGGCGTGCGCCGTCAGGACGTGTACGGGCCTCGGGAATGAATGATCTGGCGAAGATCCGTGTGCCGACGCTGATCGTGGTCGGCGATCACGAACGGCCTCTGCTCCGGCTTGTCGCCGATACGCTCACGCAACGGATCCCTAACGCGCGCCAGGTCGTCATTGCCGATGCCGGGCACGGGATACATTTCGCACAGCCGGAACGGTTCAACGCCGCTCTCCTCGAATTTCTGGACGGCGTGGCGCGTGCGAGCGAGAGTCCGCGCGCGCCGAAGTGATGCGGCATTCGTTCTTCGCACTGGCCCTGGGGCTCGTTGCGTGTGCGCCGGCCCGGGCTCCGGCGCCGCCCTCCCCAGCGGGGACGGGCAGCCCGAGAATCGTAGCGTATCTCGCGTCGTGGGGCGTTCGTTCGAAGGGGACGCGGATCGTCGAGCTGCCCGGCGATCGCCTCACCCACGTCATCTATGCATTCGCCACCGTGCGAGCCGACGGCACGATCGCGCTCGAGGATCCGTGCCTCGACGCGGGGCGATGCGGCAGCGGGGCCGCCCCCGCCACAGGGGGAAACTTCGGACAGCTCCGCGCCCTGAAGGATCGCCATCCGCATCTCAAGGTGCTCGTCGCGATCGGCGGATGGACCCGGTCGGTGAACTTCTCCGAGGCAGCCGTGACACCCGAGGCGCGGCAGCGCTTCGCGCGATCCGGCATCGAGCTGTTTCTCCACGGCTGGCCCGGGCTGTTCGATGGATTCGACATTGACTGGGAATATCCCGTCTTCGGCGGAGCGCGGGAGAACGTCACCCGCCCGGAGGACCGGCAGAATTTCACGCTACTCCTCGCCGAGCTTCGCCGGCAGCTCGACGCCGAGGGTACGCGCGATGGCCGGCGGTACCTCCTGACGGCGGCGACGGCCGCCGGGGCGCGCCTCGTCGGCAGTCTCGAGCTCGATCGCATCACGCCACTGCTGGACTGGTTCAACGTCATGACGTACGACTACCACGCCGGATCGGCGATCGCGCACTTCAACGCCCCGCTCCACGCCGCGTCGAACGACCCGACGCCGTTCTACAACATCGACTCCACGGTGGCGCTCTACCGGCGTGGGGGAGTGCCGTCGGAGAAGATCGTCGTGGGCGTTCCGTTCTATGGGCGCGCCTATGGCGGCGTGCACGGGGGCAACGGCGGGCTGTTCCGACCGGCGACGCCGCCGCCGCCCGAATGGGCGAGCGGGCTCGACTACCGTCAGCTGGCGTCGAGAAATCTCACTGCCCAGGGGTTCACCCGGTACTGGCATGCCGAAGCGAAGGTGCCCTGGCTGCATAACGATTCGCTCGGCGTCTTCATTACCTATGATGACGCGGAATCGATCGCGCTCAAGGCGGACTACGTCCGCGAGCGCGGGCTGGGAGGCGTGATGATCTGGGAGATCGGAGGGGACGACGGCAGCCTGCTCACGGTGATCCGCGACCGGCTACCGAGGCCGCGGATCCCGTGAGCAGCGCGCGTCGGCCACCTAACGAGCCGCTGTCTCCTTCCGCCCGGCCAGCAGCAGCGCGCGCATCTTCTCGATGACCGGCTGCGCGCCGCCACCGTAATTGGCCATGACGGCGACGGTATAGCCGTCCACGAGGTAGATGTCGAGCTGCGCGTTGATCCCGGGGAACCCGCCGCTGTGTCCGACGATCCGACCCTCCTCGCTGATGCCGAATCCGAATCCGTACTCGGGCGAGCTGAGCTCCGGTTTGGGTGTCGTCAGGAGCTTCACGCCCTCGCGGCTGACGAGCCGGCCCTCCTGCAACGCCACCGCGAACCGCGTCAGGTCGCCGACGGTCGAATAGCCACCGCCCGCGGGGCCGCCGCGAATCACGTGCTGAAAGATGTTGTTCCGATACCGCGGGCCGCTGGGCGTCTCCTCTCGCTCGTAACCAACGGCAAGATTCTTCGTGACGAGGTCGAGCTCATACGAGTCGGTTGACGTCATTCCCGCCGGCGTGAAGATCCGCTCGCGCACGTACTCGAAGTAATCCTTGCCGCTGGCGGCCTCGATCACCTTTCCGAGCACCAGCATGCCGGTGTTGCTATAGGACCACCGGGTCCCCGGCTCGAAGGCGAGCGTCTCGTCCTTCACCAGGGACATCCAGTCGTCGACACTGCGGAACATCGAGCGCGAGAGACTGTCCCAGCGCGGCGAGAAGTAGCTGCCCAGTCCCGACGTGTGTGTGAGAAGGTGCTTCACGCGGACCTTCGAGAGCACCTCGGCGCGCATCGATCCGGCGGGGAGAAACTTCCCCAGCGAGTCGTCGAGCGAGATCCTGCCGCCCTCGACGAGCTGCATGATGGCGACGGACGTGAACATCTTGTTCATGGAGCCGAGGTTGAACTTCGTGTCGACGGTATTCTTGACGCCGAAGTCCTTGTTCGCTTCGCCATAGGCTCCGCTGAACAGCGGCTTGCCTCCCTTCGCGAACAGCACGCTGCCGGAGAACACATCGCGACGGGCCAGGCGATCCACGTATGCGCGCAGCTGCTCGACGAGCTCGGCATCGGTGAGACGACGCGTCGGCGCGTCGGGCGCAGTCGCGGGCGCGATCGCCACGCGCAGAATCCGGCTCTGGGGCATCGTGTCCATGATGACCCCCAGGCGACGCCACACTTCGGTGCGGGTGGATTGGGCGAGTCCCGAGGCGCGTGTCGGCGCGACGGAATCGACGGCTCGAAGCGTGAGCTCACCGAAGATCGAGCGCAGGCGCGCGAGGCGCTCGACACGTTGTGGCGTCGGAACGCTTCCGGGACCGGAGATGACGAAGCGGTCGCGGACGAAGCGCTCGAGCGAGTCCATGTTCCCGAGATTCATGACGCGAACGAGGTCCCGGAGTGCGCGCTCGGACGCGACGGTGGGGGTCTGCGCCATCGTCGCGGCGGGGCTCGAGACCGCGAAGATGAACGCTGCGACACGCGAGAGTCGACCGAAGGACATGCTCATTGTGGACGTTGGGTGGAGGGACTGAAAACGGAGCGGCACTGCTGGTAAGAGCCACACCCGGAGAAAAAAAAGTTGCCGTGCGCCGGAGATTGCGCCTGGTCGTGCGACTGGTACTTTTTGCGCCTGCCGCACGATCTCGCGATCCCTACCACCGAGGGTGAGTCCCAATGGCAGCAGAGGCCGCCGCGCATGCGGCACAGGTCAACGCACTCAAGGCGTCCGGGGTCATCGTGCGCCTCGAGATCGCGGATTGGCTGAAGATCCTCGAGCGCACCGAGCGACCACTCGTGGTGATCGGCGTTGGCGGTGTGTTCAAGAAGCATAACCAGTATCTCACATCGTATCGAGGCCTCGCATTCTTCGCGACCTCGAAGGACACGATCGTACTGCCGCCCCGCTGTGAGATCGTTCAGGCGAAATCGATCGCCATCCCGGACGTCTGACAGCCGACCCTCACCTACGGCCACGAATGGGCACTCGCGATCCCCGGATCGACGCGTACATCGAGAAGTCGGCGCCTTTTGCGCGCCCCATCCTCACCTATCTCCGCTCGGTTGTCCATGAAGGGTGCCCTGATGTTCAGGAGACGATCAAGTGGAGCGCACCCTTCTTCGACTATCGAGGCACGCTGTGCAGCATGGCCGCCTTCAAGGCGCATTGTGCTTTCGGATTCTGGAAGGCGTCGCTGGTGCTGGACGACAAGAATCCAAAGGCGCAGGAAGCGGCGGGGCACTTCGGCCGGATCACGTCGCTGGAGGATCTCCCGCCGAAGAAGCAGCTGATCGGCTACATCAGGAAGGCCGTGGCGATCAACGAGCAGGGCGTCAAGGCGGCTCGGCCTCCGAAGCATCCGAAGAAGCCGATAAGAGCGCCCGCGTACTTCATGGCGGCTCTCGAGAAGAACAGGAAGGCGCTGACGACGTTCGAGAGCTTCCCGCCGAGCCACAAGCGCGAGTACCTCGAGTGGATCACGACGGCCAAGGGCGAAGAGACGCGCGCGCGCCGCCTCGCCACGGCGATGGAGTGGTTGGCGGAAGGGAAGGCGATGAACTGGATGTATGAGAAGCGGAGGTCGTCGAGGTAGTCGAGGATGTCGAGGTACGCCTTGACCACCCTCGACGACCTCGACGACCTCGGCTACCTGGAGTTCCGCTTCCGCGTCGCCGCTCCCTTCTTCGCCGCCCGGCTGCGCTCGGCGCGTGTCATGCTGCCGCGGCTGGTGTCGGGCTTTCCGCGACCGGAGCCCCCGGGCTTGTTCCCGCCGCCCGTCTGCTTGTTCACCGTTGCCCACGCGCGACGCTCGGCTTCCTTCTCGCTCACGCCCTGCTTCTCGTACCCTTCCTCGATGTGCTCGGCCATTCGCTCCTGCTTGTCCGTGTACTTCGACTTGTCGCCCCGCGGCATCGCCCGCTCCTGAAAATGGTCGCCCTTCGCGGGGCGCAAAACGCAGTCCAGCCAATCATGCAGGGCAGAAATCCGCACACTGCCTCCGTACGCCACGAATCCCGGGATCGAGATAACCGATTCCTGACGCGTTCACTGTTTTGAAGTCGCGTTGCCGGGCTTAGTTTTGGCGCATGACCACTCGTCGCCGATTCCTGGTCGCGCTCTCCGGACTCCTCGCGACTCCTGCCGCGTGGCGGGACGCCGTTGCACATCACGTGACGACGCCCCGAAAGGGGTTTCCGCATCCCGATCCGCGTCCCGGAATCACCGGCGAGAACGTGCTCGCCGAGGCGGAGATCGGTGAACGGCGCCGTGTCCGAGAGGCCTACGAGGCGGCGCGAACGCATCCCGAGCTGTTCGACGGGGTGTACTGCGCCTGTGAGTGCGACAAGAGCATGGGCCACCGGTCGCTGCTGAGCTGCTTCGAGAGCCGTCAGGCGATCGGCTGCATGGCCTGCCGAGAGGAGGCCGAGCTCGTCACCAGGCTGGCGCGCGACGGAAAGAGCCTCGCCGAGATTCGGCTCGCGGTCGACGAAGAGTTCGGCAACTGATGCCCGTCCTCGGCGTCCGCACGATTGCTCTGCTTGCCCCGTTCGCGGCGCTCGTGCTCACGTCGTCGCTCTGCGCGCAGGAGACCCGCCGGCCCCGGCGCAGTCAGCAGGCCTCGGTAACGCAGGCGTTAGGCTCGACGCGGATCGAGGTGAAGTACAGCCGGCCAAGCGCGCGTGGGCGCGAGCTGTTCGGCGCGCTCGTCCCCTGGGGACGACCCTGGACGCCGGGCGCCGACACGGCGACGAGCATCACGTTCAGCAGCGCCGTGCGTGTCAACGGCCAGGCATTGGCCGCCGGGACGTACAGCCTCTGGATGATCCCCGGCGAAGCCCGGTGGACCGTGCTCTTCAGCAGCGCCCATCCGGTGTGGCATCTCCCGTATCCCAGCGGCCGTGACGTGCTGCGCGTGGAGAGCCCCCCGCGCGCGGGCCCCCACATGGAGCTGCTGACGTTCTATTTCCCGGATGTGGACGGCCTCGCCGGAGAGCTCGTCATGCACTGGGGGACGACGGTGGTCCCGCTGAGGATCGAGCCTCCAGCCTGACGCGGCGGCGCGACCACCAGAGGTACACGGGCACTCCGGCGACCAGCACCAGGACGCCGATCCCGGCCGACGTCGGGAACTGCAGCACGGTGTTGAAGGCGACCACCCAGAAGGCCGCGACGAAGAGGATCGTCGTCCACGGGTGCCCTGGCGTGCGGAACCGTCCCGGCGGGGCATCGCGCGCCTCCCGCCGCCGAAACACGATGAGCGCGACACCGGTCAGCCCGAAAAAGATCGCGTCGATCGCAACGACGTAATTCAGGATCTGCTCGTAGCGTCCCGATAGCGCGATCGCCACTGCCCACACGCCTTGCAGGGCGATCGCGTAGACCGGCGCGCGCGTTCGCGGATGCAGCCACCCCACCTTGGAGAAGAAGACGCCATCGCGTGCCATCGCGAAGTAGACGCGCGGCGCGGTCAGCATGCCCTGGCTGAGGTAACCGACCGTCGAGATGGCGATACCTAACGCGATGAACCGGGCACCGCGCTCACCGACGGCGCGGCGCATCACCTCCGACGCGGGCGTGGTCGTGGACGCGAGACCGGCCGGCGTGAGCACGAGCGCATAGACGAGATTCGTCGCCAGGTACAGAATGACGACACCGATGATCCCCCAGAGCATCGCCCGCGGCAGGTCGCGCCGGGTGTCTCGCATCTCCTCCGAGACGAAGCTCGCCGTCTGCCACCCGCCATACGCGAAGAGCACGGGAACCATCGCGGCGCCGAACCCGCCTGCACGCTCGACGGGGGCGGCGACCGGCGCCGTCCCGACCGCGAGCCACCCGATCGTCACCAGCGCGCCGATGGCGACGATCTTCAGCACCATGAACGTGTTCTGCACATTCGCGCCGGTGCGAACGCCGAAGCAGTTGATGATCGTGAGGGCGGCCAGCGCACCGACGGCCAGCGCCGTGGGTGACAGGGCGATGCCGGTGAGATCCCTCACGTAGAGTCCGAAGGTGACCGCGACCGCAGCCATTCCGCCGGCCTGCACGACGAGCAGGAGCGTCCAGCCAAACAGAAACGCGACGATCGGATGAAAGGCATCGCGCAGATATGCGTACACACCGCCGGCCTCCGGTCGCAACGCGGCGAGCTCGGCGTACACGAAGGCGCCGGCGAGCGCGATCGCACCTCCCGCCGCCCATGCGCCGAGAATGAGGGGCGCCGTGTTGACGTGCCGGGCGACGACGTAGGGGCTGATGAAAATGCCCGCCCCGATGATGCCGCCCATCACGATCATGGTGGCATCGAAGACGCCGAGGCGGCGCGCGAGCTCGGTCACGCGCGAGGGCGGGGACGCATTGCCAGAATACAACCGCGCGGGGCCCGGACATCAAGAACGTCGGCTCGAACGTGGCGAAAGTCGTCGTTCACGCCTTGACGCTCCGGCGCGCGACCAGCCACTGTTGCCATCGATCTCCTCCGGACATCCCGAACGTCGCCCCGTTGAAGCGCTTCTCCCCGCACGTCGTCATCAGGCTCGCTTCCCTGTCCCTGGCCGCGGCCGCGATGGCCGGGTGCGACCGGTCCTCACGGACGGAGGGGCCGCCCGAGCTGCCTGACGAGCCCGCCCCGGTCTTTCGCAGCATCGAGACCCCGACCGCCTATGTCGGCGACGCTGCGTGCGCGAGCTGCCACAGCGCCGAAGCAACGGCATACGAGCAGCACGCGATGTCGCGGTCCTTTCACCGCTGGACGCCGGCGGATCGCATCGAGGCGGCGCTCGACACCCCCCTCGTTCACCGGGCGACTGGCTTTCACTACGCCGTGGTCGAGAGCGGCGGGGGGCTGTATCAGGTCGAGTTCATCACGGGCGCGGGGGGGAAGCGCATCCACGAGCTGCGGCGACGCATGGACTACGTCATGGGAAGCGGCGTGGTCGCGCGCACCTACTTCACGGAGGAGAACGGGCGCCTTTTTCAGCTGCCGCTCACCTGGTATCGGCAGCACGGCTGGGACTTCAGCCCGGGTTACGAGCTCAACAACGCGCGCTTCGAGCGCGTCATGCCCGATCGGTGCATCGCCTGTCACTCGAGCTACCCGGAGCCATTGCCATTTCTCGAGGGCAAGTACGCCGAGCTCCGTCCGGGCATCGGCTGCGAGCGATGCCACGGGCCCGGAGCGCTCCACGTCGCGGAGCGCCGCGCGACCATCGCGGGGGACAGCAGCTTCGACAACACGATCGTGAACCCGGCACGGCTGCCGCTCGCGCGGCGGCTGGACGTGTGTGAGCAGTGCCACGTGCACACGCCGGTGACGGTGCTGCGCGAAGGGAAGGATGCCTTCAGCTACCTCCCGTCGCAGCCGCTGCGGGAGCAGTGGGCGTTCTTCAAGGTGGCGGGAAGCATCGATATCGTGTCGCACGCCGATCGGCTTCGGCAGAGCGCCTGCTTCCTCGCCACGCGCAGCACGCCGCGGCCACTGGAGTGCGCCACCTGCCACAACCCGCACCACACGCCCGCCGATTCGGCGGCACGCAACCAACCCTGTCTGGGGTGTCACACCGCGGCCGTCCTCGCCGAGCGCTTCGAGCAGTCACCGGCCCGTGTCGATCACGCTCCGGACGCCGACTGCGTGCGGTGTCACATGCCGCGGGTGAAGGAGCGCGGCGTACCGCATGGAACGTTCACCGATCACTGGATTCGCGTGCTCCCGCGGGCGGCGCCGGCCGCGACCGTTAGGCAGTCGACCGGGGAGCGCATCGAGGCGTATTTCGAGCGTGACGAGAAGGGGCCCGACGCCGCGGTGTATGCCGGCATGGGTCAGATCGTGTACGCCGCGCGCGCCACCGATCGGGAGGCCCTCGCCAACGGCGCCGCGGCTCTGCACCGCGCCCTCGGCACCGACACGACGCGCGGGGATGCCTCCTTCCTGCTCGGCGTCGCCTATCAGCAGCTGGGGCGGAACGCCGAGGCCATTCGTGCGCTCGAGCAATCGGTACGTGCCGATTCGACTCGCCCCGATCGGCTGCGCGCCCTTGCGCAATCGTATGAGCGCGCCGGCCGTCCCGCCGGGGTGATCGACTCTCTCTATCGCCGCGCGCTGGCACTGCAACCGGCACTCGCCTGGATTCGCGCCGACTACGCCGACTTCCTTCAGGCGCAGGGCCGCCGGGAGGCCGCGGAGCAAGAATATCGGCGCGCGATCGCCGAGCAGCCAAGCCTGCCGGTGGCCCACTTCAACCTCGCGACGCTGCTCGCCGAGCAGGGACGCCTCAGAGATGCGTCCAGTGCCTTTCAGGAAGCCGTGCATCTCGACCCGTCGCTCGCGGAGGCACTGTCACCGCTCTACGAAATCAGAACCAGGGATGGCGTCGTTGCCCGTGCAGCCAGCCTCGGCTCTCCGATCACCTCGCTGCCGGTACGGGCGCGCGGGCCTCGAGCCGTGCGAGTGAGCATCACCGGAGCAACCGAAAGTCCCGGCCTCGTGTTCATCAACGTGCCGCCACGCGGGCGCGTGCAGATCTTCGAGCCCGATGGCACCCTGGTTCGCGCGCTCTCCACCGGAGATCACCTATCGCTGACCTGGAATCTGCTCGACGGCGCTGGCGCCCCGATCGCCGGCGGGCTCTATCGCGCGGTTGTGGAAGGGCGTGACGCATCGGGACGGATGTTGCCACCGCAGTCGCTCTACTTCGGGATCGTGCGCCAGCGAATCGAGTGATGGCGAGCGACACGCGCGACCCCTTTCTCGCGGCGGCCCTCGCCGAAGCGCGCGCCGGACTTGCCGAGGGCGGGATTCCGATCGGCTCGGTGCTCGTCATCGACGGGAGCATCATAGGGCGCGGCCACAACCGCCGCGTACAGAAGGGAAGTCCGACACTGCATGCGGAGATGGACTGTCTCGAGAACGCCGGCCGATTGCGGGCGGCCGACTATCGCCGCGCCACGCTCTACTCGACGCTGTCGCCCTGCGATATGTGCAGCGGGGCGTCGCTGCTGTACGGCATCCCACGAATCGTGATCGGCGAGAACCGAACCTTTCAGGGGCCCGAGAGCTACCTCAGACAGCGCGGCGTCCTGCTCGAGATCGTCGATGACGAACACTGTGTGCGATTGATGCGCGAGTTCATCGCTGCGCACCCCGCACTCTGGAACGAGGACATCGGAGAATGAAGCAGCGCTAGAGCGCGAGCTCCCACGTTTGCCCGACCAGATCGCGGCCGAACATATCGTGCGGCTTCTCGCGGACGAGCTGGAATCCCGCTCGCTGGTAAATGTGCCGCGCGGTGTGCAGCACGTTGTTCGTCCACAGCGTGATTCTGCGGTAGCCGCACTGTCGCCCAAAGCGAATGCACTCATCGACCAGACGCGCGCCGATGCCCAGCCCGCGCGCCGACGGCTCGACGAGCAGCAGACGCAGCTGCGCGACCGTCTTCGACTTCTTCACCAGAAACACGGAGCCCACGATCTCTCCATCCCGCTCGGCGATCCAGCAGCGCTCGCGTCGGACATCGAACCGGTGAATGAAGGCGGCAACGACTTCGGCGACGAGGGCCTCGAAGCGCTCGTCCCACCCGTACTCCTGCGCGTACAGCACGCCGTGACGGTGCACGACCCATCCCATGTCTCCTGGCTGGTGTGTGCGAAGGACGTACGGCTCCCGCCGCGCGGGCGGCTGGCCGCCGAGCAGCTCCTCGATGGTGCGGAGCGCGCTGAGGAGCTGGCGCTGGTGGGGGACCGACAGCTCGCGCAGCTGTGCACGGACCTCATCGTTGGCCCGTTCGTCGAGGGTTCGGAATTCCTGCCGCCCCTTGTCGGTGAGGCTGAGGTACGCGACACGCCCATCGGCGTCGGACGAGGTCCGCGCGATGACGCCGCGCTGCTCCAGGCGGCGCAGGAGGCGGCTGAGGTAGCCGGCATCGAGGTCGAGCTCGTCCCGCAGCGCCGTCGCGGTGAGATGGGGGGAGCTCGCGAGCTCGAAGAGGACACGCACCTCGGTGAGGGAGAACGGGCTGTCGAGCAGGCGGTCGGTGAGGACGCCAATGCGGCGCGTGTAGAAGCGGTTGAACCGGCGGATGGCGGCGACGCGTCGCGCGAGCTGGGCGGTGGTCATGGGGGAAGGGTCGGGTGTCGTTGCCAATATCAAGTAGTTAGTTGTCTCAGTCAAGTAAGTACCGGGTGAGTCCGCGGTCGTACCGGGTGTCGTGGTTCCTTGCCTGACGGCGGTGCGCATCGCATCGTTGACCAATGAAGTATCCCGAAGTCCGGAACTACGTGGGCGGCTCTTTCGTGACCGCCGACCGCCCCCTGCTGGACGTGTACGACCCGAGCAGCGGCGCGGTCATCTCGCGGGTGCCGCTGTCCGCTGCCGACGACGTCGACGCCGCCGTTCGCTCCGCGAAGGCGGCGTTTCCCGCCTGGGCGGCGACGCCGATCAAGGAGCGCGTGCAGATCTTCTATCGGTACAAGGCGCTGCTCGAGCGTGACATCGACGCGCTCGCCGCACTCGTGACCGAGGAGAATGGCAAGATCGACAGCGAAGCGCGCGCCGAGGTCCTCAAGTCGGCCGAGCTCACGGAATTCGCCTGCTCGCTCCCCCAGATCGCGCCCGGCGAGGTGCTCGAAGTGAGTCGGGGCGTCGAGTGCCGCATCGAGCGCTTTCCCGTCGGGGTCGTGGCGTCGATCACGCCGTTCAACTTCCCGAACATGGTGCCGAACTGGTCGATCCCGAACGCGATCGCTCTCGGCAACTGCATGATCCTGAAGCCCTCGGAGCTCGTCCCGCTGAGCGCCGGCCGCATCGCGGAGCTGCTCGCCGAGGCGGGGCTCCCGGAAGGCGTCTTCCAGGTGGTGCACGGCGGGAAGGAGGCGGTGGAAGCGATTTGCGATCACCCCGGGATTGCCGCGGTGAGCTTCGTGGGATCGACGCGGATCGCCAAGGTCGTCTATCGCCGCGCGACCGCGGCCCTCAAGCGCTGCCTGGCGTTAGGCGGCGCCAAGAACCATCTCATCGTGCTGCCGGACGCCGATCCCGAGATGGCCTCGACGAACATCGTGGCGTCGATGTCGGGGTGTGCCGGGCAGCGGTGCATGGCCGCGTCGGTCATGGTCGCCGTCTCCAGCACCGATCACATCATCGACCGCATGAAAGCCGTGGCCAGCCGCATGGTGCCCGGCCGCGATCTCGGCCCGGTGATCTCCGCCGAGGCGAAGACCCGGATCGAGACGTACATCGCGGAGGCCGAAGCGGCGGGGGCGAAGGTGATCGTCGACGGACGCACGACCACCGTGGCCGGCCGGGAGGGTGGCTACTACCTGGGTCCGACGATCATCGACTACGTGACGCCAGACATGCGGATCGCGCAGGAGGAGGTGTTCGGGCCGGTGCTCGTGATCGTCCGTGCGCCCGATGTCGACAAGGCGATCGCGATCGAGAACGCCTCGCCTTACGGGAACGCGGCGTCGGTGTTCACGGAGAGCGGGGGGATGGCGCGCTACGTCATGGAGCGCGCGAGCGCGGGCATGGTCGGCGTCAACGTCGGCGTTCCCGTCCCCCGTGAGCCCTTCTCGTTCGGCGGCTGGAACGACTCGAAGTTCGGCGTCGGCGACATCACGGGCCGCGGCTCGATCGAGTTCTGGACGCAGGCGAAGAAGATGACGACGAAGTGGAACCGCGAAGCGGGTGTGAACTGGATGTCGTAGGGCGAACGAGGAACGAGGAAGCTCGTTCTGCTTCTTTCCGGAGAGTCGTTTATGGCCACACGCGAAGTCACGTTTACCGGCATTCGCTTCGAGAATCCCTTCCTGCTTTCATCGGCGCCGCCGACGGAGTCGGAGAACAACATTCTTCGCGCGTTCGAGGCGGGATGGGGCGGCGTCGTCACCAAGACGATCGGGCTGCATCCCGTCGTCAATGTCGTGGGCGCGAAAGCGAAGTTCATGCGAACCTCGCCCGACGATGCCCATGTCTCCATGAAGAAGCGGCCCGGCGCGGCGCTGCACTCGTCGTGGAACTGGGAGCTCATCTCCGACAAGACGCTCGAGTGGTGGGTGCCGCGCATTCGCCGCATCAAGGCGGAGTTCCCCAATCGGGTGCTCATCGCGTCGATCATGGCGGGCTCCGGGAGCGACAAGGAGCTGCGCAACTGGCAGACGCTCGCGCAGGCGTCGCAGGACAACGGCGCCGATGGGCTCGAGCTCAACTTCTCGTGCCCGCACATGGACCGGAAGGACATGGGCTCCAACATCGGCAAGGATGAAGGTCTCTGCTCCGTGGTGACCGAGGCCGTCAAGGAAGTCGCCAAGGTGCCCGTGTGGACGAAGCTGACGCCGGCCACGCACGACATCGTCGTCGAGGCGGCGGCGTGCTTCCGGGGCGGCGCCGACGCGATCGTCTCGTCGAACACCTTCCCGTCGCTCCCGATCATCGATCCGGACACGCTCGAGTTCGAGATGAACGTCGATGGGTTGGTCTCGAGCGGAGGGCTGGGCGGCCCGGCCATTCTGCCGATGTCGCTGGCGAACATGGCGAAGATGACGCAGGCCTTCCCCGACGGCGCGTTCTCCGGCATCGGGGGGATCTCGGACTTTGCGCAGGCCCTCTCGTACTTCCTGTTAGGCTGCGGCACGGTGCAGGTGTGCACCGCCGCGATGCTCGACCAGGCCGTCGGCCCGAACGTCATCAAGCGGCTGAACGCCGGGCTCGACGCCTTCCTCGAGAAGCACGCGGACAAGGGCTGGAAGTCCGTCGAAGACTTCCGCGGCCTTCGCCGCGATCGCGTCGTCCTGCAGTCGCAGATCCGGCGCCCGGACGCGTCGACCTATCAGGGCGGCTACGAGCCTGTGGAAGGATACGCAGCGCCGGACCCGGGCACGGCGAGCGTGCGATGACGACCATGGCGCCGCAGACGGCCGCTCCGCGAGTCGAGATGCCCCCGACCGAGCATCGGCCACGTCCGTACAACGGCCCCTCGCGCGACGAGGTGCTGGCGATGCGCCGGCAGTACATGAACCCCGCGATCTTCACGATCTACCGCGATCCGCTGATGATCGTCGAGGGGCACATGCAGTACCTGTGGGATGAGACGGGGCGCCGGTATCTCGATCTGTTTGCCGGGATTGCGACCGTGTCGTGCGGTCACGCGCATCCCACGATCGTGAAGCGGATGCAGGAGCAGCTCTCGACACTGCCACACGGGACCACGATCTATCTGCATCCCAATGTGGCGCAGCTGGCGAAGACGCTCGCCGCCAAGATGCCGCCGGGGCTCGACGTCACGTACTTCACCAACAGCGGCAGCGAGGCCAACGATCTCGCCATCCAGATGGCCCGCCTCGCGACGGGGAACACCGACGTGATCGCGCTCCGCAACGCCTATCATGGCGGGAGCCCAACCGCGATGGGGCTGACGTCGCACCACACCTGGAAGTATCCCATGGGCGGGGACGGCCGTGTGCACCACGCGGTGAACCCCGATCCGTATCGCAGTCCATTCACCGGGACACCGGAAGAGATCGCGACGAAGAGCGCGGAAGACGTGCGCGATCTGATTCGCTATTCCACACCGGGGAGAGTGGCGGCGTTCATCTGCGAGCCCATTCAGGGAGTCGGCGGGGTGACGGCGGGCGCGCGCAACTACCTGTCGGAGGTCTACGGCATCGTCCGTGCGCACGGCGGTCTCTGCATCGCCGACGAGGTACAGACCGGCTTCGGCAGAACGGGCGAGCACTACTGGGGATTCCAGAACTCCGGCGTGACTCCGGACTTCGTGACCATGGCGAAAGGCATCGGAAACGGCGCGCCTCTCGCGGCCGTGACGACCCGAATGGAGATCGCGAAGGCGCTCACGCAACGCATCCATTTCAACACCTACGCGGGAAATCCGGTGTCGACGGCGGCCGGACTCGCCGTCCTCGATGTGATCGATGCCGAAGGCCTGCAGGAGAACGCCCGCGTCGTCGGTGGGCGCCTCAAGGCGGGCCTCGAGCGCCTGGCGCGCTCCCACACGCTGGTCGGTGACGTGCGCGGCATGGGGCTCATGCTCGGCGTCGAGCTGGTGCGCGACCGCGCCACGAAGGAGCCGGCGAAGGGCGAGACGCTCGATGTGCTCGAGGCCGCTCGTGAGGCAGGGGTGCTGATCGGCAAAGGCGGCCTCGAGGGCAACGTCCTCCGGATCAAGCCGCCCATGTGCATCACCAAAGGCGACGTCGACTTCGCGCTCGATGTGTTCGATCGGGCACTCACGTCAGTCCGCCGTGGGTAAGGAACCGCAGATGGCCGCGGACACCTGCAATGCCCGGCCAGGATCCGTGTACGATGAAAGCTTCCCGAAGTCCTCGTAACACCTGGACGATGTGAGCGCTCGTATTGGAGCCGCCTGCGGCCATCTGCGGTTTCGTACACGCGTTGCGCGATGCACTCCGAAAAGAGACAGGAGCAGCGGATGAGATTCGATAAGATCATCAAGGGCGGCAACGTCGTGACGCCCGCCGGCGCGTTCGTCGGGGACATCGGCATCGCCGGCGACAAGATTGCCGCGCTCGGCACCGCTCTCGACGCGGAGGGCGCGCAGGTCATCGATGCGCGAGGGCACCACGTCATTCCCGGCGTTCTCGACGTGCACGTGCATCTCGAGCTGCCATTCTGTGGTACCGTGTCGGCGGACGACTACCGCACCGGAACGCGGGCCGGTGCGCGCGGCGGCGTCACGACCGTCATCGACTTCGCGATTCCGTACGCGGGGGAGTCGTTAGGACAGGCCGC
>JAICOJ010000140.1 GCA_025930755.1 Gemmatimonadaceae bacterium
GAACCGCTCGTACAGCGCATCGACGTCGGCGGGGGGACGCCTGGCCGCGACAGCGCCGCGCAGCGAATCGACCAGGAGTCGCACGGCAGGTGCGCGGTCGCCGCTGAGTCGCTCGGCCACGCCGCGTGCATCCTGGAGGAAGTCGACGGCTTCCTGGTACTCGAGCTCGGAGGTGAGCTTTCCCGAGGCGTCGATGCCCTTGGAGTATTCCTCGACGGCGACCCCGACGATGCTCGAGAGCCGCCGCGCCGGGTGTTCCTGCGCCCGTCCCGAGGCGGCCGCCGTGATGACGAGGCCGAAGGTGAGAAGCGTTCTCAAATGCATTCCGATCGAATGTATCGGGATTGGGGAGCGAGCGTAACCCCGTCCGGCATATAGCGCTCCGTCATTGGCGCCTAAAAAGCGCTGGAGCAGCGCTGGGCACCCGCCACTACTCCAGCGCTTCGCCAGCGCCCCCAGCGCTTCTCCAGCGCTTCTCTCCAGCGCTTCTCCAGCCCCCTTTCACGATGCTACATTGCGGCCCATGAAACGTCTGCATCTCGCCGCCATCCCGCTGTTCGCCCTCGCCGTCCCCCTCGGGGCCGTCGCCGTATCCGCGAACGCTCACGACCATGCGGCTCCCGTAGCCGTCACCGTCTACAAGAACGCGCAGTGCGGGTGCTGCAGAAAATGGGTGGATCACCTGCGTGCGGAGGGATTCGAGGTCACCGCGAAGGACGTTGACGATCTCGCCGCGATCAAGACCAAGCTCGGCGTGCCCGCGTCGCTGACCTCCTGTCATACCGCGATCGTCGGCCAATACGTCGTCGAAGGCCACGTTCCAGCCGCCGACATCCGCAAGCTGCTCGCGGAGAAGCCGAAGGTCGCCGGAATCGGCGTCCCCGGGATGCCGGTCGGATCGCCAGGGATGGAAGTTTCGGACATGCCGGCCGACAAGTACGACGTCAAGAGCTTCACGAAGGACGGGAAGCAGAAGGTCTTCGCGTCGCATTGAGCGGCGCACCGCTCCCTACTTCACGACCTCGAGCACGAAGTTGATCCGCTCCGCCGGAAGGATCCACGCGAACTTCCGCTCGTACCGCTCGGGATCCCGGTTCGCCCACCGGGCGATGGCGCGCTGGATCACGCTTCTCCCCTCGAATCCAATGCGCGCCTCACGCTTCCTGAGGAACGCGTTCGAGTAGCGATACCGCGCCAGCGTCTTCCCTTCCACGAAGTAGTCGAAGCTGCGCGTGCTGAATGCGTGGCGATGCGTGGGATCGGTGTGAAAGTTCGCGCTGCTGAAGTGCGGCACTTCCACGAGCAGCACCCCCCCGGGCGCGACGATCCGGTGGAGCTCCTCCACGACACGGATGACGTGCTCCACGTGCTCGAGCACGTGTTCGGCGATCACGATGTCGAACGAATCGGCGGGAAATGGATACGGCGTCACGTCCAGATCGTGGAGGACATCGGGCGAGGCGAGCGGATTCACGTCGAGCGTCACTGCGTGCGGTACGCGCTTGATGGTCCCGGCCCCGACCTCGAGGACGCGGATTCCCGGCGCGATGCTGTCGATGTTGGTCGGGACGGATTGCACGACGGGCATACGGCTCAGCGCTCCAGCACGACGAACGCAGCCGCGGTCGGCCCATCATGGGTCAGCGTGAGCCACGTGCGCGCAATGGCGAGCTGCTCGGCGCGCTCACGCGCCAGTCCGTGCAGGGCGAGCTCCGGCCGGCCATGGGCGCCGATGACGACCTCCATCTCGCGCCAGGAGATCGCGTGGGCGCGCGCGTTCCCCGAGAGCGCCTTGAACGTCGCCTCCTTCGCCGCGACCCGGGCGGCGAGATGACGCGCCGGCTCCATGCGTGCGAGCGCATACCGGCGCTCGTCTTCCGTGAACAATCTCTCCAGGGCGCGCTGCCCCTTGGACGAGAGCAGGCGCTCGACGCGCGCGATGTGCACGAGATCCACGCCGATGCCCACGATCACGCCGGCCTCCGCGCGACGAACAGCTTGAGCCGGCGGATGCGACCCTCGGAGCGCGCGACGGCGATGTAGACGCCATTGCTCACGGCGGAGGCGATGTCCCAGAGGACCGTCGTCGCGCCGCCCTGCACCGGCGTCGACCAGACGAGCCGGCCCGCGAAATCGAACACCCGAACATCGCCGGCCCTGTCTCCGAACGGCCACGTCAGGTGCACCACGTTCGAGCGCACCGGGTTGCTCGAGGGACGCAGGTCCCCGTCCATGCGCGCGACCGTCGCGGCGCCGTGTGCGGTGACGAGGACCTCGTCGAGCCACCATCCCGTCTGCGCGGAGAAGAACTGCGCGACGAACTCGATGACGATGGTTCGGCCGGCGAGCCCCGTCATGACGACGCGCTCCGGGTAGTATACGGGCGCGCGTCCGGAGACGAGTCCCACCGTCACCCACGAGGCCCCCGAATCCACCGAGAGGCGCACCTCGCCGCGCGGATCGAGACTGAAGCCGTTGCCCAGGTAGCGGGTCCAGAAGAGCACGGACACCGTGTCGATGCCGGCGGGAACGTCAATGAGCGGTGACCGGAGCCGGCCCACCCCCGCGTACCAGGCCGACCGACCGCTCACGCGCTCGGGCACCGGGGTGAACCCGTTAGGCACCCAGCCGGTCTCGTTCGCCTCGGCGCCGGTGGACGTGAGCACGGTGAGCGCCAGCGCGGTCTCGCCGGCGATGATCGTCGCATTCGTCGGCCGGGCGATCGTGTCGCTCTCGAGACGTACCATGTAGGCGCCGGCGTCCTCGCTCTGCTGCACGGGCACCACGCCACGCGTCTGCACCGTCGTTCGCGTCGCCTGGTCGCGTGGAACGCGCACGCGAATGATCGGCGACAGCGACTCGATCCCGATGGTCTCGTTCTCCATCCCCGTCGTGACCGAGCGTGTTTCCAGGGGATTGGTCGCGGCATCGAGGAGATCCAGCGCGAACGGCACATTGTCCTCGAACAACCGGGCCAGTCGCTGCTCATCGTCGGGGAACTCGAAGCCGTAGTACCCACTGAACTCGAAGCCGCTCGTCAGCTCGGGGGTAAAGGCGATGGTCCCGAAGCTCGCGTACGCCCAGTCGGTGTATTCGCCGTTGGTGGGGTAGAGATTCCAGCCCCACGCGGGGTGGTAGTGATTCCGCTCCGATCCGGGAAGGTTATCGCGCACGGCAGGCCGAACGTCGGTGCCGCCGAGCGCGCGGAAGATGCCGTCATCACCGGTAATGCGGCCAAAATCGTTGCCCCACGGCCAGAGGATGAGCCCGGTGAAGGTGTGATAGCTCACCGACATCACCGGGACGTGCGCACGGTGAAACGCCGCGATCGCCTGCGTCTCGAGCTCCGATTCCGCCGAGGGGCCGCGGTACGTCTCCGCCGAGGCGAGCGACGATGACCCGATGTCGTCCGCGCCCCAGTGCTCGGTGTGGTTGCGATTGAGATCCACGCCGTAGGTCCCGTCGCCATTGGGACGGCGATTCTTTCGCCAGAGTCGATCCGTCGTGAACGTGTACTGGTAGCCATCCGGATTCACCACCGGCACGATCCAGATGTCCCGCCGCCTGACGAGCGAATCGACGCGCGGGCTCGGCGCGGGAGTCCTCGCCAGGTACTCGATGAGCCGCAGCGCCATCTCGGTGGCTGCCCATTCGCGCGCGTGGTAGGTCGCCATGAAGAGGACGTTCGGTCGCGAGGGAGAGTCGTCCGCCTCGCCGACCTTCACGGCGAGCATGGGCCGTCCCTCGAGCGTTCGCCCGATCGTGTCCAGATGGATCTGAGGATTGGTGCGCGCGAGCGAATCGAGCAGAACGGCAATGCCACGCACGGGGTCGTCATACGATCGGTACACGTGCGTCACCGTGACTGCCGATAACCCGAGCTGTCGCTCGCGGCTCGTCCCAGGCGCGAAGAGCGGGGACACCCGCGCGCCAAGAAGGTCGAGCTGACCGCGCCGATTCGCCTCGATCACCACGATCGCGTGATCGCTCGCCTGGAACACGACGTCGAAGCCGCGAGCCACGAGCGTATCCGTCGAAACGCCTTCGACGCGAAGGGTGATGTGCTGGGCGGCCGCCGCGCCGGGAACGATCAGCGCCAGGGCGGCGCCGAACCGCAGTCGCCGCCACCACCGCCGCTTTCGCGGCGCACCGCTCTCGCGCAGCACCGGGTGCATCGCGAACCAGCATCGATCGGCGGAATCGATGACGTCATGCACCGCGTCGCGCCAGGCGCGCCACCGCGCCAGCTGTATCTCGGGTGGACTCGACCTCACGGCGACGGCGGCGGCCTCGAGCCGCTCGAGCTTGTGCACGACGTCGTCGGTGCATTCGCCGAGGATCGCCTCCGTGGCACGTCGGTCGGGCGGCTGGTCGGGGTAACGGGTGCGCGCGAACTCCAGCACTTGTCGCTCGACCGCATCGCGGAGCCGGGCGGCGTCGAATGCCTCCAGCCGCACCGCCGCATCGCTCGTTCGCTCCGCCCTGGCGCGCGCCGAAATGAATGGCGCGAAGAATCGGTCATGATCATCGTCCGGCCGCGCGCGGTGCGAGCCGAGGCCGCGGAGCGATCGCGTGAGCTCGGGCAGTGAGTGCGCCGAGGTGAGAATCGCGCGCGCGAGCACATCGAGCCCCGACGCCGCGTACATCGCGATCGTGTCGCCCGTGTCGGCGAAGACCTCCAGTGAGCCAGGACCCTCGCGAAGCCCATCGAGTCGGCTGAACGCGACCAGCGCGCGCCGTTTGCCGACCGTCACTCCGAGCGCTTCGCCGACGAGCTCGATCGTGCCCTCGCCGCCGAACTCGACGCCGCGCAAGAACGCGTCGATCGTCGCGTGGAAGACCGGACCCGTTCGCTCAGGCATCGTCGAGGGCATACGGGTGCTCGCCGCTCAGCTCGCGATCGCACAGCGCGGCGGCCTCACCGGTACGTTCCTGCCAGCGGCGCACGAAATCGAAGAGGCGCTCGGCGGTGAACGCCTCACGAGGAAGGCCGATCGCCTCGATTGCCCGCTCAATGGCGCCCGGGTCGCCCTCCACCTCCACGAGATCGTCCATGCGTGGATAGCGCTCGAATCGCACCGTTGCCCCATTCAGCTCGTATTGACTGATGTCGCGGTCGATCTCGCGGGTGACCACGAAGCCCATGCGTTCGAGAATCTGGCGTAAGGCGTCCGCGTCGGGCGATCGCGCGCCGATCTCATCACGCACCTTGTAGCCGTCCTCATATCGCGTGGGACCCTTCCACCCCAGCTCCGCGCGGACGCTCCGCGCATCACGATAGACGCGCAACCGCAGGACGTCGTCTCGCAAACGCAGCCGCCCGTCGGCGGTATCGTACCGACAATCCTCGAGGCGACCCCGAAACACGAGCCGGCCACCCGCTCGCTCGACGTTCGCCATGCGCTCCTGCATGGAGTCGACGACCGCCTTGAGCTCGACTTCACGCATCGACGATCGCGCTCACGACCCGGTCGGTGTCGGCGAGCGTCTCGAACGCCGCGTACGCCCCGCACCGGAGAAGCTCCTCGACAGTATACGCGCCGGTCGCCACGCCGATGGCCCGCACGCCGAGCGAGCGCCCGCATTCGATGTCGGCCGGCGTGTCGCCGATGACGACGAGCGCCTCCCCCGCCAGGTCTACGCCAAGCTCATCCTTCGCCCGGCGCTTCGCGACCGCGGGGAGCTCGGGGCGGTGCTCGTGATCGCTGCCGAACGCGCCCACGCGGAAGAGATCGGGATCGATCCCCGCCGCGCGAAGCTTCGCGTACGCCCCCTCGCGAAGGTTCCCCGTGAGCAGCCCAAGAACCGTGTCCTGCCGTCGCTGCAGCGTGCCGAGCAGCTCGAAGACGCCCGGATGAACGAGCGTGGCGACGTGCTGCAGCTCGTGCTCGAGCCGACCGAGATAGAGCGACATCAGCACATCCATGCGCTCGTCGATGTGCGCATCGTGATGTCCCTCGAGCCGCATCACCTCGCGAACGATCTGCGGATCGGTTTTGCCGTCATAACGATGATCCTCGGGCCCCGGAGTGCCGAACACCTCACGGAGCGCCGTGAGCATGGCGCGCCGGCCGGCGCCATTGCTCTGCAGCATGGTTCCGTCGATGTCGAACAGGACGAGCCGCACGGGACGCTCGGTCGTCATTCCGGCAGCGGCTCCGCCGTTCGCGTGAGAAGCACTCCGGCGATGATGCCGACCGCGCCAACGAGCTGCCAGACGCCAGGTTTCTCGCCGAGGATCGCGCGCGCGGCGGCCAGCGCGAAGATCGGCTGGAGGTTCCCGAACGCCGCCGTTCGTGTGGGGCCGAGCAGGCGCACTCCGCGGTTCCAGAACAGATAGGCGACGACCATCGAGGCGAGTCCCGCGTACACGATCGCGCCCCACGTCGTGAGCGACAGCTCATCCCATGCCGTCCGATCGAGCGCCGGAAGCGCGAGGAGGGATAGCGGAAGCGTCCCCCCGACGATCGTGATCGCGGTGACGACGCGTCCGTCCAGACGGTTCGCATAAGGCTTGATGAGCACCGCGAACAGCGACCAGCAGACGCATCCGATGAGCACGAGCCCGGCACCGAGAAGCGTCGCTCGACGCGTCAACGCCTCGGGCTGTGTGAGCGCCACGAACGCGATGCCGATCATCGAGAGGCCAATGCCGATCATCCCGCGGCGCGTGATGCGCTCGACACCGAGCAGGCGCCCGAAGAGCGCGACGAACGCCGGACCCGATGAGAGGATCAGCGCCGTCGTGCCCGCCCGCGTGCGCGCGAGCCCCTCGATCATGAAGTATTGGTAGAGTCCCGTGCCGAGCACGCCGAGCACGAGAAGCATTCCGACGTCGCGTCGTGTGAGGTGGGTCTGCCGCACGCCCAGCGCGAGCACCACGAGCGCGATCGACGCCAGGCCCAGGCGCGCGGCGTTGAAGACGAGCGGAGGCATCTCGCTGACGGCGAGCTTCATCACGCTCGCGTTTACACCCCAGATGAGCGCCATGCCGACGAGGAGACCGTCGGTGAGGGTCACGCGTGCGACGCGCGGCGTCGGCGCGGCGACCCGTTCGGTGGCTGTGGAGCTCATTCGAGAAAGTTAGACGGCCGCTCGACAGCGCGACAGCACGCCGGTACCTTGCGCGCATGAACGTCTCGTTTGCGCTCTTCTGCGACGCGGCCAACCTCTCCCAGGAGGGGAAGCTCAACATCCTCGGCGTCTTCGATGCGGTCCAGGTGGGGACCGTGCCGACGATTCACCCTCGCGCGCACCTGGTCGTACGGTTCAAGGGCCGCCGCACCGACATCGGGACCCACTCAGTGGTGCTGCGCTGGACGGGACCCGAGGGGAAAGAGCTCTGGTCGAGTGGCGGGGAGCTGGACGTCGGCACGCCACCGGCCGGCGTGACCGAGATGGATCTCCCGTTGATCGCGGCGATCGACCTTCCGATCGAGACGACGGGCGCGCACACGATGACGATCGCGCTGGATGGTGCTCGGCAAGCGGATATCACTCTTCAGGTCCGGTCTGGACCGGCGGTGGCTGCGCCCGGAGGAATGATCAGTTAGACGGCGAACTGCGAACTGCGAACTGCGAACTGCGAACTGCGAGCTGCGAACTGCGAACTGCGAGCTAACCCCCCCCGGGATGCCACTACCGCATCGGTGGCGTCCCGGGGGGTTTTTAGCTCGCAGTTCGCAGTTCGCAGTTGTTTTAGAGCATTCTCCGCGCGAACAAAAATCGCCCCACGAGCGCCCTGACGTACGGGTCCCCGTCGTCCGTCAAATCCTCGACGCGATAGCCGCCGCGGCCGAGGGCGAGGTGAACGAGGCGGGGGCCGCCGAGTGAGATCGCGACGTGGGTGATGCGACGGTCGGGGCGGTCGGAAAAGAAGAGCAGGTCGGCGGGAGAGAGCGCTTCGGGCGCGAGGTCGACCGGAATGCCGACACCGGCCTGCTGCGAGGAGTCGCGCGGGACCGGGACCCCGTGCAGCCCGAATATCGTTTGAACGAGACCCGAGCAATCCGCGCCCCACGGCGTGATGCCGCCCCATTGGTATGGCGTGCCCGCGAAGTGGCGAATGGCACTGCGCACGATCGCGTCGGCCTGACGGGGAAAGCGCTGCGCCAGGTCGGCGGCGTCCAGCGCCTCGCCGCTTTCGAGGCGCGCGTCGTCAGGCAGCACGGCGCCCAACGGCAGCGGGCACGGCCAGCCGCGCGAATCACGAATGACACACCCGAGGGAGGTGCGCTGGCGCAGGTAACGCGCGGCTCCGTCGGCGCTGACGTAGCCGCGGTGCACCCACCCTTCGTACGCATCCGACCCGCGAACGCGCAGCCAGGGCTCCTTTTCCTCGAGCACCGTTAGGCGATGGCCGGCGAGCCGCTGGGACACCTGCTCGCTTCCCGCCGCCGGCTGCGACTGCAGCGGCGCGACCGCGGCGCTCACGATCACCGACGTCATGCCGTCGCCTCGTCGGCCAGACCGGGAATGCCATCGCGACCGCGAGCCGTGCGCACCGCGCGCTCGATCGCGCCTTCGAGGGCCGCGACGGCGAGGACCTCCACCTGAAGGGCTGTCGCCGCGAGCCCCTTCAGCGGAGAGGTCGCGAACACGACATCCCCATCGTACGACGTTCCCACCGGTGTGATCCGCCTCCCCAGAGCGACGCTCGAGGCCGCCGCGAGCTGCGCCAGCTCCTCGCGCGACATCGCCGCGTTCGTCATCACGACCGCCAACGTCGTGTTGTGCAATGCTTGCGTCGCGAAACGGGATTCGGCGGGTAGGGTTCCCGCGGCGAGCGAGCGCGACAGATCGACGAAGTCGCCGCGGTCTCCGCGCGCCCCGGCGATGATCCGTCCACTGCCATCTCGGACGTCGCCGAGCGCGTTCACGACGGCGAGCGCCGCAACGTGGAGTTCACCCGAGCTCTCGAGGCCGAGTCCCACGCCGCCTTTCATCGCGCGGGCAACGCCGGCCGCCTTTCCCACCGTCGTCCCCGTTCCCGCACCGACGCTTCCTTCCCCGATGCCGTTGGGTTGCGCGTGGTCGCACGCCTGGTATGCCATGAGCGCGGTAGGCCGCGCGGTCGGCGAGCCGCAGGGTGAGAGGTCGAACACCACCGCCGCGGGAACGATGGGGACGACGCCAACGCCCACCGGAAATCCCCGCTCGCGCTCCTCCATCCAGCGCATGACACCGCCCGCCGAGTCGAGGCCGAACGCCGAGCCCCCCGTCAGCACGATGGCATCGACGCGATCGACGAGA
>JAICOJ010000219.1 GCA_025930755.1 Gemmatimonadaceae bacterium
GGATGATCTTCCCCCACTCCATACGCCCGCCGCGGACATCCGGGCGCTGGGAAAAGTGCTCCTCGACAAGGAGCGCTGCCGCTTCGACGAGGTGAAGGAGGTGTGCGACGCCGAAGCGCACCGCCTGGTCGAGAGCGTCGACGCACTCTTCGCCTCCGCCGGACGCGACGACCTCGTCCTCATCTACTTCTCCGGCCACGGAAAGCTCAGCCCCAAGGGCGGCCTTCATCTCTGCGCGCGCAACACGAAGCTGGAGCGGCTACTCTCCACCACGCTGCCGCTCACGATTCTCAATCAGTTCATCAACAGCAAGCCGGTGGCACAGGTCATCGTGATCCTGGACTGCTGTTTCAGCGGCGCCGCGGAGCTGGGGTTCAAGGGTGGCGATCTGCCGTCGTTCGTCACCAACGACCTGGGACAGGGGCAGGGCAAGTACGTCATCGCCTCGTCCAGCGCCATTCAGGTGAGCCGAGCAAGACCGGGAGACAGATACAGCCTCTTCACGAGCTGGCTCATCGACGGCCTCGAGACCGGCAACCCGGATACCGACGAGAACGGCGCGATCACCATCGAAGAGCTGTTTCGTTATGCACGCGATCGTACGGTCGCCGATGAACCGGCACAGGAGCCACAGAGCTTCACGTATGAGATTCGGCCCGGCAACGTCATCATCGGGTACTCGAGCCACGCGCGGCGGCGGGCGAGCGGGTCCACGCTCGCTTCGACGAACCCGGTGTTCTTCAACGCGGTCGCGCCCCTGGTCGCCGAAGGCCGGATCGTGCCCTTCCTCGGCGCGGGAATTTTCGGAAGCGGTCCACTGAGCGCGTTTCGGCTGGCCACCGCGTTGTCCGAGCGGGCCGGGCTCGCGGGCCAGTCCGATGTCGCCACCGCGGCTGAATACCTCGAGCAGCTCCTCGAGGACCGCCAGGATTTCCTGGACGCCTTCCGATTCCATCTCAGCCGGCAGAGCGAGGAGGTGCGGCGCAACGCGGCCAATGAGCTGATCCTCTCGGTGAGGCGCCCTCCCCTCGTCATTTCCGCCACGTACGACATGCTCCTCGAGAAGCGTCTCGAAGCCGAGGGCATTCCTCACTGGATCGTGGCTCACGTCCTGTACTCTCGCGATGGCGTTCACGACGGAAAAATTCTCGTCGTACGTCGCGGGAACGAAACGTCAGCGGAGATCTGCCGCGCTGATGCGTTCATCATGCCCGCCGGCGACGAGCTGGTGATTTACAAAGTGCTCGGCTCCCCCTTTCTGGCTGATTTCGCCGACCCGGGGGATGACCTCGATACGGTCGTCGTCACGGAAAGCGATCACCTCACGTTCGTTGGGCGATTGGAGAACGAGCACACGCGAGTCCCCGATGCCTTCAGCGTCCCCTTCAAGCGATCAGGGCTCCTCTTCCTCGGCTACAGCCTCGATCTGTGGCACTATCGGCTCGTGGTGCGCGTGTTCGCGCACGGCCGGAACCGGCCGCGCCGGACGAACGCCGTGCTGCCGCAGGTGCGCGCCAAGAAAATCTTTGCCATTCGTCAGCCCACTTCGCAGTTGGAGGAGCTGTACTGGCAGCGCCTGCCGTGCGACATGATCAAGGTGGATCCCGACCAGTTCGCCGAACAGCTGATGACGGTGCTGTCGCCCGTTGGAGTGGTGTGACATGAGCACTCACCTCGGATCGTCCGATGTAACCACCTTCGCGGCACCTTCGATATCGCCCGCGCAGTCGCAATCGCCGGCGCCCGCGACCGAGCCGTACGTAGGCCTCAGGCCGTATCGCGAGGCGGAGCGAGCGCTTTTCTTCGGCCGCAACCAGGATGCGGCGCGACTGCGCAACAAGATCCTCGCCGGCCCCGTCACCGTGCTCTACGCGCCGTCCGGGGTGGGGAAGACGTCGCTTCTGGTGACGCTGGTGATTCCGGAGCTCCGCGCGCAGGACTGTCTCGTCGTGTACTTCGACTGCGCTCCTGAATCCGAGCCCATCGAGGCGATCGCGACGGCGGTGCGCGCCCAGGCGTCGGCACTGACGCCCGAGATGTCGATTCCGGAAAAGGCATCGCTGGCCACGCTGATCGGTGCGGTCAACGCGGCGACGGGCAAGACAGTGGTCGTGATTCTCGATCAGTTCGAGCGGTTTCTCATCAAGAATGCCAGCCATCCCGAGCCGTTGCGCGAGCAGCTCGGCGCTCTCGTTGCCAGCGACGCGAGTGCCCATGTCGTATTGTCGCTGCGGCAGGAGTTCCTGGCCGCCCTCGATGTCTTTCGTGAGCGGATTCTCAACCTCTTTCGCTCGACGTTTCACCTGCTGCATCTCGACGCCGACGGTGCCCGCGAAGCGATCGTCGAGCCGGCCAAGCTCTTCAACGGCCGGTGCGACGAGGACCTGGTCAAGACGCTGTGTCAGGACCTCCGAGCGGACTCGAGTGTCGGACTGGACCCGGCCGCCATCCACAGTGGCGGGGTCGAGCTGCCCTTTCTTCAGATCGTGTGTCGACGACTGTGGCGGCAGTCCGCCACCTCGGATCGCCACCTGACGCTCGCGGAATACGAGGGGCTTGGGCGCACGCCGGGCATCATTCGCGAATACATCGACAACGTCGTGTGGTCACTGCCGCCGCGGCCGCGTGCCGACATGGCGAAGGTGCTCGACTATCTGGCGCCGCGAAGCGGAGCCAAGGTGTCGTTCGCGGCGCAGGACCTTCGTGATCGCACTCGGCTACCGGAGGCGCGTGTCCGCGCGGCCTTGAAGCGGCTGTACGAACATTGGGTCGTCCGGGAGCGAAAGGCACGCGGGACGGAGACGTACGAGCTGTACCACGACGCGTTCATCAAGATTCTGCGGCCGTGGGTCGATGGTGAGCTGTGGCGCATCCGCCGGGGGTCATGGATTCGGCGCGGCCTGGTGGCCGGAGTCGTGGCGCAGGCGCTGGTGATCGCGGCGATCTTCCTCGTGCGGTGGATGACCGACGACATCCGGACGACACGCCGGGTCGCGAGCCTGGCCGCCGATCTGGGTGATACCACGCGCTTCGGCGGCGATTGGACCCGCCGTCGCGATCACGTCATGCGGACGCTGGACGATGTCTCCTTGGAGCTCGTCGGGAAATCCGACGATGACGCGTTAGGCAAGCTCGAGGGGTTGCTTCGCGACCAGCGGGACATCGTGCAGAACTATTACGGACTCCGCGCCGAGCCATTGGCCGATCTGAGACAGACGGCGGAATCCGCCTCGCCGGTGAGTCTCGGGGGCGTCGGACCAAATCAGTCCCAGCCGGCCGGGAACGACCGGCGTCCGCAGGAACAGGTCGTCTTCACGCGGGAAGGGCGCCTTGCTGGCGGCTCTCGCGGGCGAAACGAGGCCGATTTGATCCCGGCGGGGCAGTTTGCGTTCGACCTGAGATTCGGGGCCGATCCGGAGCTCGGCAACGACTTCGCGGAACGTGTTGCCAGCGAGTGGCGGACGCTCGCCTTCCAGATGGCGCGCTCGCATGGAATTCCGTTTCCCGCGCATCTCAACCCGATCCCGGATCCGCTCGCGGTTTCCGGGTCGCTGCAGGTGACCTACCGCGCAGCGAGCATGAGTATGACCGAATCGTTGGCGCCCTTCTGGGGGCGCGATGTCACGCTCGTTCAGGTCGACAGTCTCGTCGAGCGCGTGCGAAATTTCTTCTTCGCGCAACCGCGAGAGGGCTGGACGCCGCTCGATCCTCGGCTGCCGGGCGGGCCGTGGTGGAGCGTACCCCGCTGGACACTGCCGATCTGGAAGGCCAGCAGACAGCCGGGCCACGCCCCTGCGCGCCTCGCCGCTATCGCGCTCGCGGCACGGGCGCTCGAGAATCCCGAGCTCATCGTCACTGATGAGGCGGTCACGTTTCTGCTCAGGCGCGAGCACCTCTACGCACCACGAACGGTCGAAGACGTTCTGCTTGCTCCGAGCGGAGCACGCCGAACGCGCGACGTGTTGCTGTCGATCGTTCGCGACACGGGCTCGATAGCC
>JAICOJ010000044.1 GCA_025930755.1 Gemmatimonadaceae bacterium
CGCTCGGTGCCGGCGAACAAGGTGTCGTTAGGTATTCCGTCCCAGGGGCTGCACTTCTACACCCGCGAGGACAACTCGCTTCCGGAGCGTGCGCGCTCCTGGGCGGAGACGGTCACGTGGAGCTGGGGATCGGGAATGGCCGATCGCTACGGCGCGCGGCTGATGTGGGATTCCACGCAGGCCGTCACCTACGGCTCGTTCGAGAACGGCGGCACCTTCGAGTGGCTCTTTCTCGAGGATGAGCGGAGCTTTCGAGCGAAGCTGGCCCTCGCCCAGGAAAAGAAGCTCCGCGGATTCTCGGTGTGGGTCCTGGGGCAGGAGGACGAACGGATCTGGGATTCACTACGGCGGTAGTCGAGATCGTCGAGGATGTCGAGGCGATCGAGGCGCCAGCAGTTCCCTGGATCACCTCGACGCCCTCGACACCCTCGATCAACGCTGCGGGGTCAGCCTCCCAGTCCACCCAGAATCTGGTTGATCGCGTCGAGAATCTGACCGATCACACCGAGGAGCCCCGGGAAGTCGAGCAGGCTCACGACGGCGCACAGGAGATTGCCTAACAGGTTTCCTGGGCCCGGCACGGCGGTGATATCCAGCACCACCGGCGCGAGGTCCACGACGAGCCCCAGCAGATCGAGATGCAACGGCCCGAGATCGAGGTTCAGCACATCGCACGCGATGGTCTGCTGCAGCTGAACGTCCTGAACGCCCAGCGCCGCGGCGACACCCGAGCTGATGGTCGTTGGCGTCCTGAACTCCTGCCGGATCTGTCGCATCTTGCCATCGGCCGTCGTCGCCTTGCCCTGCAACAGACCGGTGATGGTGAAAACGCCGGTGGTGTGGTCGACATCAATGCGACGAATCTCGATCTCACCGACGAACGATCCGCCGTCGGCGAGCGTGCCGGTCGCTGGAAGGACCAGCGGGCCGAACGACTGCGTGTTGACGCTGCGGAGGGCCGCGTCATCGCTGGCCGGGTCGTTCCCTGGTCCCGTCGGCCGATCGTCGCAGGCGACGAGAACCATCGCGGCCGCAACGAGCGGAAAGAGCGCGCGCGATCTCATGGTGGAATCCTCACGAGAATGGTGACAGCAGTGACCGTTAGGCGGTGCGGAGCAGCCGTCGTCACCGGGAACGAGTGACCGCTGTCACGCCGTCTAGCAGTTCTGCGCGTTCGATTGTGAGGGGCACTCCGTGCGCAACGAGCATACCTTCTGTTCCCGCGCGCGTGCGATAGTGGACTCGGTACGCATACGGACCAGGGGTGCGTGACGTGTGTCACGCACCCCTGGTTATCGTTAGGCTCGGCGGTCGGCTAACTGCAGACCGCCGCAGTCGTTCCGCGATCGTCTACCGGTCG
Source organism: Gemmatimonadaceae bacterium (assembly GCA_025930755.1). Lineage (GTDB taxonomy): Bacteria > Gemmatimonadota > Gemmatimonadetes > Gemmatimonadales > Gemmatimonadaceae > JAICNG01. The sequence goes on from JAICOJ010000044.1 coordinate 1,361, forward strand.
GTGAGCACCGCCGACGTCAACGGCGTCCCGCCAGCCGCGGCCTCGAGCAGGACCACGGTGCGGATCGCTCCGGCGGCGAGCGTCCCCAGCGAGACATCCCGGACCACCGTCTTCGTTCCCGCGGTGGTGAATCGCACTTGAATCGCCCCGGCGGCCCGCTCCAAATACCCCGACGCCGTCCGCGGTGCCACACCCGCGAACGTCGGTGCAATCGTCAGGATGTCCGCGCCGGGCGCCGTGACATAGACGTCGACATTCCCGGCGGCCGTTGCCGCGTTGATCGCGCGGATCTTCACGTTCCCGGCCGCGGGCGCCGCATTGTTGTCCGTCACTACGATCGAGGTGATCGCCGCCCCCGAGCCGACCGCGATCACCGTCTGATCGACGTCCGCGACGATGGGCACGGCCGCGTCAAGCAGACGCACCGTCGTGTCTGCGGTGCGCCGCACCGCGAACTGACGGTTTCCCGCATACGCCGGGTAGTACGACGTCGCGGGGGCCGGTGCTCCGTACCCGAGGCTCACTCCGAGCGGCACGCCATCGACCGTCACGTTCACGGCACTTGCTCGCGTGTCCGACATCGCGTGCACAAACCGGAAGCGCCCAGTCGGCTGATTCGGCTCGAAGCCGGTCGGGCCTACCTCATCGGTCCCACAAGCCGACGCCGCCACCAGGCCGGCCATCAGCGCCAAGGTGCGAAATCTCATTGCGAATCCTCGAATCGTCGGTACGCGCCGCGCGCGTTCGCCGCGCCGGACGCCACAGGGATGGACTGTCATGGCAGCTCGAGCGACGCGCACTCGTTGTTATTCGCCGGTGGCTCGGTTCCTTCCGGATCGGCTGGAACGTTCCCCGGATTCGCGTTTCGCTCTCCCACCGGATACGGCAGCCAGCACCGCTTCGCGATCGACGTCGCCCCCACGAGACCCAGGCGCCGCAGATCTTCCCAGCGCAGCCCCGTCGCGAACAGCTCGTACCGACGATTGCGGTAGATCTCGGCGATCAGCTGCGGCGCGGTGAGCACGGCAGCCAGCGGCGCGAGACAGGGACCCGGATCCGTGGTGACACGGCCGGCCCCCGGACAATCGGTGCGCACGGAGTCGACCACCGCCTGTGCTTCAGGCAGCCGGCCGAGATTGACGAGCGCCTCCGCCTTGATGAGCAGGACCTCGTCCGGATAGTAGGTGGGGATGGGCGAGGTATTCGCCGCGAACACGACCCACGCGTCGAGCGGCGTACCGATACGGCCAGCGATCGCCGTGTCCTTGACGAAGAACGAGGTCCGCTGGACCTCGAGCGCGTCCGCCCGATAGGCATCGCGTGGCAGCACGCCTGACGAGCCCGTGGACACGTTGAACAATGGATTCGGAGCCTGCGCCGAAAATGGGAGTCGTGAGAACACGGTGCGACTCACGGAATCGGCGGCGGCGAGGGCACCCGCCCAATTCCCCATCAGGCGCCGATAGCGCGCCTTGTACGCGAGAATGGTGTTCGGCACGTCCACCCCGGTCGCGAGCACCTGGGACGTGAACTGGGCGCTCGGCACCGTGTCCGCGTACGCGCGCTGCGCCGAATCGAGCAGCGCGAGCACGTAGGTGAGCGCCGTGGTGCGATCCACGAACTCCGGCGTCGGATTGTCGTACGTGTCGATGGGGAGCGAATCGAAGCCTTGCGCGAGCTCGCCGATCGCCCCCGCCTTGAAGAGGTATGCCATGCCGAGCAATCCGCTGCGCGTCCCGCGCGGCATGGTGACGCTGCCGGCGCCGACGATGATGTCGTTCGCCGTCTTGATCGTGCGATAGCTCGAGTTCCAGAAGTCGGCGACGAGCCCGGCATTCGGCGCAACGGTTCCACCTTCCGCATCGGAAATCGTCGAGAATGCCGTCCCGATCGCTCCCAGCTCCTCCGTCAACAGCCCGGAGGCGTAAATGAAGGCTCCCGTCGACGTTCCAAACCGGGCCTGCAGGCCGACGCCGAGCGCCATCAACCCTTCGACGTTCGAGACAACCGTCTCCTGCGTCGGCGAGTTCGGATTCGTAGTATCGAGGTCGCACGCCACGAGCCCGAGGGAGCTCGCGAGCAGCGCCTTCGCGAAATACTGTCGCATGTCGTCTCCGCTCAGTAGGTGAACCGCAGGCTTGCGGACCAGGTGCGAGGAATGGGGACCGAGGCGAAATCAAAGCCGCGATCCGCCGCGGTCGTCGTGAGACCTGGAGCATTCTGCCCGAACAGGTTCCCTTCTGGATCGTACCCGGAGTAGTCCGACCACGTGTAGAGGTTGCGTCCGCTCAGCGTGAGCTCGATCCCATCGGAGAAGTAGCGCGTGACGACGGGCTGGGTGAACGTGTAGGTCGCGGAGACTTCGCGAAGCTTCACGAACGATCCGTCCTCCACATACTCGCTGAAGATGCCGAGCCGCCGCGCGAAGAAGCCCGGCGGACGCTTGCGCGGATCACCGAACGGCAGGAACTCCGCCTCGTTCTCCGGGCTGTTGAGTGCCGTGCCCAGGTCCCGAATGCGGCGCGACAGGTTCATCACATCATTGCCGAAGCTGCCATCGAGCAGCATGCGCAGGCGCAACGACTTGCCGACCTGGAACTCGTTGAGCAGCGACCCCACCCAGTCGGGATTCGGGTCGCCGAGCACCCGGTTCGCCGAATCGGCGCAGTTGCCGCCCGCCATCGCGCGCCGTTGCGCAATGTCAGCCGGCAGACTCGTGCTTGGCCGCAGACGCCCGAGCGAATCGAGGAGGTACGCGCCCGTCTGGCAGTTCCGCACCGCGTAGACGCCGTAGAAAATCCCGACCGGGTCGCCCTGACGAATGCGGTTGGGATAACCCGTCGCCGACTGGAAGCTCGGAATGTCGAGCCTCTCGACGAGGTTACGGTTTCGGCTGTAGACCGCCGTCATGTCCCAGCGGAAATTCGGCTGGTCCATGTTGATCGTGCGTGCCAGCAGCTCCCAGCCCTTGTTGCTCATGGCACCGATCGCGGAGAACTGCCGCGAGTAGCCGGTGCTCGTGGCGACGGGCCGGAAGAACAGGAGATCGCTCACCAGCTTGTCGTAGTACGTCACCTCGAGCGAGATCCGGTCGTTCAGGAAGCCCATGTCCGCCCCGACTTCCCATTCCCGCTGGCGCTCGGGCTTGAGCGCGGCGTTGCCGAGCGTCACGCTGTTCACGACGCCGGGCTTGTTGTCGAAGGAGACCGAGGCGTAGTCGTCGAACCGGGAGTACGCGTTGAGGACCGACGGCTGATTCCCCGCGTAGCCTAACGCGGTCCGGAGCCGCAGCGAGCTCACCGTATTCTCCGAGACGAGTCCGCGGAACCAGTCATCCTCCGAGACCACGTACGACAGCGATGCCTTGGGGAATACCTGCCAGCGCTCGTCGGGACCGAACGTGGACGAGGCGTCCCAGCGAATGGCCCCCGTCAGGAACAGCCGGTCGCGCCACCCGATCTGCTCCTGCGCATAGAATCCGAACGTCTTGAGCTCGACAATGCTCTGCGCCGCCGACGGGGTTGCGCCACCGCTCACCACCTCGACGATCGGCACCAGGTTCGTGGACGTCGCGATCGTATTGCGAATGCGCTGATGCGTGTAGTTGACCCCTCCGCTCGTCGTGAGCTGGAAGTCGTTCCAGTCGAACAGGTAGTTGGCGACGGCATCCTGGTTGAGGATGCGCGAATTGTTGATGCCGTTCGACGCCAGCCCCGTGGCCGCGGTGCCCGACGGGAACGAGCCGCGCGGGAAGAACTCGCTCTGCTCGAGCGAATAGCCGTCGTACCCGAACGTATAGCTGACCGTCAGGCGGTCGAGGGGATTCCAGCGCGCCTGCGCGCTGCCGATGAACCGGTTGATGTCCTGCGGATGCTTGAACCGGTCGATCGCGAGCAGCGGATTCGGGTTGAGCACCGGCCCAAAGGGATACACCCCCGACACGGGGCGTGGGTCGTACGTCGTCGGATTGAAGAGAAACGCCGTCAGGACGCCCGTCCCCTCGCCGTTGACGAGGAAGTCGTTATGCGTGTTGACGAAGTTCGCGCCCAGGTCGAGCGTCAGACGCGGCCGAATCTCCTGCGTGATGTTGACGCGCGCACCGCGACGGCTGGATGCTTCGCCGCGTTGAATCCCATCCTCATCCGTCCAGGTCCCGTTGATGTAGTAGCGAGTCTGCTCGTTGCCCCCGTCGACGCTGAGATTGTTCTCGATCGTGATGGCGTCGCGGAAGATGAGGTCCTGCGCGTCCACGCGGGTGACCGGATTTCCCTGAATGTCGAAGGGATAGTCGTTGATGCGCAGCTTCGTCGGGAGCTCGCTTTGCGCCACGCGAGAATGCAGGCTGATGCGCGAGCGTCCCGCCGTCCCCCGCTTGGTGAAGATCTGCACCACGCCGTTGTTGGCGCGTGAGCCGTAGAGGGCGGCCGCCGCAGCGCCCCGGATGACTTCGATGCGCTCGATGTCCGCCGGATTCAGATCGGCGAGCCGATTCTGCACGTTGCCGCGTGAGCCCAGGTCGCGCAGCGTCGACGAGCTGTTGTCGACGATGACGCCGTCGACGATGTAGAGCGGGTCCGATCCGGAGATGAACGAGCTCGTGCCGCGCAGCCGGACCGTGACGCCCCCACCGCCGGGGGTCCCCGAGTTCTGTACGATCTGGGCGCCGGCGATCTTCCCTTGTAATGCCTGGTCGACGGTCACCGCGTTGGATTTGCTGATCGCAGCGCTGTCGACGCTCGCGATGCTGGTGCCGATGGCACGCCGTTGGGTGGGCGCCGCGGTCCCGGTGACGACCACCTCACCCAAGGTCGTCGCGCTGGCAGTCATCGCAAAATCCACCGTGGCTGCCGCCGCAGACGAGACGTCGATTTCGCGCCTCGCCTCGGCGTAGCCGATGCGGCGTGCCACGACGACGCGACGCCCGGTGGGGACGCCCGCGATCGTATAGCGTCCCGCCGCATCGGAGAGCCCACCGAGCGCGGTGCCGTCGATTCTGACTTGTGCGGCGGCAAGCGGTAGTCCATTCCCGGCGTCCGTGACGGTGCCTTGTACGGTGCCAGTCGTCTGCGCGCCGACCAAGACCGGAGCGAACAGGCCGAGCAGAGCGAACATTCGAACATTCATGAAGACCTCCAATAGAAATGGCGCTGAAGCGCTGAAACAGCGCTGGAGTAGGCTGGAGGAGCGCTGGAACGTCGCTGAAAGAGCCGGACGGACCTGACTCTCACCCAGCGCTTTTCCAGCGCCGCTCCAGCGCTTTCCCAGCGCCTTAGGCTTCCTGCATCTCCCTTGCTTCCTTCGAGGACTCGGCGATCACCCGCTGGGCGACGTCGGGCGGCATCTGCTCGTAGCCCTTGAACCGCCGCGTGAACGTCGCGCGTCCGTGGGTCATCGAGTGCAGGTCGGTCGCGTACAGATGGAGCGCCGACTGTGGAACGATCGCGCGAATCCGGGTCCCACGCCCGTCACCTAACGGTTCCGAGCCGAGGATGTGCCCCCGCCGCGATGAGAGATCGCCGAGGATGTCACCCATGTAGGTGTCCGGCGTCATGACTTCCACCTCATCGAGCGGCTCGAGAAGCACGGGCCGGCATTTCGGCGCCACCGTCTTGAACGCCAGAATGCCGGCCATTTTGAACGACATCTCGTTCGAGTCCACCGAGTGGTAGGATCCGTCGAAGAGCTCCACGCGGAAGTCCACCATTGGGTATCCCGCGAGCACGCCGCGGACGGCCGCCTCCTGGATTCCCCGGTCGACGGCCGGGATGAAGTTTCGCGGGATCGCGCCACCGACGATCTCATCGACGAACTCATAGCCCTTCCCGCGCGGCTGCGGTGCGATGCGCACCCAGCAGTCCCCGAACTGCCCCCGCCCGCCCGTCTGCTTCTTGTGGCGGCCCTGCCCCTCTCCCTTCCCCGTCAACGTCTCGCGGTATGGCACCTTGGGCTTCGACATCTCGCCGGTCACCCCGTACTTTCGCTTGAGCTTCGACATCGCCACCTCGAGATGTCGCTCGCCCATCCCCGAGATGACCGTCTCGTGCGTCTCGGCGTTGTACCGCGTCTCGAAGGTCGGGTCCTCGTCGTGCAGACGGTGGAGCCCGGCCTGGAGCTTCTCCTCATCCCCGCGCGCGTGCGCGTGGACCGCCATCGCGACCAGCGGCTCCGGCAGATGAATCTGCGGCAGCCGTACCGGATGATCCTTGGTCGAGAGCGTGTCGTTCGTGTGCGTGTTGCGCAGCTTCGCCACGCAGCCAATGTCGCCGGCGTGGAGCTTGGGGACCTCGGCACGGTCGCGGCCCTGCGCCACGGACAGGTGATTCAGCTTCTCCACGCCGTTGCGCGTGGCGTTGTACACCTCCTGCCCGTTCACCACCACGCCCTGGAAGATCCGGAAGAAGGACACGTCGCCCACGTGCGGCTCGCTCATGGTCTTGAACACGAGCGCCGCGAACGACCGATCATCCTTGGCGTGGATCTCGACCGTCTTGTCGCCTTCGGCCCCCTTGAACGCGTGAATCTCCTCCATCTCGTACGCCGACGGCATCAGTTGAACCATCTCGGTCAGGAGCGCGCGCACCCCGATCATGCTGTCCGCCGAGACGCAGAACAAAGGAAAGAGGTCCATGCGCGTCATCGCCTCTTTCATCCCTTGAATCGCCTCGTCGCGCCCGATCTCGTTGCCCTCGAGGTAGTGCTCGAGCAGCGTGTCGTCGGTCGCTGAGATCGCCTCGATCAGCTCCTGGTAGTAGTGCTCGAACCGGCCTCGTTCCTCCTCGGGAATGTCCACTTCGTCGGACTCGGCGGTCTTCGCGCCCTGCTTGTAGACGTAGGCCTTTTTCGCGAAGAGGTTGATCACGCCGCGAAACCTGGGACCTTCCCCAATGGGAATCTCGACGGGGATGACCTTGTTCGTGAGCCGAGACTTGATGTCCTGATAGACCCGCTCGAAGCTCGCGTGCTCCTTGTCGAGCATGGTGATGACGAAGAGCGCCGGATCGCCGCGGTCGACGGCTTCTCGAAACATCTTCTCGGTTCCCACTTCGACGCCGGCCGTGGCGCTGACGACGCACAGCGCCCCATCAGCCGCGGCGAGGCCCGCCACCGCGTCGCCCTGGAAATCCAGGTATCCCGGCGTGTCGATCAGGTTGACCTTCGTATCCATCCACTCGGCGTAGGCGATGCCGAGGTTGATGGAGTACTTGCGGTCGAGCTCCTCGGGGGAGTAGTCGGTGAGCGCGGTTCCATCGCGGACGGAGCCGTGCCGTTTGCTGGCCCCGGAAACGAAAGCGAGCGCGTCGACGAGGCTCGTCTTCCCGCTCGCTCCATGTCCAACGACCGCGACGTTCCGAATTTCCGAGCTGCTGTATTCCCTCATAGGCGCATTCCTCGTTCGGCGCGTGACCGAGACCCTCTGTGGGCTATGGTACCCCGGGGCACGAGGGAGGGCAAGTGAAGGCTGCGAACTGCGAACTGCCAGCTGCGAACTGCGAACTGCGAGCTGCGAACCAGATATGCGCACGCCCGCTGCGTCCCCCCCTTGCCGACGCCTCAGTTCGCAGTTCGCAGTTCGCAGCTGGCAGTTCGCAGTTCGCAGCTGGCAGTTCGCAGCTCTTTACATTAAGCGCCCCACCTCCGGGGCCTCCGACAGCATTCGCCGGAGGTCGTCGTCGGTCGCGTCGGACAGACGGAATCGGAGTGGAGCGGCGAGAGCCCGAGTGGGCGCGCGTGCGTCGCTCAGGCAGGAGAACACGAGGGCGTCCTGCGCAGTCGTCGAGAATGCCGCGCTCCACAGCCGCCCAGCCGTGTCGGAGAACAGGCGCTCGCTGCCTGACGACCGATTGGGGGGGTTCCGGGAAGTTGGACGAGGCATGCGTATTGAGCGTGCGAGCCGGGGGAAGGTCAGTCAAGGGGCAGGGGTCAGGAGTCAGGAGTCAGGGGTCAGGGGTGGAAAGGGGCCGCCGCGCTTCGCGCGAGCGGCCCTCATCAGATGAGCGCGGCAGCTTTGCTGCCGCGCCTTTCCACCCCGGATCCCTGACTCCTGACCCCCAAAACAAAGGGCCATCTCAACTCGAGATGGCCCTTTCGCGTTGCCGCGCATGTTCGGACGAATGAGTGTCGTCGGTCAGTCTCCCTCGTACTCGTAGGTAAGGCCATCCGCTTCGCGAAGGACTTCCAGGATCTCGTCGGCCTCGAACGCGGCCGGGTCCATCATCGCGTCGAGCCGGAAACTGATGGCTCGCCACGTTCCCTCTGGCCAATCCGCCATTCCCAATCCGGCGACGAGCCGCCCGATCATCGGACCGCACGTCTCCTTCAGCCGAACCGCCGTCTCGCTCAGCACCGCGAATGGAATGTCCACATCGCGGGTCAGCAGCTCGCCGGTGATCTCGTCGCGCCATGCCGCATCTCCAACGGCACCGCGCTCGGACCACACGCCGAGGTGTCGGAAAGCGCCCGACCCAGTGCCAGCCGTGCGGTGACTTTCCACCGCCGCGGCGAGTGCAAGCGTGAGGTATTCCGCGTTGGGCGTGCCGTACAGCGTCACGACCTCCCGGGCACGATGGTCAGTCGAGACCATGGCCGGAACGGAATCCACTCGCGCCAGCACCGGCGACTCATCGGGGCCATCCTCGAGCATTACGAGGACATCCATCTTCCCCCTCCCTGAGAACTTCACCGAGTGCGTCATGCACACCACATCACGAGCAACTCACACACGCTACTGGCAAGAGCGAGGCCGTCGCGAATGTTTCGCCGCTCCATGGTGCAACACAATGCGCGGTGGAAAGTTCCGTCATCCGGAACGCGTGACGCGTGCGTGACCGGGCGTGGGACACCGGACACAATGTCGCGACGGGGAGACAATAAGAACGAGGAGCAGAAACGAGCGCCCGAGAGCGCGTTTCGGTGTTCGCTAGGTCTCCCGGAGGCTCCCCGCGGAAATCCCCATCGCCGCCGCCATGATCGCGTAGACGACGATGACCTCGCCTCGCGTGAGGACCGTCTCGAATCCTGGTGAGAAACGCGCTGGAAGGACGAGGAAATCGACGACGGCGATGCCCACGGCGAACAGGACCGCACCCGTCCACAGCCATGCGCCGCGGCGCCGGCCAACCCCAATCGAAAAGAGCACTCCCCAGAGGATCAGCGACGCGAGGTGCACGAGAATCCCCGCCGGCGTTACGAGGGGATGCGGCTCGTGCACGTAAAAGGCGCGGCTTCCCAGAAGAACGTGGGCGATCGTATTCAGCGGCTGCAGAGGCGAGCCTCGCACCCAGCCGAATCCGACCAGTGCACCCGCGGTCGCCGCCGCCGCCACGAGCCCGATCCACACGCCACGCAGCACTCGGTCGCGGAGCATGGGCGGAAGAATAGTCTGCCGTCCGATTCGTTAAAAGTGCATAACGTTTCAAAAAGAACAGGGTGTCGAGGGTGTCGAGGGGACCGAGGCGATCGAGGAAGCGGCGACGACGTTCCCTCGATCACCTCGACGACCTCGACACTCGACGACCTCGGCACGTTGCCTCGCCGAGCAGACGCGGTCATGTTTCCGACTATGAACGATTCCGGTACTCAGCCAGACACGATCCTGTTGATCGAGGACGATCCCGATGTACGCTCCGCCGTCGAGCGCGTGCTCGGCAGCGCCGGGTTCTCGGTGACGAGCGCGTCGAACGGACAGGGTGGACTCGACCTGGCGCTCTCGCAGCGGCCGGAGCTGGTGCTGGTCGACGTCGGCTTGCCGGATCGCGACGGTGTCTCGGTCACGCGAGAGCTTCGCGAGAAGGGATTTCGGTCTCCCATTCTCATGCTCACCGCGCGCGGCACCGTGTCGGACAAGGTCAGCGGGCTGGAGGCAGGCGCCGACGACTACCTCCCGAAGCCCTTCGACCTCAGCGAGCTCCTGGCGCGTGTGAAAGCGCTCCTCCGACGGGCGTCGCTTGCCGCGGATCACACCCTTCGCGCCGGTGATGTCACGATCGATCCCCTCACGCGACGCGTCGAGCGCAGCGGACGGGAGATCGACCTCACACAGAAGGAATACGCGCTGCTCGAGTTTCTCGTCCGCAACGCCGGACAACCCGTGTCACGATCCCTCATCGCCGAGCACGTGTGGAAGTACGAGGTGGACCCCGCGACGAACGTCGTCGACGTGTACATCAACTACCTGCGCAAGAAGCTGGGTGACGACAAGGCGCAGCCATTGATTCGTACGGTGCGTGGAGTGGGCTACATGATAAGCGGGGCGTGACCGTCGGCCACGCCCCGCATCCCCACCACCCCACCCCACCACCCACCGACTACCGGTCGCCGACAACCTCTCGCGCGGTGTCCTCGGACACGGTGCGTCCCGACGTGACGTTGTACCCGCTGAAGTGCTTGATGCGACGGTACGCGTACCCCCCCGCGACGTAGGTGCGCTGCGTCGGATCCTCGATCGATTCATCGATGCCCGGGACGCCGATCGCCGGCGACCAGAGAATGTTCAGCGACTCGTTGAACTGTGCGCTGCCAACGAGCATGTAGATCCACACCCACTCGTACGGGCTGCGCGACGGGCGGAAGCGCAGCGCGGGCGTGAAGTCGACCCACTCGCGCCCATCCTGCGTGCGAAGCTCGGCGCGGATGCGAATCGGCTCACGCAGAATCGGGCAGTCGGCATCCCACGCGTGCGGCCCGTACTCCGACCGCGCTGGATCGCAGATGACGTTGCGCGGGAAGACGATTCCGTGCTTGCCCATGCGGAAGTAGCCACCGCCCTGATCGACCGTGAACTCGGCCGAGCGCTCGTCAGCAGCCATCTCATTGATGACGAGCAGCATGTTCGGGGCTCCACCCGGCAGCCGCTCCGTCTTCGGAGACAGCGGAGATACGGAGCTGTCAGCGCACGCGGCCGTCATGGCCACGAGTGCGATCACCGTGCTCCAGCGAATATGGCGAGCAAGCATACGAACCTTTTCCGAAAGAGAGTCCAGACGGACCACGTACCTGGGCCCAGGGAAAAGCAGGCGGCATACCACGATGTCACTGCTCGTTCGCAGCTCGCACAACCTCAAGGCAGAAGTGTCGTTAGGGGATTTTCACGATTCGGCGCCGCCATCTGTCGCACGCGCAAATCGGTCACGCTGTCCGGCGGGTCGCGGTCGTTATTCCCGAGAGAGCAGTTCGGTATATCGCCGGCTCATTCCATGATATCCCTGACTCTCGACCTGTGGGGCGAAGCGATTCACGGAGCTGCGCAGCAGCGCCCGATCATGCGCATCGAGAATGTCGGCGCACTCGGCGATGAGCCACGCTGCGCCGTAGAAGTCGCTCGTCTCGGCGAGGGCGAGCGCCCGATAAAACATCGCCACGGCGCCGGTCATTGAATCGAGTGCTTCCAGGCGGACACGCAGCGCTTCCGCCAGCTCGCGGCCCTGGAACCAGTCGGGCCGCGCCTGCATTCGCGCTTCGACATCGTCGAGTGAGACGCGCGCCTCCTCGATCAATCCCAGTCGCAGGAGCACCAGCCCCTCGCCCGCGAGGGCCCCGAGCTCCACGTCCGACTGGCCAATGCCGCGCGCGATACCCAGGACCACATCGTAGAGCTCCCTCGCCGACGCGTATTCGCCACGCTCACGGTCGAGGTGCGCGAGATTGTAGAGCGCATACAGCTGACGCTCGGTACTCTTCTGTGCCGCGAAGATCGCGAGCGCTTCACCGAAGAGCTCGCGCGCCCGCTCGAAGTCGCCGCACTTGAGGTGGGCGACTCCGAGGTTGATCCCGGCGGTTCCCACGTGCTCCGGCGTACCGGCGCTGCGAGCCAGCGACATGGACGACGTCAGCTCGTCGGTCGCGCGCTGCCATTTGCCGAGACTCGAATACACGATCCCCATGTTGTTGCGACACCGCGCCTGTCCCACCAGATCACCGGCGCGCTCGAACAGCTTGAACGCCCGCTCGTAATGCTCAATGGCTCGGGCCGGCTCATCCTGGGCGAGCGTGATGCCGAGACGGTTGAGCGACTCCGCGAGGCGCAAGGGATCGCCCAGCTGTTGTGCAATGCGCACGCACTCGACCGCGACACGCTCGGCCTCGACCCGATCCCCGAGGCGGCCGTACGTCTGCGAGATCATGGTGAGCAGCGACACGCGCTCGTCGTCGAACCCGTTGCTCAGCGCTTCGGCATCGAGGGCGAGGCAGTGCTCGAGCGTCTTGGCGTTCGGCTGGCCGAGCAGGGCGCGCACGCGCTCGCGCATGCGACGCAGTGCGAGCGCACGCCGACTTTCCCGCTGTCCGCTGAACCACTCGATCGCGAGATCGCACATCTCCTCCGCTTCTTCGTACCGCCCCACGGATTCGGCGACCTCGGCGCGCCGCACGCGCACCTCGGCGAGTTGGGCGGCGGAGCTCGAGTTGCGCTCGGCGATCCGCAGGAAGTCGGCGCTCTCCTGGTGGGCGTACACGAGACGCGCACGCTCCGCGGCGAGCATCGCATACTCATACGCCTTGGTCCCGACGCCACCGCGATCGTAGTGGGTCGCGATTTCGGCGATCGCATCCGGCGTGAGGCGCTCCATGGCCTGCGCGACCTGCTCGTGCATTCGACGCAGCCGGCGCGCATTCACCGACTCGGTGAGCACCTCGGCCATGAGGACGTGCGCGAAGGCGTAGCGATCGCCGCCTCGGGCGGCGGTCGGCTGCAGAACGGAGGCGCGCATCCCCTCATCGATCACGTCCAGCAGCTCCGCCTCGGTGCCCGCTTTCGCCTCGATCGCGAGGTCGAGATCGAATTCCCGGCCGATGACGGCAACGGTCGTCAATACAGCCTGCGCTTTGGGCGAGAGGCGTGAGAGACGGCGCGAGATGAGATCGGTGATCGCTACCGGGAGCCTGAGTTCCGACACCGGACGCCATTCCCAGTGGTCGCGATCGTGCCAGATCGAGCCCTCCTCGACCAGGGTACGGAGCACCTGCACGACGAAAAGCGGATTGCCCTCGGTGTGGTGATACAGAAAGGCGAGCAGCTCGCGCCCGATCTCCTGCCGATGAAAGGCGGCCTGGAGCCACTGCTTCAGCTCCTCGCGCCCGAGGCGTGACAAGGTGAGCTCGCGAAACCGCTCGTTGCGCGACAGACGGCGACGGCGCTCCAGCGTTTCGCCCTGCATCTCCTCGGCACGGATCGTCAGGCAGATGAGCAGGTGCTCGGATCCGAGCTGCCCGACGAGGAACTCGAGCATGTCCCATGAGGCCGAGTCCGCCCACTGAACGTCGTCGAGCACGATGACGAGGAGCCGGTCGCGCGCGGCCGTGCGCACGTACTCGGAGATCTCCTCGAGCAGCATGTACTTGCTGCCGACGCGCGAGCCCGGCGCGGGTCGGTCGCTCGCCGCGAATGCAGGGACGAGGTGCGGCAGCTCGTGCCAGGTGCGATCCGTTTGCGGCGTGGTTCGACGAATGGCCGAGAGCACCTCGGCCCACGGAGCATAGGGTGGCTGCACGTCCGCCTCGCGCCCACGGCCGACCACCAGCGAGCCGGACCGCAGCCGAACCTCCGGCTCCAACTGCCGCAGCAGAGTGGTCTTGCCGATACCGGCCTCGCCGGCGATGGCGACGATCGCTGGACGTCCCGCCTTCGCATCGTCGAGCAGTCTCACGAGCTGACGCAGCTCGTTCACGCGGCCCACGAACCGCTCGATGCCGAGCGGGAGATGGCCGCTGTCCCCCGAGCCGGCGGTGGCGACCGCGACGCCATCGCGTCCCTGCCGCTTCACCTGATAGAGCGCTCGGTCGGCGGCCGCGAAGAGCGCATCGGGGTCCACGCCATTTTCCGGCGAGGTCGCGACCCCGATCGAGATGCTGGTGGACAGCCGCTCGTCTCGGTCGCGCACCTGAAACGCATGCCCGCGCACCGCCGCACACAGCCGCTCGGCGACTTCGCGAGCGCGCTCCGCGGGCGTGTTCGGCAACAGGGCGACGAGCTCGTCTCCCGCATAACGAGCGGCCAGGTCGTCGGCGCGAAGGTTCTGCCGCAGCAGCTCGGCGATCTCGACAAGCACACGATCTCCCTGCAGGTGACCGTAGGTATCGTTCACCAGCTTGAAGAGATCGATGTCGATGACCAGCAGGGACACCGGCTGGCCCGTGGCCGACGCGATCTCGAGCGCAGCCGTGAGCTGCTCGATGAACGCGCTACGAAGCGGCAGCTTCGTCAGGTCGTCGATGCGGATAACGATGCCTCGGAGCGGAAAGGACTGCGTCGTCCTTCAGTCCCCAACAGGAAGTGCGGCGGGTCCGGCGACCTCGCCGGCGCGGGATTTCGGCCGTAGATGATGCCACATATAGACGCTTGCCAGCGCGCATACGATACTGCCCGCCACCATGGGGGCGCTCGCGCCCAGCCGGCCCAGCGCGACGCCCGCCGCCATGGGGCCGACGACCCGCGCCAACGCCCCCAGCGACTGAACCACCCCGATCACCATCCCCTGCTCGCGCTCGGCCGCCGCCCGCGAGACCAGGCTCAATGCGCTCGGCCCGGTAAGGGCGAAGCCGACGGCGTACAGGACGAGGACCACTCGCAGCACGCCTGGCGTCGGGGCGAGCGCAATCCCGAGCAGCGAGACCGCGAGCAGCCCGATTCCGGTGATCGCGATCCGCCTTTCGCCGTAGCGGGTAACGAGGGTATGGACCAGACCGAGCTGAATGGCCGACGACGTCAGCCCGATGAGCGAGAACATCCATGCCGTCCGAGCCGCGTCGAACGCGAACCGCGCCTGGAGATAGAGGGCGAGCATCGCCGTCACACCGGATGTCGCCAGCGCGACGGCCGTCATCGTGAAGGTGACCCCGCCGAGCACGGGCCGCTTGAGCACTCGGTGGAGTACTCGCGGGTCGAAGGTGCGATGCATGAGGGATTTGTCGGCGGTCGGCGCCGCTTCCGGCAGCCACAGACGCGCGAGCACCAGGTTGATGAATGCGAGCGCTGCCGCGACGTAGCCGGGGGCGTGCACCCCCCACCGAAGGCTCACGACCGCGGCGATGGGCGGACCGAGCATGTACCCGAGCCCGAACGCGGCGCTGATCCAGCCCATGCCGCGGGCCCGGGTCTCCGGAGTGGTGACGTCGGCAATGTATGCCTGGGCGGCGGCGAGATTCGCTCCGGCAACCCCGGCGAGCATGCGCGATGCGAGCAGCGCGAGGACGCTCTCCGCGCGCGCGAAGAGCAGGTAGCTCGCAACCGAGCCAAAGAGCGAGACGAGAATGACCGGCCGGCGCCCGACGCGATCCGACACGCGGCCCCAGACTGGCGTGAACAGGAACTGCATCAGTGAGAACGCGGCGATGATTGCCCCGATCTGCACTGCTGAGGCGCCGTACCGTTGCGCGTAGAACGGCAGGATCGGCAGAACGATGCCGAACCCGAGGAGGTCGACGAAGACGGTGAGAAGAACGACAGCGACCGGGTAGCGCCTCAAGGGCGCCCCCGGTCGCGCCGCGACCTAACGAGGCGCGGCGGAGCGAGCTGCGGCCGGGTCGAGCGTGCTGGAGGGAAGGCCGTGCCAGACGGCCGGATCCACGTCCTTGCCATGGACGTAGATCCCGTAGTGCAGGTGCGGGCCGGTCGCGAGACCCGACGCGCCGACGCGCCCGAGCGTCGCGCCCCTTGGCACCACATCGCCTTCGCTGACGAGGACCGTATCGAGGTGGAAATACGCGGAGTGAACGCCCTGACCATGGTCCAATATGAGGGTTTTGCCGGTCAGTACGTAATCTCCAACCTCGGCCACCGCGCCAGCCTGGGGGGCGCGAACACTCGTTCGCCGGGCGACCGCGATGTCGACACCCGCGTGCCGCCATGCCGGGGCGTCCTGCGCGGCCGACACCGTGTCGACGCCGAACGCGCCGCGCGTGCGCGCCGACGACTCGAGTCTGACGACGCGCGCCGAATCCGATGCGCGATGGTAGAAGCGTTCGACGCCATACCCCGACGACTTCCCGCCCTCGACGGGCATCCGCCAGGCGCCCGACCAACGCTGCTGGGGCGTCTCCGTTTCGAGAACGCGGCGAATCGCGCGCGCGTCGCGAGCGATGTCACTCCCGCGCCGGAGCAGCGCGTAGACCGAGTCGTCCAGGAAGATCAGCTCCCGTCCAAAATCGGCTTCGGCGACCGCGACCTCCCTGGTAATGCGGCTGGCCGGCCGATCGATGACGAGCGCGTAGCGACCCCCGGGCTCATCGGCGGGCAGGGGCACGAGTGCGCGCACGCCGGCAGGCGTGCGGTAGCACGGAAGGGGAGCGCCCTTCCACGAGCACCGTGGGTTCTCGATCGTGAGGCCTTGTGCCACGGCTACCAGCACCCCGCCGCGTCGTACCTCCTCGGGTCCCATGAGGACGTTGCCGGAGTCGGTCGCGGCCAGCGCCGGTGCGGTGTCGAACACGGCACCCCGCGCGGTGTCGGAGCGTGGAACGGTGTCCGCCGGCGGGGGCGTGGCGGTCGTGTCCGTCGCGTTGCGATCGGCGTTCTCAACCGAGCAGGCCGCGGCGAGCATCAGAAACGGTATGATATGTCTGGTCATGGCATCCTCCATTCGCGCCTCGGGGCAAATCGAGGGCCAGCCTGATGCATTAACGAAGGCGTGCATGCGGCGTCTATTGGAGGCAGGTGGTCGAGGTCGTCGAGGTGGTCGAGGCATTCAGGGGGATACGGCGATGAGTCTACGAAGCAGCCTCGTTGTTCTCGCTGCGCTGATTGGATTGGGCTGCGCTCCGGCACGCTCGTCCGTCCCGGTCCGCGCCCCCGAGCCCTCGATCGTCGCGGAGCCGCGCGAGCAGACCGCCGACCAGCAGGTTCGCCACGTATTGAATCGGCTTGCATTCGGTGCCCGCCCCGGCGACGCGGAACGCGTGCGAGCGATGGGAGTCGATCAGTGGATCGCGCTACAGCTTCAGCCCGCGCGCATTCGTGACACCGCGGCGGAGCGCGTCGTTCGGGCTCTGCCGACCCTTTCTCTGACATCCCGGGAGCTCCTCGAGCAATACCCGCCACCACAGGTCGTGCGTGCGCAAATGCGCCGCTCCGACATGTCGCGCGAGGACTCCCTCGAGCTCCGGCGTTCGGCCCAGGAGTCGCGTCGCGTGCTCGCCGAGATGCAGATCGGCAAGGTCGCTCGCGCCATCGCGAGTGAGCGCCAGCTCGAGGAAGTGATGGTCGACTTCTGGGAGAATCACTTCACTGTCTTCGCCGGAAAGGGACCGGAGCGCTACTTCATCGCGGCGTACGATCGTGAAGCCATTCGCCCTCATGCACTCGGAAAATTCCGCGATCTCCTCGGCGCCGTCGCGAAGAGTCCGGCGATGCTCTATTACCTCGACAACTGGCAGAGCTCCGTTGAGGAGGGAAGGCCGCGATACTGCGAACTGCGAACTGCGAGCTGCGAGCAACGGCGTGCGCGCCCTGGTGGCGGTTCAGTCCGCAGTTCGCAGGTCGCAGTTCGCAGCCCTGGCCGCCCGCGCGGCCTGAACGAAAACTATGCCCGTGAGCTCCTCGAGCTCCACACGCTTGGCGTCGATGGTGGCTACACCCAGCAGGACATCATCAACGTGGCACGCGCGTTTACCGGGTGGACGCTCGAGCAGCCGCGTCGCAGCGGCGGCTTCGTTTTTCGCCCGGCCATGCACGACGCGGGAGAGAAGGTGGTGCTCGGACAGCGGCTCGGCGCTGGGCGCGGGATGGAGGATGGCGAGCAAGTGCTCGACATCGTCTCCGCGCACCCCTCGACCGCCCGATTCATCGCCACCAAGCTCGCGCGCCGGTTCGTGAGCGACGATCCGCCGGCATCCCTCGTCGATCGCGCCGCGGAGACGTTCCGCCGGACGGATGGTGACATCCGCGAAGTCGTTCGCACGATCGTCACCTCGCAGGAGTTCTTTTCGTCGGCGGCCTATCGCGCCAAGGTGAAGTCGCCATTCGAGCTCGTCGCGAGCGCGTTGCGCGCGATGAACGCCGCTCCCGACATGACCCCGCGCTCCGCGCAGGTCGTCGCGCGCCTTGGCCAGCCGCTGTTTCTGCACCAGGCGCCGAATGGATGGCCGGAGCGTGGCGACGCCTGGATCAACACCGGGGCGATTCTGAATCGCATCAACTTCGGCCTGGCGATGGCTGGCGGCGCCATTCCCAGCGCTCGCCCCGAGCGGTGGCCGCGTTACGCGGAGCTGGCCGCGGCGCCACGGCCCGCCCAGGTCGACGCCGTGATCGCCGGACTGCTCGGCGGGGAAGCGAGCGTCGAGACGCGAGGGATTCTCGAGCGTGGGACAAACCCCCTCGCCGCGAGCTGCGAGCTGCGAGCTGGGAGCTGCGAGCTGCCCCCCGATTCCTCGCTCGTCGAGGAGGAGATGGCTCCCGCCGCGCGCAATCGCCGCGATCCGCTCTCACGACCGGCGAACCTCGATGGGCTGAAGGAGATCATCGGCCTGGCGTTAGGCGCTCCGGAATTCCAGCGACGTTAGCTCGCAGCCCGCCACTCGCAGCCTTTCACGTTTCTACCCATGCAACGCAGAGTCTTCCTCCGGTCCGGCGCGTTCGCGCTCGTTACCCTCGGCCTCAATCCGACCTTCCTCCGGCGTACCGCGTTCGCCACCGAGCTCCGCGGCGCCGCGCGAGGAAAGATCCTTGTCGTCCTCTTTCAGCGCGGCGCGGCCGATGCCCTCAACATGGTCGTCCCGCATGGTGATGCCGACTACTACGCGCTACGCCCGACGATCGCGATTCAGCGGCCCGGCGCGCGAGGCGACGCCGCGCTCGATCTCGACGGATTCTTCGGACTGCACCCCGCCTTGAGACCGCTGCAACCGCTGTGGCAGCGTGGCATGCTCGCGCCGATTCACGCCGTCGGCAGTCCAAGCGCGACGCGATCGCACTTCGACGCGCAGGATTACATGGAGAGCGGCACGCCCGACCTGAAGAACACGCCGGATGGGTGGCTCAACCGCTACCTCGCCACACGCGGAACGTGCGCCGAGTGCGAGGGAACGACGGTGACGCCGTTCCGGGCCGTGACGATGACGGAGCAAACCCCGCGCATTCTTGCCGGGCCGGCGCCGGTGATCGCGATGTCGTCACTGAATGACTTCACCATACGCGCGACGGGCTCCGACGCCGAGCGTCTCGAGGCGCTGTATCGCACCGGCCGGGCCGACATCATTCATGGCGCCGGCGCGGAGACCTTCGACGCGGTGAAGATGCTCCGCGCCGCGAACCCGCAGCGGTATCGGCCCGAGCACGGCGCCGAGTATCCGCGGTCGCAGTTCGGCCAACGGCTGCTGCAGATCGCGCAGCTCATCAAGGCGGACGTGGGTCTCGAGATCGCGTTCGCTGACGTCGGGGGCTGGGACACGCACGTGAACCAGGGCGGGGCGACGGGACAGCTCGCGAATCGCCTGAGCGACTTCGCCGGCGCCGTCGCCGCATTGACCGCCGATCTTGGTGATCGCATGGCGGATGTGCTGATCCTGACGATGACGGAGTTCGGCCGGATGGCGCGACAAAACGGAAACGGCGGAACCGACCACGGGCACGCTGGCGCGATGTTCGTCCTGGGCGGCTCCGTGAAGGGCGGAAAGGTCTACGGGAAGTGGCCTGGCCTGGCGCGGGAGCAGCTCTATGAAGGACGCGACCTCGCCCTAACGACTGACTTCCGCTCGGTCTTCGAGGAAGTCGTCAGGTCGCACCTGGGGGCTGTCGAGGCATCAAGGGTTTTCCCAGGATTCGTGTCGGAGGGACGCCTCGGACTCTTCACGTGAGGACGCGGCCGGATTAACAGCATCACCACAGAGGCACGGAGGCACAGAGAACGGCGACCTACTGGTGGAGTAGGTCGCCGTTCTCTGTGCCTCCGTGCCTCTGTGGTGATGCTGTTCAGACCCGACGCGTATCAGAACCGAAAGATCCTCTTGAACGTCGTCGCGATCCTCTCCCCAAAGTCATCCGCCCACGTCTCTTCCGGCTCCGGGTGCTCCCGGCAGTACTCGGTGGGCTCCATGCCGGGCTTGAACCACTCCGTCTGGGTGGCGGGGCACCACTCGCCCGCCAGCTCCCCGGTGAAGGCATCGATCTGCCGCGACACCATGCCCGGCGGCGGCTCCCATTCGACGCCATCACCGCGCTCGCGCCACCCATTGATGAAGAACTCCGCCCACGCAGGGGCGGCCGCGCTGCCGCCGCTCATGTCGCCGGAGAGCGAGATCCGCTGATCGTGCCCGAACCAGAACGCGGCGGTCACCGTCGGCGTGTAGCCCACGAACCAGACGTCGGCGCCATCGTTCGTCGTGCCCGTCTTGCCGGCGATGGGACCGCGTGCACCCCACTCGCGCACGGCGTGCGCGGTTCCGTGATCGACGACGGAGCGCAGCATCGAGGTCATCATGTACGCGTTCTGCGGATCCATCACCAGATCGCGCACGGCATCGGTCTTCCAGAGCACGCGTCGGTCCGAGGACTCGATGCGCTCGATGAGCCGTGGCTTCACGCGATACCCTCCGTTGCCGAACGGCGCATACGAGAGCGCGAGCTCGAGGGGCGTGACCTCCAGCGCACCGAGCGCGATCGAGGGGACAGGATCGAGCTGGCTCGTGATGCCGTTCTTGCGAGCCGCCGACACGACGCGCTGCTCCCCGACGGCGCGGCTGACGCGCACCGTCGCCGCGTTCGCGGACCGCATGAGCGCGCGTCGAAGGGTGATGCGACCGTTGTACTCGTCGCCATGATTCGCCGGGGTCCAGATGCGTCCATCGTCGCCGACGATCTCGACGGGATCGTCGTCGACCATGGTCGCCGGAGAAAGGCCCGCCGCGAGCGCCGCCGCGTACACGAACGGCTTGAACGCCGATCCGGGCTGGCGGCGCGCGGAGAGCGCGCGATTGAAGCCGCCGCGCTCGTACCGCCGCCCACCGACGATGGCGCGGACGTCACCACTGCGCGGATCGAGCGCGATCATCGCTCCCTGGACCACGCCGTTGGTCCGTCCGTACCAGGCGCGCTCGCGCTCCTGGATGTACGCGGCGCGCTTGGCCACGGCGCGCTCCGCGGCCTTCTGTGCGTTGGCGTCGATTGTCGTGTACACGATGACGTCGCCGGACTCGAGGGCCTCACTCCCCAGTAGCGAATCGACCGCGCTCCGGATGGCATCGAGCGCATACGAGTCGGTGCCCGTTGGCCGCCACTCCTGCTTCGCGACCCGTATCGGCTGCGCGACGGCGCGACGGGCCTGCGTCGAGTCGATGTAGCCTTCGCGCACCATCAGGGAAAGCACCAGATCTCGCCGGCGCTTCGCGCGCTCCGGTGCCTTCCTCGGCGTGTACGCTGACGGCCCCTTGGGGAGGGCGGCCAGCACCGCCGCTTCGGCGAGCGTCACCTTCTTCACGCTCTTGCCGAAGAGATCGCGACTCGCCGCTTCCACCCCGTACGTCCCGTTCCCGAGATAGATGACGTTGAGGTAGAGCTCGAGGATCTGCGGCTTGGTGAGATTGTGCTCGATGAGCCGCGCGAATCGAAGCTCGAGCAGCTTCTTGCGGAGCGAGCGTTCGCTGATGATGCGCGAGGTGAAGGTGTTTCGCGCCACCTGCATGGTGATGGTGCTGAACCCCTCGCGCAATCCTAACGACGTCACGTTGCGGGTGACCGCGCGCATGACCGCGCGCCAGTCGAGCCCGTTGTGCTCGTAGAAGCGCCGGTCCTCGGTGGCGATGAACGCCTGCTGCACGTGACGCGGCACGTCGGCGAGCGCGACATTGACGCGACGGACCGAGGTCAGTCGCCCCAGCGGCTGACCGGATCGATCGATGGCCTCGCTGCCCTCGACCGGCCGGAACCGCCGAATCTCCTCCGAAGAGGGGCATCCGGCGAAGCCGCAGCTCGCCAGCCAGGCATCGAACACGAGTACGGTGAGCACGAGCGCGGCCATGACCGCGAGCGGTTGCCACTGCTCGCGCATCCACTCCCGCGGAGGGTGCGCCGGATCACTACGCCAGCGCTCGCGGAACGTCCGAACGCGTTGCTGAAAAGAGGCGATGAACGTCATCAGAGTGGATCAGGGTCGCGGCACGAGGACGAGTGTCAGACGAGCCGCTTCGATCAATAGTACCACCGGCGCCGGCCGCAGGTTTCCGATTCGGCGGGAACCAACCGCGGATGTGCCGTCCATCACGAGACCAGCGCCTTCAGCGCCTTCAGCGCCTTCAGCGCCTTCAGCGCCTTCAGCGCCTCCAGCGCCTCCGCCCCCATGCATTCATATTCGTCGTACCGGCGGCTTGCCGCCGTGCTCCCGATCGCGTTGTTCGCGTCGGGGTGCAGCAGGACAGAAGCACGGCCGAACGATGCGCCGGACGCGCCATCTAATGAGATGGCGGCCGCCCGCGCGAGGGTTGCCCTCGATTCGGCGTCCCGCCATCGCGAGCCGAATGAGATGGGGCGCGTCCCCATCCTCGAATACCACCTGATCGGTGCAACGGAGGGCCGCTGGGAGCGCGAGCACACGCGCTTCCGCCGCGACCTCGAGCTTCTCTACGCGCGTGGCTACCGCCCGATCACCGTCGCTGAGCTCGTGGACAAGCGGATCGACCTACCGCGCGGGCTCTCGCCGGTGGTGTTCACGTTCGACGACGCGTCGCCCTCACAGTTTCGCTACATCGAGCGCAACGGCGAGCTCGTGATCGATTCCACGAGCGCCGTCGGGATCTGGCTGGAGTTCCACAGGACACACCCCGATTGGGAGAACAAGGCGACGTTCTGCATGCTGTCGGGCGCCGAAGCCGGGCGCGCCTTCTTCGGCGACCGGAACATCGAGGGGCAGAAGACCGCCTGGCGCCACGCGAAGCTCAGGTTTCTTGCCGAGCGGGGCTTCGAGCTGTGTAACCACACGCTGTGGCATGCGCAGCTCTCGAAGTACGAGGACGCGGTCGTGCAGGAACAGATCGCGCGTCTCGCGCTGGCCGTCGACTCGGCGGTGCCGGGGTACCGCGTGCGCACGCTGGCGCTGCCGTTAGGCGCGTGGCCGGCGAATCGGACACTGGCCGCGAAGGGAGCCTGGACCGATCCGCGCTCGCAGCGCACGATCACGTACGATCACGCCGCGGTGCTGCTCGTCGCCGGTGGCCCGGTGCCGAGCCCGTTCGATCCCGCATTCGATGCGCTGCGACTGGAGCGCGTGCAGATCGTCGGGAATTCCCTGGAGCGCACGCTGGACTGGCTGGAGAAGCCGGGGCGTCGCTACGTGTCCGATGGCGATGCGCGGACCGTCGCGTCGCCGCGCGTCCTGGCGGCAACCGT
Organism: Gemmatimonadaceae bacterium; assembly: GCA_025930755.1. Lineage (GTDB taxonomy): Bacteria > Gemmatimonadota > Gemmatimonadetes > Gemmatimonadales > Gemmatimonadaceae > JAICNG01. The sequence goes on from JAICOJ010000044.1 coordinate 24,666, forward strand.
CGGTGCGGACGGCAGAGCGCCGTCCGCGCCGTGATCGGTTAGCGCGGAGTCAGCACGCTGTCGATGGCGTGAATCACGCCGTTCGACGCGAGAATCTCCGTCTTCACGATCCTTGCGTCGTTGACCTTGAAGCCACGGCGTCTGAAGCCGCGGTTCTTCACGGTGATCGTGATCATCCCGCCGTTGACGGTCGTCGCCGTGCGGGGCGTGCCGACCGTCGGCGCCTTCACGCGCTCACGCACGAGGTGATAGGTCAGGACCTCGGCGAGCGAGGCCTTGTCGCCGAGGAGCGTGTCGCGGTCCGATGGCGACATGCGGGCGAACGCATCGTCCGTGGGCGCGAACAGCGTGAACGGTCCCTTCCCGCTCATCAGATCGACGAGCCCGGCGCTGCGAATTGCGCTCGCCAGCGTACGGAACGTGCCGCGCTCGGCTGCGGTCTCGAGGATGCTGTTCTCGCCGCGGCGCGCCCTGGCTCGGCGGGGCTCGGCGCGATATGGCCCGTCCTGGGCCGACGCGGGCGGGGTGCTCTTCGGATTCGGTGCCGTACTCTTCAACGGCGTATCGCCGTTGCTGCGGGCTCTCTTGGCGTTCATGGGACCTCCTGCGAGGATGGGTGCCCTCTGGGCAAGCGCAGCGGACGGTTCCGCCGACGTGGCTCATCGCGAGCTGACTCTCGGACCTGCGCGGGCGATTAGCCGCGGCGCTTGCGGCTCCTGGTCGGCACGTACTCGAGCAGATCGCCGGGCTGCACCTCGAGTGCGGCGCACAGGCGGTCGAGTGTGTCGGCGGTAAAGCGACCGAACTCGAGCTTGGGGTCTGCCAGCCGGTACGCGGTGGGGACCGTGAGGCCGGTCTCCTGCGAGAGGCGGTAGGGGGTCCATCCCTTCTTCTTCAGGACCGATGCCAGGTGAAAACGGATCACGCCCTCGCTCCGACTGAAGGGTAATAATAACGCACGTAATTACGTTTGACAATAGTAATACCACATATTAATATGCGCCATGCGCGGAGGTCGGGGCATGTTCGCTCGCGGGAGGGGCGGACGGCCGGCGGGATCGGTCATCGCGCCCTCTCCAACGACGGCCACCGGCCGGCACTCGCGATCCGTGAGCGCCGGCGCGCGACCGGGGAGCGTATCATGCTCGATCCAAAGGAAGCAAAAAAGGGCGGCTTCGGCGCGTTCGCCCAGCGCGATCGTGAACGTCGTGCGGCAGAAGAGCTGAAGAACGCTCCGCCGAACGGAGCGGTGCCGGCGGGGGCGCCCGTCGAGAAGGCTCCCGAGGCCGCTCCCGGCGCACCCGGGACGCCCTAACGATCATCCCGCCACGAAGAGCGGGCCACGGACCGGAAAGTCCGTGGCCCGCTCTTCGGCATCGTGGTGCGGTGACCTAGGCGGCGACGGGCCGCGATCGCAGCGCGCGGAATCCGACCATGCGGCGGTGCTCGGCGTCCCACAGCTTCAACGATGCCGTGCGGATGCTCTCGCGAATCGTGAGCACGGTGACGGCCTGAAGCACCCCGTTCTCATCGTGGCAGCGACGCAGGTGATAGTTCGGGATCTTCGGATCGAGATGATGCACGTGGTGCAGCCCAATGCGCCCGGTCATCCATTCGAGCACACGCGGCAGGCGGTAGTACGACGCGCCCTTGATCGCCGCCGCGGCGTAGTCCCATCCCTCGTGCGCTTCCCAGTACGCATCCTCGAACTGGTGCTGCACGTAGAAGAGCCAGTTCCCCGTCGCGCCGGCGATGAGGATGATCGGTCCGTAGACGAGGAGCACGGCCTGCCATCCAATCGCCAGCGCGAATGCGACGACGATCGCGACGATGGCCGCGGTGGTCGCCCGCGATTCGATCTTTGTCTTCGTCGTCAGGGCGATCCCCGCGGCGGGCAGGTGACGCACGAAGAGCAGAAAGATCGGGCCGAGCACGAACAGAGTGATCGGGTGGCGATAGAGCCGGTACTTGAGCCGGCCCCACCGCGAGCGCGCGAGATACTCCTCGACGGTGAGCGTCAGCACGTCGCCGTGCCCGCGCCGGTCGAGGTCGCCGGACGACGCATGGTGCAGCGCGTGGTCGCGCCGCCACTGCGCGAACGGCGTCAGCGTGATCGCGCCCGTGATGAATCCGATGACTTCATTGGCGCGTCGCGACGGCACGAACGACCCGTGTCCGCAGTCGTGCATAATGATGAACGTGCGGACGAGAAAGCCGGCGGCCGGCACGGCGAGGGCCAGCGTGATCCAGTACGAGACGTCGAGCATCGCGTACATGAGCGCGACGAGCGCACCCAGTGGCAGGATCGTGGTGCAGAGCTGAACCGCGGCCCGCGTGGTACTGCTCGCTCGATAGGGTGCGGTCGTGCTCTGCCAGCCGCGCAGGGCGGAGGGAGTCGGAGCGGCCTGAACGCCGACGGCAGCGGAAGTGGACATGAGGCGCCTTGAGGGTAGGGGTCGCGCGTGTCCTAAGGACGATCGAACCAGCGATGCGTGTGCGCGAAGGCAAACGAAAGATAACCCGTACGGCGCACCGTTGGATGCGTCGCCTTTCTGGTCACCGTCGATTTTCTGTGTACATCACGTCGCTGAACGAGGGATATTGACGGTACAAGTGTCTGAATACGTGTGTGGCGTGTCTCAAAAGTGTCGTTGCGGCCCCCTGCGACCCTCGTCAATTTCATAGCGCACAATGGCAGAAAGTCCGATCCTTCCGATGAGGAATGCGGGAACCATTATGACCGAGTCCAGACTCCAGCACGTCCCGTTCTTCGAAGCGCTCGCGCGCGCCGAGGAAGGCAGTCCGGAGTGGCGCCTGACGAGCGCCGGTCTGGTCACGTTGCGCCTCTTCGACGCGTGGCTCGTCGAAGGGCCGAGCGTGGTGTCGGCGGGTGCCTGGGGGCTCCGTGCGGTGCGCGAGGCGATCGACGCGGTGGAAGCGGGATCGTCGTCGAAGGCGATCCTGATGAGCATCGTGGACGCGATGGAGAGCGCTGGGATGGTACGCGTTCCG
>JAICOJ010000257.1 GCA_025930755.1 Gemmatimonadaceae bacterium
CGAGCTCGTGGCGACGATCGCCGAGCACGTCATCCCCGAGACCGACACGCCCGGCGCGCGTGCTGCGGGCGTGCACGTCTTCATCGACAGGATGCTCGCCGGTCATTATGGGGAGGCAGACCGGAAGCGAGTACTCGATGGGCTGGCCGAGATCGACGCGCGTGCTCAGCGCGAATGCGGCGGCCCTTTCATTAGATGCAGTGCTGACGCCCAGCGGGCGTTGTTGACGCGCATCGATCAGGAGGCGTTCGCCGAAACAGGCGGACGACGCGAGGTGCCCTGGTTCCGCACGATCAAGGAGCTGACGATCCTCGGCTACTACACGTCGGAGGTCGGTGCGACCCAGGAGCTTCGATACGTGGCGGTGCCCGAGCGCTTTGACGGATGCGTGCCGATCGAGCAAGTCGGTCGCACGTGGGCCGTGTGATGAATGAGGGGTCAGGAGTCAGGAGTCAGGGTTCAGGGGGTGTCCGGGCTCGAGGTGTCAGGGTGCGCCGGCCATTCTCTCTGAACCCCGCGCCCTGACGCCCCCTGATCCCCGACCCCTGACTCCTGATCCCCTTTTCAGAGATGCTCCCACAGCGCAATGAGCTCTACGACGCGATCGTCGTCGGCTCCGGAATCACCGGCGGTCTAGCCGCGAAGGAGCTCTGTGAAAAAGGACTCCGCACGCTCGTAGTCGAGCGCGGGCGGCACGTGGAGCATGGGAAGGACTACGTCACCGAATGGATGGAGCCGTGGGAGCTGGAGTATCGGGGGCGCGGGGAGCCCGAGCTCTACGCGCGCGACTATCCGATTCAGAGCAGGAACTACGCGTTCGGCGAGGCGACGAAGCATTTCTTCGTCAACGACCGCGAGCATCCCTATGTCAGCGAAGGCGGCGGGCAGGATTTCCGCTGGATCCGCGGCTACCACCTCGGAGGCCGGAGTCTGCTCTGGGGGCGTGGCTGCCTCCGGTGGAGCGATCTCGATTTCGAGGCCAATCTGCGCGATGGCCATGGCGTCGACTGGCCAATTCGTTATGCGGACATCGATCCCTGGTACAGCCACGTCGAGCGGTTCGCCGGGATCGCCGGTGAGCCGTTAGGCCTCCCGTATCTTCCCGATGGCGAGCTGCTCCCGCCCTGGCCGCTCAATTGCGCCGAGGAGTGGGTAAGGGAGCGGATCGAGCGCGCGTATCCCGGAAGGCACATGACCATCTTCCGGGTGGCGAACCTGACGCGGGATCACAACGGCCGCAGCCGCTGTCGCGCGCGGAACCAGTGTCATCGTGGGTGCTCGTTCGGCAGTTACTTCAGCAGCCTGAGCGCGAGCCTTCCGGCCGCGCAGAAGACGGGGAAGCTCACCGTCGTCACCGATGCGATTGTCGAGAGCGTCTTGTACGACGAGAGGCGAGACCGGGCGTCGGGCGTGCGTGTGATCGACACGAAGACCAAAGAGGCGCGCGAGTATTTCGGGAGGATCATCTTCCTGAATGCGTCGACGATCGGCACCGCGCAGATCCTGCTCAACTCGAAGAGCGCGCGCTTCCCGAACGGGCTCGCCAACTCGAGCGGCGAGGTCGGTCACAACCTGATGGATCATCTGTCGAAGGCGGGTGCGCGCGCGGTCGTGCCGGGCATGGAGGACAAGTACTACTACGGGCGGAGGCCGACGGGGTGCTATATCCCGCGTTTTCGCAACCTCGGCGGTCGCGGAGACGAGAAGGTCGGTTTCTTGCGCGGCTACGGCATCCAGGTGGGCGTGGGCCGGAGCGGCTGGGCGCGCGGCTGGGGAATGGCCGGTCTCGGCGTGGAGCTCAAGCAGAAGTTGCGCGAGCCGGGGGCGTGGGGCATCTCGATGCAGGGGTACAGCGAGTGCCTGCCCCGTCACGAGAACTACGTGGATCTCGACCCCGAGCGAAAGGATCAGTGGGGTCTTCCCGTGCCGCGGATTCACTGGTCATGGAGCGAGAACGAGAAGGCGATGCGCGAGGACGCGAAGACGCAGTCGGCCGAGATGCTGGAGGCGGCCGGGTGCCGGGACGTGCAGGTCTATGACGACGACGCACCGATGGGGTTCAGCGTCCACGAGATGGGGACGGCGCGCATGGGGCGCGACCCGAAGACATCGGTGCTCAACGCGCACAACCAGGCGCACGACGTGCCGAATCTGTTTGTGACGGACGGTGCCTGCATGACGAGCTCGGCGTGCCAGAATCCGTCGCTCACGTACATGGCGCTCACGGC
>JAICOJ010000240.1 GCA_025930755.1 Gemmatimonadaceae bacterium
CGAGGAAGTCCCCGTCGCGAGTTCGGCGCCCGGCCGTGCCGTCCTCGACCGCGAGGTCGTTCACGTGCGCGATCTGCAGGCGGAAACGGCCCGCTTCCCCAGGGGCTCCGAGGTTGCCCGCCGTCTGGGACTGCGCACGACGGTCAACGTCCCGCTATTGCACGAAGGGAAGGCGATCGGCGTGATCTCGGCTCGACGGGCGGAGATCCAGCCCTTCAGCGACAAGCAGATCGCGCTACTCAAGACCTTCGCCGATCAGGCGGTGATCGCGATCGAGAACGTGCGCCTGTTCAACGAGACGAGGGAGGCGCTCGAGCGCCAGACTGCGACGAGCGAGATTCTGCGAGTGATCAGCCAGTCGCCGACTGACACCCAGCCGGTGTTCAAGACCATCGTAGCCAGCGCGGCCCGACTATGCGATGCGGACTTCAGCGCGGTGACGCGCTTCGAAGGGGGCCTACTCCATCTCGTGGCGGTCAACAACATGTCTGCGGCCGAGACTGCGGCGTATCACGCCGTTTTTCCGCGAGCGCCGGGACGACACTTCGCAATGGGTCGGGCTTTCGTCGATGGTCGCCCGGCACACATCGAGAATATCGAGACGGATCCCGACTACGACCCGTGGACGCGAGAGGTGCTGTCGCGCGCGGCCGCCTATCGGACGTTCCTGGGAGTTCCCATTCTGCAGAATGGCCTGCCGATCGGCGCGATCGGATGTGGCCGACACGAGATAAAACCATTTACGGCCCCCCAGATCGAGCTCGTAAAGACCTTCGCCGATCAGGCGGTGATCGCTATCGAGAACGTGCGACTGTTCAACGAAACGAGGGAGGCGCTCGAGCGCCAGACGGCCACCTCCGACATCCTGCGCGTCATATCGAGCTCGACCACTGATGTGCAGCCGGTGTTCGACGAGATCGTGCAGAGCGGCCTGAGGCTCTTCCCAGGGGCCACTGTCGTCGTCGCACTTCCGGACCACGAGCGGGTCCGTATCGCGGCAGTCGCAACGGCGAACAGTGCGGACGAGGCTGCGATTCGTTCTGTCTTCCCGATCCCCCTCAGGCGTGAATACATGCACGCTGTTGCGATCGTGGACCGACGGGTGATCGATGTCCCCGACGCGGCAACCAATACGGACCCGTCGCTTCCCGGAGTCCGCAGCTTCCTCGCCACTGGGCTGCGAGCGGCCACCATCATGCCGATGCTGCGCGGCGATGCGGCGATTGGTGCGATCAGCGTGATCCGGCGCGCGCCTGGCCCGCTCACCGACAAGCAGATGGCGCTGCTGCGCACCTTCGCCGACCAAGCGGTGATCGCTATCGAGAACGTGCGTCTGTTCAAGGAACTGCAGGAGCGCACTGATGCGCTTACGAAGTCGGTTAATCAGCTCACGGCGCTTGGGGAAGTAGGGCGTGCGATCAGCTCGACTCTCGACCTCGAAACAGTGCTGAATACGATCGTGTCGCATGCCGTGCGGCTGACAGGGCTCGACGCAGGCGTGATCTATGAATACGACGAGCCGGCCGAGCTTTTCCACCTGCGCGCTGCTGAGAACATCAGCGAAGAGCTCCTGGAGACCTACCGCAGCAGCCCAATCAGGAAGGGTGACGGCGCTGTGGGCGGCACTGCTATCGCCCGCGAGCCAGTTCAGATTCCCGAGACACAGGACGAGAGCTACAAGAGCCAGTTCCGAGATCTCATCATCCGCACCGGGCGAAGGGCGCTGCTCGCGGTGCCGCTCATGCACGAAGAGCAGATTGTGGGCTCGCTCGCCGTGCAACGGAACACGCCCGGGCCGTTTGCTGAGGAAGTCGTTGATCTCCTCAAGACTTTCGCTACGCAGTCGGCACTCACGATCCAGAACGCGAAGCTCTTCCGCGAGATTCAGGAGAAGAGCGCGCAACTAGAAGTGGCGAACAAGCACAAGTCCGATTTCCTCGCCAACATGTCGCATGAGCTTAGGACGCCACTCAACGCCATCATCGGCTTCTCCGAGGCACTCATGGATCAGATGTTCGGCGACTTGAACGAAAAGCAGCTCGAGTACCAGAAGGACATCCACGAATCCGGCAAGCATCTTCTTTCGCTCATCAACGACATCCTCGACCTGTCGAAGATCGAGGCGGGGAGAATGGAGCTCGAGTTATCGAGCTTCCATCTCCCCACGGCGGTGTCTAATGCAGTGACCCTCATCCGCGAACGCGCGATGCGCCATGGCATTGCGTTGGGCGTGGATATCGACAAGCGGCTTGGGGACCTTCAGGCCGACGAACGCAAGGTAAAGCAGATCCTGCTCAACTTGCTATCCAACGCCGTGAAGTTCACCCCCGACGGTGGGCGGGTCGACGTGAGCGCGAAACTCGACACCGACAAAGTCGAGATCGCGGTGAAGGACACAGGCGTCGGAATCGCGCCGGAGGATCAGGCCTCACTTTTCGAGGAGTTCAAGCAGCTCGGCAAGGATAGTTCCCGCAAGGCTGAAGGCACGGGACTTGGACTAGCCCTGACCAAGCGCCTCGTGGAGCTGCACGGCGGGCAGATCCGAGTCGACAGTGCCGTGGGCCATGGCTCCACATTTCGCGTGATCCTTCCGTCGCCCACCTAATGCATGCTTAGGACCGTGTTCCGCGGAGTGGTGCTGGCGCGCGCACTTAACTGCGGGGCTGCCATCGTCGTTGGGTGGCTCGTCTTCGCGACCGCGCACGCGCGCATCATCATCGAAATCTCCGAGAACTACGTGGCGATCGAGCACGAGGCGAGCCGCATGGTTTCTCGCGAAAAGCCGTACACGGCCAGCCTGCCGCGCATCGCCAACAACGACAGCTACTCGGTGCTCATCGGCCGCGTCTCGGCGCCGCTCTACGTAGAGGTGCGCGACGAGGCCGCCGTACCCGGGAAACAGGCGCCCGTGCGCTTCGCTGGGTCGTCACTGGGCGGAACGCAGGAAGTGCTGCCCGGTCTGCCGCGTAATGCCATCCTGACGGTGAGCCCCGAACAGGAGGGCGCGTCCCGCTTGCGCCTGCGCGTGCTGCGCCAGGGCACGCGCTCTCATGAATCGCTGGTGGCAACCATACGCTTCCTGCGCGAATCCACCGATCGCATCGAAGCGGTTTATCGCGTCCCGACCATTACGCTGCGAGTGCGGCCCTGCGGGGTGGTGAATGCGTTCTCCAGTCCCGACATCACCCTGTGCACCGAGCTGATGGATACGATGTTCCGCGAGGGTTGGCACGACGCGATCCGGGTGGTC
>JAICOJ010000077.1 GCA_025930755.1 Gemmatimonadaceae bacterium
CTTGTCGATCTGATCGTACGCCGTGAACTGCGCCAGCCCCTTCTTCGCCTGAATCGCCGTGATCGCCGCCGTCAACGTCGTCTTCCCATGATCGACGTGCCCGATCGTCCCTACGTTCACGTGCGGCTTCGTCCGCTCGAATTTCGCCTTGGCCATGGTCGTGTGATGCCTGGGTAATGAGAGTGCCCGTCCGAACTGCAAAGTGCGAACTGCGAACTGGAAAGTGCGAGCCGTTCGTTCGCAGCTCGCAGTTCGCGACTGTCCTTCGAGAGCTCGCGATCGGGATTGAACCGATGACCTCACCCTTACCAAGGGTGTGCTCTACCAACTGAGCTACGCGAGCGACGCTACCCTGCGAGGCATTTGTTCACGCCGAAAGCCGCCGTGCCCGCGGCGGCCTCCGCGATCGATCATCGATCTTCTTCACGCGGCATCGACACCGCATTCCTGCCACCGACGGCCCTAACGACAATACGCAAGCGGGAGACGGGGCTCGAACCCGCGACATCAAGCTTGGAAGGCTTGCGCTCTACCAGCTGAGCTACTCCCGCGACACTGTGCGACAGTGGTGGGGGAAGGATTCGAACCTTCGAAGGCCGGAGCCGACAGATTTACAGTCTGTTCCCGTTGACCGCTTGGGTACCCCACCGATCGGATCACGCCGATCGCCCCGCGTCGAGTACCCTGGCGACTCGCTCAGAGCTGACGGCGAGAATCGAACTCGCAACCTGCCGCTTACAAGGCGGCTGCTCTGCCATTTGAGCTACGTCAGCGCACGGCAGTTTTTTGCGAGACTCTTAGGATAACCAGGGCGGAAAAGGGTGTCAATACACGACCAGACAGCGACTTAGCCGCCGCGCACCACCCGCCACTCGGTTCCACCCGGCCCATCCTTCACTTCGATCCCACGGTGCTCGATCTCCTCCCGGATCGAGTCCGCGAGCGAAAAGTCGCGCGCCGCGCGTGCCTCGCGCCGGGCGGCAAGCCGTTCCTCGACCCATTTCGCGAGCTGCTCGCGCTCGAGCCGGGCGTTGTCGTCGCCGTCGGCGTCCTGCGGACGCGGGGTGAGGTCGAGCACCCCATCGATGGTGTCGAACGACGCGCGGGCGCGGTCCAGGGCAGCGCGGTCGGATCCGTTCCGATCGAGCTCGGCGTTCGCGCGGCGGATGAAAACATCGAGGGCCGCCCGCGCTCGCGGGGCATTGAGATCGTCGAAGAGCGCCGCCCTTACGTCGCGTTCGGCATCCTCCCCTGCCCGGGCCAGCTCGGGCGTTCCGCCACGAGCCTTACTGAGCCGGTCCGCAAACTCGCCAATGCGGCGCACGGCCTGCACCGATCCCTCGAGCGCCTCATCCTTGAGGTTCAGCTGCTGTCGATAGTGGACGCCAAACATCAGGTGGCGCGCCGCCACGCCCGGGATGCGCTGTTCGCGCAACGTCTCCATCGTCACCACGTTCCCGACCCGCTTCGCCATCTTCGAGCCTTCGACGAGAAGGAACTCGCCGTGGCACCAGAGCCGGGCGAAGGGCACGCCCGTGGCCCCCTCGGACTGCGCGATCTCGTCCTCGTGATGCGGGAAGATCAGATCGACCCCACCGCAGTGCAGGTCGAGCGTCTTGCCGAGATATTTCATCGCCATCGCGGAGCACTCGAGATGCCACCCCGGCCGGCCCCTCCCCCACGGGGAATCCCACGCGGCCCCGGTTCGCTCATCCTCGGGCTTCGCCGCCTTCCAGAGCGCGAAATCGCGTACGTCCTCCTTGTTGTAGTCGTCGGTCGCCACCCGCGCGCCGGGCTTGATCGTGCGGGTATCCAGGCGCGACAGTCGCCCGTATTCCGCGAATTTCGAGATCGCGTAATAGATCGAGCCATCCTCCGCGCGATACGCGAGGCCGCGCTCCATCAGCTGACCGACGAGCGTGATCATTTCGGGGATGTGCTCGGTCGCCTTTGGATACACCTCCGCATCCTCGATGCGCATGTATCGGCGATCGCGGTGAAAGAGCTCCGTGATCGGCTCCGTGATCTCCCGAATCGAACGACCTTCCTCATCCGCGTTCTTGATGATCTTGTCGTCGACGTCGGTGAGGTTCATCACCTGCACCACCCGCCACCCGCGGAGGCGAAGCGTGCGGCGGAGCAGATCCTCGAAGAGGAATGTCCGGTAGTTTCCAATGTGCGCCGGCTTGTACACGGTGGGCCCGCACGTGTACATCCGGACCGTCTCACCGTCGGCGGGGGCGAACGGCTCGACGCGGCGCGACATCGTGTTGTAGAGGGCGAACTCGGACATTTTGCGGAAGCTAGGGAGCGCCCGATGGACGGTCAACGGACGCGCGCGTGCTCCTCCGCGACACGAGCGCGTGACGGGCTGCCCACCATCACGATTCGCGAACCGTGCACGGCGATTCCCAGCCGCCTGCACTCTGCAAGAACCTCCTCCGCGGATGCGCCGCCGAGCGCGACGCGCACGGTGCTTGGGCCGGCGGAGCGCGCCGCTCGGCTCCGACCGAGCCGAGATGCGACGCGCGAAGCCTGGTCGACGGTGAGCTCGAGCGCGCGGGGAAGCGGGGCCGACAGCGCGCGCAGGCGCCCCTCCTCGAGCGCCAGCACGCGCGACGCCACTGCCGCCAGCGTGCGCGCACTGGCCGCCGACGCAAGCACGGTCACGCCGCGGGCGGCCAGCCAGGCAATGGTGTCGGGAATCTCTTGCCCGCTTTGGGCCTCCGGCTCGTCGGCGATGTCGTCGAGCAGCGCAAGCCGCGGCGGTGAAAGCACCAGCTCCGCGAGCGCGAGTCGGCGCATCTCGCCGGGGCCGAGTCGCGACAGCCGCACCGACGCGGCGGAGCTCATCCCAACCCGCTCCAGCGCATGACGCAGGGCACTCGCCTGCGGCGTGACATCGCGCCGCAGCATCGCGTGCGTCAGCGACTCGGCGACGGTCATGCAGCCATAGTGCGACGGCACCGAGCGATAGACGACGCCTGCCGGCCGCCCCGCGGGAGACGCCCCTTCACCGAACCAGTGCACCCGACCCTTGTCGGGGCGAAGCAGACCGGCCGCGCACATGAGTAGCGTGCTCTTCCCCGACCCGGGGCGTCCCGCGATGACGACGACCTCCCCGGGGCGTACGTGCAGCGTGACGCCGCGAAGGGCTTGAACCGTCGCTCGGCAGCTGCCGAGACCGACGCGATACCGTTTGTGGATGCCGAAGAGGCGAAGCGCGTGCGACATGGGGCCGGTAAAGGTGCCCCAATCTGATCAGACCGGGCCGAACCTCCGCATCAGCGCCGCGCAGCGCGGCGCGAAGTCGCGCGCTTCCGCTTGCGATGGAACCGGTCGATCGCCTCGACCACCGGGGCGGGATCAAACCGGACCGGGTCGGTGGTGGGGAGTCCGGTCTCGCGCTCGATCGCCTTGATCGCCGACTTTGCCTTCCGCTCGGAGAGGTCGTACGTGTTCAACGAGACGGCGATGACCGGTGCCGGCCGCAGGTGCCTGACGAGTGCCTCGTGGAGCTCGATGAGCGCGCTGAGCGGTGGCAGCTTCACCCACGGGTTGTTCGTCACGTGCGCGCGCGACGGCTGGTGGCACATGACCATCGCGTGCGGCAGTGACCCGTGAATGAGGCCTAACGTCACCCCCGAATAGCCCGGGTGAATGACCGATCCCTGGCCCTCGACGAGCACGATGTCGGCGTCCCTGGCCGAGTCGAGCACGAGCTGCTCCGCCGCCCCGGCGATGAAGTCCGCGATGACCGCATCCACGGCGATGCCGCCCCCGTCGATGAGGATGCCGGTCTGGCCGGTGGCTGCGAAGGCGACGCGATGTCCGCGCTCGGTGAGCCCGTCCCGCATCTGCAACGCCGCCGTCATCTTTCCGATGTTGCAGTCGGCGCCGACCGTGAGCACGACCGTCGCATCGACCGTTCGAACGCGTCCGCCCGCCACCGGAAGATCCCTGGGGGGGCGGCGGAGGTCGTGAATCGCCACGCCGCGCCGCTCGGCGAGCTCGCGCAGCTCACGATCGTCGCTGACGAACGTGTGCAGCCCGCTCCAGATATCCAGGCCGTGCTCGATCGCGCGGCGAATGATCGTGCGCCATTCCTCGGGCAAGCGCCCGCCCTGCGGAGCGATGCCGATGAGCAGCGCCGTGGGTGACATCGACAGTCCCTCGTCGATGCTGGCGAGAACGGGGATGTCCCCGCCGAAGCCGAGGATGTCGTGGGCGGTTTTCCCGGCGCGGCGGGAATCGATCACGCCTCGCACGCGCTCCGGCGTGTACCGGATGCACGAGTTCGCCGTCTTCGACGTGAGCGGTCCGAACTGACCCTCGGCCAGGATGAGAAAGGCCGGGATCGAGCGATCGCGGCGCATCCCTGTCGACGGCCGTTCGCGAGATGCCGACTGCCTCTGCGTGCCCCCTCGATCTCTGGACACCACGACGCCGGACGGTCTCACGCCACCCTCTCTCGCCGCGCCTCCGCGAGCGTCAGAGGATCGACGCCGGGGGGCGGCGGCACGAGCACGCCGCCCTTCACGGCAGGAACGCGGAGGACGACCACGCTGTCGCGCGTGGTGCGGCGGAAGCCCTGCCCTTCGTAGATGCGGCTAATGAGGATGCGGCGCACGACAACCATGATCACGGCCAATGTGGGCACCGCCACGATGAGCCCGACCGGCCCGAGCAGTTTGCCCATGATGAGCACCGCCATGATCGTGAGCACCGGCGGCAGGTCGATCTGCTTTTGCATGATGCGGGGCAGGACGACGTTGGCCTCGATCACGTGGATCACGACGCCCAACAACGCGACGAGCAGGGCGTGCGTGAAGCCGCTCAGCCCCCAGATGCCGTTCCCCGCGATGACGAAGAGCGCGGGAAGCACGGTGGAGACCAGCGACCCGAAGAACGGGACGACGGCGACGACACCGGTGAAGACACCGAACGTCAGCCAGTAGGGCACCTCGAGGAAATACAACCCGGCCGCCGTGAACACGCCCAGGATCGTCATCGCCAGGAGCTGACCGACGATCCAGGACCGCAGCGTGTTCGCCAGGTCGCCCAGCACGTCCCGCACGAGATCGCGATGGATGGGCGGAAACATCGCGATCATCCATTCGCGATAGAGACCGGGGTGGAGCGCGAGGTACAATGACATGATCGCCACGGCGAACACGTTGATGGCGCCATGCAGCACCCCGTACACCTTCGGCACGACATCGCCGAACGCTCCCGTGATGCGCTCGTACACTGCCCGGAGCAGCGTTCCTTCGCCGACGGCACCCTGGAGCGCCGGGAAGCGTGAGGCGAGCCGCTCGAGACCGCGCTCCCAGTTCGCGATGTATTCCGGGAGGACCCGGATGAGGGCCTGTGTCTGATCGATGACCGGCGGAACGAGCACCCAGAAGAGCGCCACGACCGCCGCGAGCGTCGCGACCACCGCGATCGCGAGCGAGACGCCCCGCGACAGATGCGCGCGATCCCGGAGCCAGTCGGCGACGGCGCCGAGGTACAGCGAGATCAGGATCGCAATGAACAGCAGGATGAACAGTTCGGCCGCGTGGCCGAACAGCATGATCAGCAGAACCGTGATGACGACTGCCGTGAGAATGGGCGCGAAACGAAAGCGCCCTACCGTCAGGGCGCTCACTTCTCGGGCTTCTCCTTCCGTGGCAAGTCGTCGATCTCCGCGTGCACCGTCTCCTCGTGCCGCGTGCCGGCAGCATCGGCGCCTCCCTTCCCGAGCTGGCGGGACTGGGGTGCGGCGCCACCGGGAAGCATGCCCATCTTCTGCTTCAGCTCGAGCAGCCGGGCATCGACGTTCGCGGTCGCGCTCCCCTTTTCGAGGCGCTTGAACTCGTTCTGGAGCTTGTCGCCCGTGAACTCTTCCTCGATCTCCGCACTCGCGACGAGGCGCCGCTCGTTCTGCTCGATGCGCTCTTCCATTCGGGAGAAGGCCTCGAAGGCGGACGTCTCGCTCATCGAAGACATCGTCTCCTGAATGCGCTGCTGTGCCTGCGCCCGCTTCTGGCGCGCGATGAGCAGATTCTTCTTGCGCTTCGCTTCCTCGATCTTGTCGTTGAGATCCCGGAGCGAATTCTTCAGCTTCTCGGTTTCCGCGCGGTGCGTTTCCCAGGTGGTCTCGAGCTGCTGCGCGTACGTGAAGTGCTCGTTGTAGCGCACCAGGGCCTGCTTGGCGAGGTCGTCGCGCCCTTCCTGAACGGCGAGCATCGCTCGACGCTCCCAGTCCTGCGCGTTGCGAAACTCGCCGTCCGCCTGGTCCCGCAGCCGCTTCTCATCGGCGATCGCGCCGGCGACCTGCTGCTTCGCCTTCGCGAGCTGGCCCCGCATGTCGATGATGATCTGGTTCAACATCTTCTCGGGATTCTCGGCCGAGGAGATGAGATCGTTGATGTTGGACCGGATCAGCGAGGAGAGACGATCGAGCAGGCCCATGTTCAGCGTGCCTCGCGGTAGGGCGCCAGCTCGCGCAGATGCGACGCGAGGGCGAGTGTGATCCCCTCGAAGCTGGCCAGAAACTCCTCGTAATCCAGATGCGCCAGCTCGAGCGCCTCGGTCAGCACGATCGCGTCGTCAGATTGAATGCCGTACGAGCCGTGCACGAGATCGGACGCGTTGAGCTCGAGCAGGCGCCGCGCGAGGCCGGCCGCTTGACGCTCGTCCTTCGGGAGGTCCATGACTTTCACCCGCAGAAGGACGACTGGCGGTGAGTAGTTGACCACCACGTCGGCGTCGAGCATGCCGCCTGGCTTGACGATCCAGAGACCAGGCTCGAGCTCGGTATAGCTCGCGCCCTCGGCGGCAAGGCGGTCCAGAAAGCTTTCGATGTCTTCTCGGGTGACCATGAAGCACCTGGGGTGTGCGGGGCGCATCCGTGGCGGATTCGCGCTGTCTTCCTTACGCACAATGCAGTCCGGCTGTTTCCGCGTCGTGTGCGCAGTTCCGCGGGAAGATAGTTGAAACCGAGGTCCTGGAATAGCGCTGAGAACCCAGGGGCGCGGGGACAGCGCTGGAAGCACTACAGGCGCTGACGAGCTTTTCTCAGCGCTACTCCAGCGCCCTCAGCGCTTTTCCAGCGCTCCTGCGCGCCTCAGCTTTTCTTCAGCTGCACCAGGCGCTCTCTCGTCAGCCGGCGGCCGGTCGGGGTCGCCGCGAGGCCGCCGCCCGCCGTCTCGCGATAACGCACGTCCATGCTGCGGCCGATCTCGCCCATCGTGTCGATGACCTCGTCGACGGGGATGCGGAACTCGATCCCGGCAATCGCCATCTCGATCGCGGCCATCGCGATCGCGGCGCCGGTCGCGTTCCGAAAGACGCACGGAATCTCGACGAGGCCGCCGAGGGGATCACAGACCAGGCCGAGTGTACCCTGCATCGCGAGCGCGATGGCATGTCCCGCCTGCGCCGGCGTACCGCCACACATCTCGGTCGCTGCACCCGCGGCCATGGCGGCCGCCGCTCCGGTTTCCGCCTGGCACCCCCCTTCGGCGCCGGAGAGCGACGCACGCTCGGCGATCACCGCCCCGATGAGCCCGGCGGTCGCCAGGGCGTCGACGAGCCTTTCATCATCAATGCCCTGCGCCACGGCCAGGCCCGTCAACACGGCGGGCAGCACCCCGGCTCCGCCCGCCGTCGGAGCGGCGACGATGACGCCCATGGCGGCGTTGACCTCCTGTACCGCGAGAGCGCGGGCGAGAACATCGCGAAAGAGCGTTCCCGCGAGCGGACCCGGGGGCCCTTCCCGGAGCTTGGCGGCGTCGCCGCCGACGAGTCCCGACGCCGACCGCAGGTCGCCCTGCATCCCGCGATCCACCGCGCCGCGCATGATGTCGAGCGCGCGGCGTAGCGCCGACCGGATGTCCTCGATCGAACGCCCCTGGTCGCGCGACTCGGCCTCGAGCGCAACGCGCGCGAGGGACGCGCCCTGGGCTTCGGCGGCGGCGATGGCCGCGTGGAGCGAGGAGAACACGCCTAACCGGCGACCTTTTCGAGAGCGCGCGTCATGCGAACCCACTCCAGCTTGCGAATCTGGGCAAGGGCGCGCTCACTCGGCGGATCGTCGAGCTCGAGGACCATGAAGGCATCGCCGCCGCGCTCCTTTCGCGTGACACGCATGGTCGCGAGGTTCACGCCCTCGTCGGCAAGAATGCCGCAGATGCGGGCAATGGATCCCGGCTGGTCGCGTGCGACGAGCACGATCGTCCACAGCGCACCGCTCACTTCCACCGGGAAGCCGTCGATGCGTGTGAGCCGCACCCGGCCGGCCCCTAACGATTCTCCAACGACCTCGACGACGGCGCCGTCCCGCTCGAGCGTCAGGCGCACGGTGTTCGGGTGCGCGTCTTCGGCGATCGTGGTCTTCTCCACGCGATAGGCGAGGCCTTCGCGCTCGGCGATGTCGAGGGCCTCGCGGAGGCGCTCGTCGTCCGGACGAAAGCCAAGCAGGCCGCCGACGAGGGCCTTGTCGGTCCCGTGCCCTTCGCCGGTGCGCGCGAAGGAACCGTGAAGCTCGAGCTTCGCCCGCTGGGGCGTTCCGCCGACGAGCGAGCGGGCCAGCAATCCGATGCGGCAGGCCCCCGCCGTGTGCGAGGACGACGGCCCGACCATGACGGGGCCAATGATGTCGAGCAGGGAGACCATGGAGCCGCCGCGCGGCGTTAGGCGGCGGGAGTGCGCGCGTCGCGGAGCCGCTGCCCGCGCGCCCGTGAGCGTTGCCCCACGACCGGCTTGAGATACCGGCCGGTGTGCGAGCGCTCGACATCGGCGACATCCTCGGGCGAGCCCGCCGCCACGATCGTGCCTCCGCGCGTACCGCCCTCGGGCCCGAGATCGATCACCCAATCCGCCGTCTTGATGACGTCCAGATTGTGCTCGATCACGAGCACGGTATTCCCCTTGTCGACCAGTCGGTGCAGCACCTGAAGCAGGAGGCGCACGTCTTCGAAGTGGAGGCCGGTCGTCGGCTCATCCAGGATGTACAGGGTGCGTCCCGTGTCCCGCTTCGACAGCTCCGAGGCGAGCTTCACGCGCTGGGCTTCGCCACCCGAGAGGGTCGTCGCGCTCTGCCCGAGGTGAATGTACCCGAGCCCCACGTCGACGAGCGTCTCGAGCTTCTGTCGAATGCGCGGCTGGTTCTCGAAGAACTCCAGCGCGTCCTCGACCGTCATCTCGAGCACGTCCGAAATGCTCTTCCCGCGGAAGCGGACCTCGAGCGTCTCGCGGTTGTAGCGCTTCCCCTTGCACACCTCACACGGGACGTAGACGTCCGGAAGGAAGTGCATCTCGATCTTCACGAGGCCATCGCCCTGACACGCCTCGCAGCGCCCGCCCTTGACGTTGAAGGAGAAGCGACCGGGACCGTATCCCCGAATCTTCGCTTCGGGCAGCTCCGCGAACAGCTCGCGAATCGGCGTGAAGAGTCCCGTGTACGTCGCCGGGTTCGAGCGCGGCGTCCGCCCGATGGGGCTCTGGTCGATGTCGATGACCTTGTCGATGTGCTCGAGACCGGTGATGCGTCGATGCGCTCCCGGAATCACGCGGGCACGATAGAAGTGACGGGCGAGGGCGCGATGCAGAATGTCCTCGATGAGCGTCGACTTTCCCGAGCCGGATACGCCGGTGACCGCCACGAAGAGGCCGAGCGGAATCTCGACGTCCAGGTTCTGAAGATTGTGCGCCGTTGCGCCCTCGATGCGGATCGACTGGCGCGGCCGCGGCGACCGCCGCTGCTCCGGCACGGCGATCTGCATCTCGCCCGTCAAATAGCGCGCGGTGATCGACTCGCTGTGCGCTTCCACCTCGGCAACCGTTCCCGCGGCCACGACACGACCGCCGTGGCGGCCCGCGCCGGGACCGAGATCGATCAGATAGTCGGCCTCCCGCATCGTCTCCTCGTCGTGCTCCACGACGATCACCGTGTTGCCGAGATCGCGCAGCTGCTTGAGGGTCGCGAGAAGACGCGCGTTGTCCCGCTGGTGCAGTCCGATCGACGGCTCATCGAGGATGTAGAGGACGCCCACCAGTCGTGAGCCAATCTGCGTCGCAAGACGAATGCGTTGCGCCTCGCCGCCGGACAGGGATTCAGCGGACCGACTCAGCGTGAGGTAGTCGAGACCGACATCGACGAGAAAGCGAAGCCGTTCGCGCACCTCCTTGAGGATGGGGCCGGCGATATCGGGATCGAGGCCGGCCCGGCCGGGGGCACGCAACGCAAGAGACTCGAAGAACTCGAGGGTTTCCGTGACGGGAAGCTCCGTCACTTCGCCGATGTTGCGTCCGGCGATCGTGACCGCCAGGGATTCTCGCTTGAGTCGGCGCCCCTGACAGTGCGTGCATGGCGCTTCGACCATGTATTCCTCGAGCTCCTCGCGCACGGAGTCCGAGGTCGTCTCCTCGTAGCGGCGCTGCACGTTGGTGAGCACTCCCTCCCACGCCGTGCTGTACTCACCGCGGAAGCTGGGCGACTCATAGCGAATGGTGGACTGCCGTCCGCTTGCGCCGTAAAGGATCATGTCACGAACGCGCTGGGGAAGCTTGCCCCAGGGCGTATTCAGCTCGAACTCGAACTGCTTCGCGAGCGCCGGGAGGATCCCCTTGCGGAGATGACCGCTCGGCTCACCCCATGGCAGAATCACGCCCTCGAGAATCGAGATGCTGGGATCGCCGAGGATGAGCTGTTCGCTCACCTCTCGCCGGGTGCCGAGTCCGCCGCAGGGTGTGCACGCGCCGTACGGCGAGTTGAACGAAAACTGCCGGGGCTCGAGCTCGGGAAGCGAGATGCCGCACGTCGCGCAACCGTACCTCTCTGAAAACAGCGACGACCGCGGAACCAGCACCGACGAATCGGCTCCGTGCGCCATCACTTCGGTCAGCCCGTCAGCGAGCTTCAGGGCCGTTTCGATTGAATCCGTCAGGCGACCGCGATCGTCAGGTCGCACGACGAGGCGGTCGACGACGACCGAGATCGAGTGGTTCTGGCGACGGTTGAGCTTGGGTGGGCTCGCGAGCTCGACGGTTTCGCCATCGACGATCGCCCGGATGAAGCCCTGCTTGCGCACGGTTTCCAGCAGATCTCGGAATTCGCCTTTGCGCCCGCGGACGAGCGGCGCAAGCACCTCGATGCGCGTGCCTTCCGGCCACGACAGGATGCTTTCGGCGATCTGACCGGCGCTCTGCCGCTGCACGGGACGCCCGCACTGGGGACAGTGCGGAGTGCCGGCTCGTGCATACAGCAGACGGAGGTAGTCGTAGATCTCCGTGACGGTTCCGACCGTCGAGCGCGGATTGTGACCGGCCGTTTTCTGCTCGATGGAGATGGCGGGCGACAGCCCCTCGATGGCGTCGACGTCCGGCTTCTCCATGAGCCCGAGGAACTGACGCGCGTACGCGGACAGCGACTCGACATAGCGGCGCTGTCCTTCGGCGTAGATCGTGTCGAATGCAAGCGAGGACTTGCCCGAGCCGGACAGCCCAGTGATGACCGTCAGCCGATCGCGCGGGATCGTGACGTCGATGTTCTGGAGGTTGTGCTCCCGGGCGCCCCGAACAATGAGTGCTTCTTCTGCCATAGCCCGTGAAAGGTCACAGGCGGCGAGGCGGGATTCAAGAGTCGGGGGCGCGGGAACAGCGCTGAGGGCGCGGGAGAAGCGCTGGGGTTGCGACCGAGAGTTGAGGAGACGAGCAGACCACTTCATCTTGATCACGAATTCGGCAGTTCAGCGCTTTCCAGCGCCCTCAGCGCGTCCCCAGCGCCCCTTCCCGACGCCATGCCCCCCAACGCGATCGTCATCCTGACCACCGTGGCCTCGGCCGATGAGGCGGTGGCCCTCATTCGCGCGCTTCTCGACCGCCGGCTGATCGCCTGCGGCAACATCCTCCCCGGCGTGCGATCGCTCTATCGGTGGGAAGGAAAGGTTGCCGATGAGCAGGAGGTAATCGTCCTCCTCAAGACGAGGGCGAGCCGGGTGGAGGCCCTCGAAATGGCATTCGGGGAGCTGCACCCCTACAGGGTGCCGGAGCTGTTGGCACTTCCCGTATCCGCCGGGTTACACAAGTACCTGGAGTGGATTGACGACGAGACCTCGCTCGCGTTGAGCTGAGACCGGCGTCGAGTCCGCTCCTTCGAGCGTGGAGCGGACTGGCATGTCGATCATCTCATCGCACTCGGAGCTCGCCCGATGATCCGTCGCGGAAGCGTCGCGGCGGTCATCCTCATCGCCTGGCTGGGCGGCCTCGCGGTCCTCGTCCGCCGCGAGCTCTTTCGGAGCGAGACGGACCGCATGCGCGACGCGGGCGCCCGCGTCGACCCGGGCCCGGCCTACTACCGCGTCATGCAGGCGGGAACGCAGATCGGCTTTGCCTCCTCTCGCATCGACACGACGGCGACCGAGATCACGATGAGCGATCAGCTGCTCTTCGACGTCGAGGCCGGGCGGCGTACGCACCGCGGCTCGGCGCGCCTCGCATCGCGGCTGACACGCTCGCTGGAGCTGCGGTCGTTCTCGCTCGAGCTGAGTCCGGAGATCGGCCCGCTGCGCGCAAGTGGTGAAGTGAGTGGCGACAGCCTGCTGACGCTCTCGATCCGCATGGGGGAGGACCCCGCGGAAGTCCGCCGCATTCCGCTCACCAAGCCCCTCCTGCTGCCGACGCTGGTGCCGATGACGTTCGCGCTGCTGGAGCGCCCCACGTTAGGGGCCCGCCGCACCTTCTCGGTTTTCGATCCCTTGTCGATGGCGCCGGGCGAAGTCACCGTCGCGGTGCGCGCCGAGTCGCTCTTCGTCGTGAACGACAGCGCGACGTTCGACTGGGACCGCAAACGCTGGATACCGGCGCGCCGCGATACCATCAGGGCGTGGCTGGTCGAGCAGGAAGGCGGGGTGATCTCCGGATGGGTGGATGCCAACGGCCGCATGGTCGAGGCGATGCACCCGGGCAACCTCTACCTCGAGCGGGAGGCCTATGAGGTCGCGTTCGAGAACTGGCAGAACTGGAACGCGCGCGCGGTGGAAGCCCCCGCGGATCGAGACATTCAGGAGGCGACGGCGATCGCGGCATCCGCGCCCATTCGCAACCATCGAGCGGTCTCGCACCTCGCGGTCCGGCTCGACGGTGCCGCACTCGATGGGTGGTCGCTGGCCGGTGGCCGACAAACGCTGAGTGGTGACACGCTGCGCATCCGGCGCGAGAAGGCAACGAGCCTCCTGCCCGCATACCCCCTTCCGATGGCGCGTGGCGGTCGGCACGAAGAGTGGCTGCGCCCCGAGCGGCTACTGCAGTCGGACGATACCGCGATCGTGGCGCTGGCCGAGCGAATTCGCGGCGACACGCGGAATCCGCGTGTGGCCGCGGAACGGCTGGCGCGGTGGGTTCACGACTCTCTGGAGAAGCGGATCAGCTTCTCGATCCCGAGTGCGACGCAGGTCCTTCGCGCGCGGGCGGGCGACTGCAACGAGCATACGCAGCTCTACGTCGCCCTGGCGCGCGCCATCGGGCTTCCGGCGCGCGCCGCGGCGGGGCTCGCCTACGTGGGGGGCAAGTTTTACTACCACGCCTGGCCGGAAGTCTTTCTCGGGGACTGGGTCGCGGTCGACCCGACCTTCGGCCAGTTCCCTGCCGATGCCGCGCACCTGCGTTTCGTCATCGGGGGATTCGCGAAGCAAGCGGAGCTGCTCCGCCTCATCGGCCGACTGCGCATCGACGTCGTCTCCACCGACTGACACCATGATCGAGCTCAAGGCGCTGACCAAGCGCTACGGCGGGTTCACCGCCGTAGACGCGATCGACCTCACGGTGCCCAAGGGGGAGCTGTTCGGCTTTCTGGGGCCTAACGGCGCGGGAAAGACGACCACGCTGCGGATGATCGCCGGCATCCTCCAGCCGTCGGGTGGCACGGTCCGCATCGCGGGGATCGACATCGCCGCCGATCCGATCGCCGCCAAGGCGAAGCTGGGATTCATTCCCGACCGGCCGTTCATCTACGAGAAGCTCACCGGGGCCGAGTTCCTGCGATTCGTGGCCGGTCTCTACGATCAGCGTGGAGAGCCGGTGGAGCGGCGGATGACCGAGCTGCTCGCGCTCTTCGATCTGCTCGACTGGAAGGACGAGCTCGTCGAGAGCTACAGCCACGGCATGCGGCAGAAGCTGATCATTTCCAGCGCCTTCCTGCATCGGCCCGAAGTGATCGTGGTCGACGAGCCGATGGTGGGGCTCGATCCGAAGGCGGCCAAGGTGTTGAAGGATCTCTTTCGCGAATACACACGTCGCGGCCACACCATCATGATGTCGACGCACACCCTCGAGGTGGCCCAGAGCTTGTGCGATCGCGTCGCGATCATTCAAGGGGGAAGGATTCGCGCCTGCGGCACGATGACCGACCTGCGCGCGCACGCCGCCGCCGGGGAGGAGGGGTTGGAGGACATCTTCCTGAGGCTCACCGGCGACAACGCGGCGCGTGCGGTCGTCGAGGTGCTGAATGCCTGAGGCCGCCCGCCATCCGCATCCGGCGCCGGATGGCGATGGCGCTCGCGACTCACTCGCGCTCGTCACCGCACTTCCGCGCGTGCCGCTGCTGCACCTGCTTCGTCCGAAATGGCTGACCGCGCGCGTCCGCGCCCGCGGCGGCGAGCGCGGTCGCGGGGCGCGCATCGCCCTCCTCGGCATCACTGGCGCCCTCTTCTGGGCGTTCGTGCTGGTTGTCGTCTTCAGGCTGCTGCTCTACTTCCGTCGCGTACCCGACATCGGGCCGCTGCTGGCGGGGAAGCTCCTCGGCATCATCTTCGTGAGCTTCTTCTCGATTCTCCTGCTGTCGAACATCATCACCGCGCTTTCCAGCTTTTTCGTCGCTCGTGATCTCGATCTTCTCGTGTCGGCGCCGGTCGACTGGCTGCGCCTCTACGGGGCGAAGCTGCTGGAAACCGCGGTGCACTCGAGCTGGATGGTCGTGTTGATGGCCGTGCCGATCTTCGTCGCCTACGGGGTCGCCTATGACGGAGGCGTGTGGTTTCCGCTCGTGGCGGTCGGCACCTTCATCCCCTTCCTGCTGATTCCGGCGGTCGTCGGCAGCGCAATCACGCTCCTCCTCGTACGCGTGTTCCCGGCTCGGCGCACGCGAGACATCCTGAGTGTGATCGCCGTGCTTGCCGCCGGCGGGCTGGTGCTGCTCTTCCGCATGGTCCGTCCGGAACAGCTGGCTCGGCCCGAAGGGTTCCGCTCGCTCGTCGACTTCATCGCCGTGTTGAAGACGCCGACCTCACCGCTCTTGCCGAGCGAGTGGGTGCAGCGCGCGGTGATGTCCTCGCTCCTCGGCATTCCCGATGTCCTGCCGTACTATCTGCTGTGGTCGACGGCGGCGGCGTTCGTGGTGTTAGGCGCGCTGCTCCATCGCTCGCTGTATACGACGGGGTTCACGAAGGCGCAGGAGAGCAGCGAGCGCTGGGCGCGGGGCACGCGGCTCAAGCGGATCGGGATGGCGCTGCTCGCGCCCTTCGGCACGGTGCGGCGCGAGCTCCTGATGAAGGAGACCCGCGTCTTCTTTCGCGATACCACGCAGTGGTCGCAGCTCATCCTGCTCGGCGTTCTCGTCATCGTGTACGTCTTCAACATCAAGTTCCTTCCACTGCGCGGGGAGGGCGTGACGTTCTTTCTCGTGAACGTCATTCCCTTCCTCAATCTGGTGCTCGCCGGCTTTGTGCTCGCATCGATCGCCGCACGGTTCATCTTTCCCGGCGTGAGCCTCGAGGGACGGACGATGTGGCTCCTCAAGTCGAGTCCGCTCCGGATGCGCGAGCTGCTGTGGGCGAAGTTCTGGATCGGGACGTTGCCGCTGGTGCTGCTGGCACTGGGCATCGTCTTCGTGACGAACGTGCTCCTGCAGGTCACGCCGTTCATGATGTACGTCTCGCTGTTCACCATCACCTTGATGACCTTCGCGCTCGCCGGCCTGGCGCTGGCGCTGGGCACCGTATTCCCCCAGTTCGAGACGGAGAACGCCGCCCAGATTCCCACGTCGTTCGGCGGCCTGGTCTACATGATGGGAGCCGTTGCGCTCATCGGCGCGGTGGTGGTGCTCGAAGCACGCCCGGTGTACGGCTACGTGAGCGCACGTGCATTCGGCGGCTCCGCGAATCCGCTGGAGATGATCGTCGGTTTTGGCCTCGCCGCCGCGCTGTGCATTGCCACGCTCGTCGTGTCCGTGACCATCGCCGTCCGGCGGCTTCAGGCCGTCGAGCTCTGACGATGTGGCTCGCGCCCTTTCTCTCGCGGGTCGCAGACGTGGCGTTGCGCGTGTACTACCGGCTGCGCCGTGCGGGCAGCGAAGTTCCGCCGACGGGACCCGTACTGCTCGTCGCGAATCATCCGAATTCGTTGCTCGATCCGGCGATGGTCGCGCTCGCCGCGCGTCGCCCGGTACGGTTCCTGGCCAAGGCGCCGCTGTTTTCGGACCCATTGGTCGGCTTCCTCGTTCGGGGCGCCGGGTCGATCCCGGTCTACAGGAAATCCGATGACCCGTCGCAGGTGGGCCGCAACGAGGAGATGTTTCGTGCCGTGCACCAGGCGCTCGCGAGCGGTGCGGCCGTTGGCATCTTTCCGGAAGGGCTGAGTCACAGCGACCCGTCGCTGGCGCCGCTCAAGACTGGCGCCGCCCGGATCGCACTCGGCACGCTCGCGGCACACGACATTCGCGTGCCCATCGTCCCCATCGGGTCCGTGTTCCGCGACAAGAACACGTTCCGGTCGGAAGCGCTGGTCACGGTCGGACGGCCGGTCGCGTGGGATGACCTCTCCCCCGACAACGGCGGTGACGGCCACGCCGTCCGCGAGCTCACGCACCGCATCGACCGGGCGCTTCGCGACGTCACGGTGAATCTCGAGCGTTGGGAAGACGCTGCGCTCGTGGAGCTCGCCGAAGCGATCTACGCCGCGGAGTTCGGCAAGGCAACCGATGCCGCCGAGTGGGTCGCCCGCCTTCGTATGACGACGGAAACGTTGACCCATCTGCGGCAGTCCGGCGATGGATCGGTTCCCCTCGCGAAGGACATCTCGCGACACGGGCGAATCCTCCACCGGTTCGGCCTGCGTCCTCAGGATCTGGTCGACGATCCCAAGCGCCCGGGCGCGCTCTGGTGGGTGCTGCGGCGCCTTCCGCTGGGTGGCGTGATCCCACTGGTGGTGCTGGCGGTGGGCACGGTGGTGTTCTTCGCGCCGTACCGCCTAACGGGTCTCGTCGAAAGGCGGGCGCGACCCCGCGATGACGTTCGGGCCACCCACAAGCTCCTGGCCGGGGCAATCGTGTTTCCGCTCTGGATCATCACGCTGTCCCTTCTGCTCGGCGCCGCCGCGGGCCCAGTCCTGGGCCTGGTCGCACTCGTCGGCCTCCCCGCACTCGGGCTCTTCACGCTGGGACTTCACGAGCAGTGGCGCGAGGCGGGCGTCGAAGCCGCGCGGTACGTGACCCTCAAACGCGGGCGTCAGATGATCGAGCCCCTTCGGGAGCAGCAGCGCGAGCTGGCCGCCCGGCTCAAGGCGGTGCTCGAGCAGGAGGCCCGTCGCGCGGCGGAACCGCGGCCGATGGCTCACGCCAGCGCTCTCCCACACCGCGAGCAGTAGCGCGCGGCCGGCTCAGGTCGCGGCCCGCACACCGGACAGACCCGCAGCTGCAGCCGCGCCCGCCGGATCTCCGCTTCAACGGGATCATCCGGAACGGTCTCCAAAGGCGCCGCGCCTTCCGAGCGATCTGGAGCGCGCGAGGCCGCACCCGGCCGC
>JAICOJ010000160.1 GCA_025930755.1 Gemmatimonadaceae bacterium
CGCGGCAGCGAAGCTGCCGCGCTCATCTGATGAGGCGGCTGCGGCGAAGCCGCGCCGCCTTTTCCTTCCCTGACCCCTGACTCCTGACTCCTGACTCCTGACCCCTGACCCCTGCCTCCTGACCCCTACCTCACGGGCGGCATAATTCGTGAACCCATGCCAAGTCTCTCCAAGCGCACAGGACGGACGCCATGCAGGGATCTCTTCAGGGCAAGAAGGTCGCTTTCCTCGCCACCGACGGCGTCAATGAGGCCGAGCTGACCCAACCGCGCGAAGCGTTCGAGCGCGCGGGGGCCGAGGTACATCTCCTCTCTATTAAGGAAGGGGAGATCCAGTCGATGAACGGGATGGAGAAGGGGAAGACGTACCGCGTCGACCGACTGGTCGAGAACGCCTCGTCGAGCGATTACCTGGGCCTCGTACTTCCGGGCGGTGTCGCCAGCCCCGACAAGCTTCGGATGAACGAGGGGGCCGTGCGGTTCGTGCGGGATTTCTTCTTCGCCGACAAGCCAGTGGCGGCGATCTGCCACGCGCTCTGGCTGCTCGTCGAGGCGGACGTGGTTCGGGGACGGACGGTCACCTCGTATCCCAGCTTGCGCACCGACATCAAGAACGCCGGTGGCACGTGGGTCGATCAGATGGTGCAGGTCGATCAGCAGCTCGTGACTAGCCGGAACGTGCCCGACATCCCGGCCTTCAACGAGAAATCGCTTCAGATCTTCAGCCGCGCCCTGCAACAGGCGACGCTGGACGAGATGGGCGAGGAATCGTTTCCGGCCAGCGACCCGCCGTCGACCTCGCCGACGGTCAGCGTGCGAGCCGCCCCGGAAGCGCGTTAGGCAGCGCGCCGGTCGCTCGAGCGCCAGAGGCAGCGAGCGAGCGAACGAGCCGGCCCGGGGGTGCTCCCGCCGTGGCGGGGTTCGAGGTCGAGCCCCGCCTTTTTCACGTGCCTGACGCCGACGCGCGGCGTACCCGCGACGTCTGGCCACCGGGTCCCGCCCCAGCTATGATCGTCCACGCCCTCGTCTCGGGTATCCGATGATGGACCCGCCATTTCGCCCCACCCGCATGTGAGACCGCCGTCAGGCGCGGGGAGCCCTCTGCCGTCGCTCCCACTCGTCGGGCGCTCGACCGAGCTGTCCATGCTCGGCGCGCTTCTGGACGCGGCCGAAAAGGGGCGAGGCACCACGCTGTTGCTCGAGGGCGAGGGCGGGCAAGGGAAGACGCGACTCGCGCTTGCGACAGCCGAGCGCGCCACGAAGCGGGGCTGGCTCGTCGCGATTGGGCGC
Organism: Gemmatimonadaceae bacterium; assembly: GCA_025930755.1. Classification (GTDB taxonomy): domain Bacteria; phylum Gemmatimonadota; class Gemmatimonadetes; order Gemmatimonadales; family Gemmatimonadaceae; genus JAICNG01. Next base: position 1,290 of record JAICOJ010000160.1, read on the forward strand.
GCCTATCCGGTGGAAGTCGGTGTTCCCTATGCGCTCTTCGCCGACGCCCTGCTGCCGCTGCTACGCACGCTCGATCCGGCCACTCTCTCGGTGTTGACGCGAGGCTCGGTCGCGGAGCTGTCACATCTCTTTCCGCTCCTCGCAACGGGCGAGGCGCCGATTCGAGGTGCCAGCGATCAGGGGAGCGAGGTCAAGACGCGCCTGCTCTGGAATTTCGCGCAGCTCGTGTCGCGCCTCGCGCAGAAACGGCCGCTGCTCCTCATCCTCGAGAATCTCCACTGGGCCGATGAGTCCTCACTCGAGATGCTGCACTTCACCGCTCGGCAGCTCGGCACGTCGCGTGTGCTCGTGGTCGGAACCTACAACTTGTCGGCTCCCGAGCGATCGGCCTCGCTCATCTCGCTTCGGCAGTCGCTGGTGGGGTTGGGCGCGGCCCGCGAGCATCATCTCGGTCCGCTTTCGCGTGCGGCTACGGACGAGCTGGTGCACGCGGTCTTCGGCGTGTCGGACGCCGTATCACGCGAGTTCGCGGCACTGCTCTACGGGTGGACGCGCGGCAATCCCTTCTTCGTCGAGGAAACCCTCAAGGCTCTCGTCGGCTCGGGCCGCCTCTACGAGCGCGATGGCAGCTGGCACGGTTGGGAGATCGCCGACCTCGATCTGCCACGCACCGTCCGCGAAGCCGTCGCCACGCGACTCGACCGTCTCTCGGCGGACGCGCAGCGCGTGGCGGCAATGGCGGCGGTCATCGGCACGCGCGCGCCGTACGACGCGCTCGATGCGGTCGTCGGGATGCCACGCGCGCAGCTCGTCGAGGCCATCGACGAGCTGCGCGCGCAACACATCCTCGATGAGCGCCGCGAGAATGATCGGATCGTCTACGACTTCGCGCATCCGATTCTTCGCGACGTGATCTATCAGGAGATGGGACTGGCGCGGGCGCGCCTCCTGCACGCCTCGGTCGCCGACGCGCTCGAGCGTCATTACGGAGACACCGCCGACGAGCACGCCGACGAGCTCGCCTATCATTTCGCGCGCGCCGATGCCCGCGACGTCGCACCCAAGGCGACGCGCTATCTCGCCCTCGCGGGCCGCAAGGCGCTCGCGAAACACGCCAATCGTGAGGCAGCCAGCTACCTCAGCGCGGCCCTCGAGCTCACCCATCACGGTGTCGATGCGGCGGCTGAATCGGCGATCATCGAAGGCCTCGCGCGTGCACGCCAGCGCCTCGGCGAATACGATGCGGCCGTTGCCCTCTGGGAGCGTGCGCGCGAGCATGCACAGCGCGCGAACGACCTTGCGCGTTTGGCCGACATCGAGCGCCGGCTTGGGCTGGCGTCCTTTTGGCGCGGTCGCCACGACGAGGCGCTCGACCGGTATGAGGCGGCGCTGACTGCCGCCACGAGTGCGGGCGCGGAAAGCGTAACCGCGCGTGTGCGGCTGGCGAAAGGAATGTGTCTCCAGGAGCTCGGGCGCGCGGCGGACGCCGAGCGCGAGATGGCGGAGGCCATCGCCATCGCCGAGCGGTTAGGCGATGCCTCGCTGCTGGCCCGCGCGCACCGCACGCAGCTTCTCTTTTACCTGTGGACGGGGCGCACCGAGCTCGCGTACAAGCATGCCGAGAGCGCGCGCGTCCTGGCGGCCGCGTCGGGCCAGCGCGTTCTCGAGTGGCTCGCGCAGTGGGCGTTGGCCACCCTCGGCGGGCTCACGGGCGCTTCGGAGGACTGCGCGCGTCATCTCGCGGAGGCGGACCGGCTCGCGGACGAGCTCGATTCCCCGGTCTTTCGCGCCTGGACAGCCGAGATCGCCATCGAGCTCGCGTCGGCCACCGGCGAGTGGGAGACGGGGCTCGCGCTCGCGGAGCGCACGATCGCGCTCGGGCGCAGCGTGGGTCTTCGGGCCCCACTGCCCAGGCTGCTGGTGTGGGGCGCGATCATGCACCTGGGGCGTGGCGAGATGGAGCGCGCGAAGGCGTACATTGATGAGGCGTGGGAGCTCTCCGGCGCCTCCCGCGGCGCGGGGCGACCGAGCGATGTGCACTCTGTCGTCCCCGCGCACATCGGGCTCGCGGCGTACCATCTGTCCACGGGCGACTTCGCGGAAGCGATTCGCGTGGGTGAGGCGGGCCTCGCGATCGCCGACAAGGCCGGCGCGGTGGTGTGGGCGGTGCACCGATTACTGCCGATTCTCGCCGAGTCTGCGCTCGAGGCGCGAGATCTCCGGCGCGCGGAGAAGATCGGTCAACGCCTGCGTCGCGACTCGGAGCGGCTCGGCCAGCGCGCCGGACTGGCGTGGGCCGATGCGTGTGATGCGCTGGTCGCGATGCTGCGTGGAGAGACGGGTCGCGCGGCGGTCCTGCTGGGGAACGCGGCCGCCGCGCTGGAGGCGGTGCCGGTGGTCGCCGACGCGGCCCGCGTGCGTCGGCAGCTCGCCCGCGTCCTGGCCGAGTCGGGTGATCGTGACGGCGCGACGCGCGAGCTCCGCCGCGTGCACGACGTGTTCGTTAGGCTCGGCGCCGACCGTGAGCTCGCCCTGGCGCGTCAGCAGCTTCGCGACCTCGGGGCACGCCCGCCGGCGCGCGCGTCGCTTGCCGGAACGGAGGGACTCACCGCGCGCGAGCTCGAGATCGTGCGCCTGGTCACCGCCCGCAAGTCGAACAAGGAGATCGGACGAGCGCTGAACATCTCACCGCGGACCGTGAGCACGCACTTGACTAACGTGTTTACGAAGCTTGGCGTGGGGTCCCGAGGTGAGTTGGCCGATTTCGTGCGAGAGAGAGAGTTGTTGACCGGTTGAGCGCGCGTAGCGCCACCGAAATGGCACTCTCTCCTGGAGGAGCGCACGCAAGACTCCCTCGCCGACGCTCCAGTCATGGCAACTCCCGCAACGCGACTGAGCGTGCGTGCGGCTGCTCTCGGCCTGGTGGTGATCGCCGTCACACTCGCCGCATGGCTGCGCCTGCGCGGCATCGAGTTTCCCGCGACGTCGGCGGCACTCATTGCCATCCTGGCGCTTGCATCGGCGCTGGGCGGCCTCCGAGTGGGACTGCTCGGCGGCGTCGTCGTCGGCGCGTGGGTCCTGCTCGCGCGCAGCGTGCCCGGATCGGTGCTGTACTATGCGGACCGCGACCGCCTAACGGTCATCGCCGAGATGGGCGCGCTGGTGGTGGCGATGCTGGCCGGTGCGGTGACGCATCGCCGCGCCGCCTGGCTGCGTCGCGAGTGGTGGGATGCCAGCGACCGTGCCGATGCGGCGACGGCGCGTATTCGCGCCCTGCGCGCCGTGACCGATCCGGCGCTGGCCACCCTCTCGTTCGACGATCTGCTCCGCGAGCTGCTCTCGCGCATTCGCAAGCACCTCGCGGCCGATTACGCGACGGTGCTCGAGATCTCGGACGATGCCACGACGCTCCGCGCGTGCGCATCGAACGGACTCGAGGAAGAGGTCGTGAAGGGCGTGCAAATGCCGGTGGGCGAGGGGCTGTCCGGTGAGGTAGCCCGCACGGGCGAAGCCGCCGCCGCGGATGACGTGTCGACGACGACCCCTCGTCAGGCGCTCCGCCGATTCAGCTCCGTCGCGTCGGCACCACTGCTCGTCGAGGGGCGGGTACTGGGCGTCCTGGAGATCGGGACGGCCGGATCCCGTCACTTCACCGAGGACGACCTCCGGCTGTTGCAGCTCGTCGCCGATCGTGTGGCAACGGCCATCGCACAGGCCAGGCTCCTCGACGCTGAGCGTGGTGCACGCACCGCCGCCGTCGATGCGCAACATCGCTATCGGGATCTGGTCGAAGGCATCGATGCGATCGTCTGGGAAGCCGACGCGCGAAGCGGCACGTTCACCTTCGTCAATCGCCGGGCGGAATCGATGCTGGGCTGGACGGCCGACGTCTGGCTGGAGCCGAACGCGTACATCGAACGGATCGTGCATCCCGACGATCGGGATCATGTGCGCGCGCACCTCGCCCGCGTCGCAGAGTCGTGCGAGCACAGTGAGAGCGAGTATCGGTTGCTGAGCGCTGATGGTCGCGTGACGTGGATGCGCGAGATGGTGTACGGAGCGCGCGATGAATGCGGCCGGCCCTGCCAGCTTCGCGGCGTGCTCATCGACATCGGCATGCGGAAGCGCGCCGAGCGGCGGCTCGCGGCGCAGTTCGTCGTCACGCAGACGCTCGCCGAATCGGGCGACATGGCCGATGCCGCGCCGCGGATGCTGCGCGGCATCTGCAACAGCCTCGGATGGGACGTTGGCCTTCACTGGGCGCTCGATCCTCAGGGACAGGTGCTGCGCTGCGCGGACATTCACGTCGTGCACGCAGAGGACGAGGCGTTCGCCGAAGCCAATCGCGCGATCGTGTTCGAGCGCGGCGTGGGCGTTCCCGGGCAAACCTGGGCCGCGGCCGCGCCACTCTGGATTCCCGACGTCGCGCGCGAGGAGGATTTCACCCGCGCCGAGCTGTTCGCGAGAGAGGACATCCACGCCGTGCTGTCATTCCCGCTCATCGACGCGGGTCGCGTGGTGGGCGTGATGGAATTCCTCAGCACCGAAATCCGCTATCCCGATGACGAGCTGCTCCAGATGGCGCAGAGCATCGGCAGTCAGGCCGGTCAGTTTCTGGAGCGGCGTCGCGCGGAGCTCGCGGTGCGCGAGAGTGAGGCCCGCACGCGCGCCGTCATCGACAGCGCCATCGATTGCGTGATCTCGTTCGATGCATCGGGGCGCATCACCGACTGGAATCCCGCGGCCGAGCGCACGTTTGGCTGGCCGCCATCGCGCGCGGTGGGGGAGGAGATGGCCGCGCTGATTCTGCCGCCCTCGCCTCGCGAGATATTCCGCGCTGCGCTCCGCGAGCACCTCGACACCGGGGAGACGCGATTCCTCGGACGACGCATCGAGCTCCGCGGCCTGCGGTCGGACGGAACGGAGTTCCCGGTGGAGCTCACCATTACGCGCGTACCCGCGGCCGGCCCGCCCGCGTTTACGGGCTACTGGCGCGACATCTCGGATCGCAAGCGCGCTGAGGAGATGCAGCGGTTTCTCATGGAGGCGAGCCGCGTGCTGGCGTCGACACTCGACGGCGACCAGGCCCTCACCGAGCTCAGCCGCCTCGTCGTCCCCACACTGGCCGACTGGTGTGTCGTCGACGTCATCGACGAGTCCCAGCCGGAGCGGCTCCAGCGCGTCGCAGTGGCACATGCCGATCGCGCCAAGGCGGAGCGTGTCAAGCAGCTCAGCGCACGCCACCCGATCTCGCTCGACGCGCCGTCCGGCCCGGGACACGTCGCGCGTACCGGCGAGGCCGAGCTCGTCCCGCTCGTGACGCCGGAGAGGATCGATCCGGATGCGCCGGACAATCGGGGAAGCACGATGGAGGGTATCACGCCGGTCTCCTACGTCTCCGTTCCCATCGAGGCCCGTGATCGCATGCTCGGCGTTCTCACGCTGGTGAGCGCCGAGTCGCGGCGGCGATACGGTGATGAGGAGCTCGGGCTCGCGCAGGAGGTCGCGCGCCGGGCGGCGATGGCGGTGGACAACGCACGTCTCTACGAGACGGCCCTCATCGCCAGCCGTGCGAAAAGCGACTTCCTGGCCGTCATGTCGCACGAGCTGCGCACGCCGCTGAATGCGATCATCGGCTACGCCGAGCTGCTCCTCATGGGCGTGCCGACGGCGATCCCGCCGCAGACGCACGGGCACGTGCAGCGGATCCGCACGGC
>JAICOJ010000127.1 GCA_025930755.1 Gemmatimonadaceae bacterium
CTGAATCGCGGCGCCGATCGCGACCACCTCATCCGGGTTGACGCCCTTGTGCGGCTCCTTCTTGAAGAAGTCCTTCACGATCTGCTGCACCTTCGGGATGCGCGTCGAGCCGCCGACGAGGATGACCTCGTTGACTTCCTCCGGCTTCATCCCGGCATCCTTCAACGCCTGCTGCATCGGCGGGATCGTGCGCTGGATGAGATCGTCCACCAGCTGCTCGAACTTGGCGCGCGTGAGCGAGTAGTTGAGGTGCTTCGGGCCCGACTGGTCCGCGGTGATGAACGGCAGGTTGATGTCCGTCTGCTGCACCGTGGACAGCTCCATCTTCGCCTTCTCGGCCCCTTCCTTCAGCCGCTGAAGGGCCATCGGGTCCTTCGACAGATCGATGCCCTGGTCGCGCTTGAACTCGCCGACGAGCCAATCGATGACGCGCTGATCGAAGTCGTCGCCGCCCAGGTGCGTGTCGCCATTCGTGGCCTTCACCTCGAACTGGCGTGATCCCTCGACGTCGTACAGCTCGAGCACGGAGATGTCGTACGTGCCGCCACCGAGGTCGAAGACGGCGATCTTCTCGTCCTTCTTCTTGTCGAGACCGTACGCGAGCGCGGCCGCGGTGGGCTCGTTGATGATGCGGAGCACGTCGAGCCCCGCGATCTTGCCCGCGTCCTTCGTCGCCTGGCGTTGTGCGTCGTTGAAGTACGCCGGCACGGTGATGACCGCCTTCTCGACCTTGTGGCCGAGGTAGTCCTCGGCGGTCTGGCGCATCTTCTGGAGGATCATCGCCGAGATCTCGGGCGGGGTGTAGCGCTTGCCCATGACCTCGACGGTCGCCATGTCGTTGGCGCCCCCCACGACCTTGTACGGAACGCGCTTGATCTCGTCGGGAACCTCGGGCAGCCGGCGGCCCATGAAGCGCTTGATCGAGAAGACGGTATTCGTTGGATTCGTCACCGCCTGACGCTTCGCGACCGTCCCGACGAGGCGCTCGCCGTCCTTCGTGAACCCGACGACAGACGGTGTGACGCGACCGCCTTCGGCATTCGGAATGACGACGGGATCGCCGCCTTCCATCACGGCCACGACGGAGTTCGTGGTGCCGAGGTCGATTCCGATGATTTTCTCAGCCATTGTCACCTCTTTCGTGGTTCAGGGCGGCCCAAGGTCGCGGGAGAACCCGTGGACGCGAGGGCCGCGCCGCAGTGGCCGTTCCTGCGTATATTTTGCGCGGCCACGAAGTTGTCTTGCGGTATCGGCAAGCAAGGGGCCGTTCCTTCGCGCCAGTTTGGCAGGAGAATTGAGAGGACCGAGGAGCACATCTCGCCGCTTCGGCGGATGCGCTCAGCCGTGGCAGCCACGCACCGTTGGTCCACCCGGGGCATTGCGACGTGATACCGATAGGCGATGACAACCCCACGCTCCGCACGCCGATCGTCACCTACGTGATCGTCGGGCTGATCCTGGCGTCGTGGTTTCTCCTCCAGGGCGCAGGGTTCAATCAGATGAGCCTGGTCGCGAGCGTGTGCAACCTGGGGCTCGTGCCCGGGGAGATCACCAAGCTCGCGCGGCTTGGTGACGGCATCCCGATCGCTCCCGGCGTCGCCTGCGTCGTGGACGATGAGGCGATCAACATGCTGACGCCCGTGACGTCGATGTTCCTGCACGGCGGATGGGGCCACCTGATCGGGAATCTCGTGTTCTTCTGGGTTTTCGGCAACAACGTCGAGGACAGCATGGGGCGCGGTCGCTTCGCGCTGTTCTACATCCTGTGCGGGCTGGCGGCGGCCGGCGCGCACGTGCTCGTCGAGCCGCGCTCGATCATTCCGACGGTGGGTGCGTCGGGCGCGATCTCCGGAGTCATGGGCGGCTACCTGATTCTCTATCCGCGCGCGCACATTCGAATGATCTTCCCGCCGATCTTCATTTTCTGGGCGCGGGCGTGGCTGGTGCTGATCTGGTGGCTCGTGCTTCAGGTGGTGAGCGGGCTGCCGCAGCTGATGGAAGTCGACCCCGAGGTCTCGAGCGGGACCGCTTTCTGGGCGCACATTGGCGGCTTCGTCGCGGGGGTGTTGCTGGTGATGGTCTTTCGCGATCCGCAGCTCGTGGAGGCGCACCGCGTGGCGCGCGCGGCGGGAAACTTCACGGCGCGATGGCGGTGACCGGGTGAGCGTCGCGAGGCGTCCATGACCGACTTCGCGCAGTTCGCCCTCGTCACGTTCACGTCGATTCTGTTTCTCGTCGATCCGATCGCGGTCGTCCCCACCTTCCTCGCGATCACGCAGGGTGAGACGATCGAGCGTCGACGCGCGACCGCTCGTCGCGCGTGCATCGCGGCCGGGATCCTGCTCATCGTGTTCGCCGCTGCCGGCAATCTCATCTTCCGCGCATTCGGCATTACCCTCCCCGCGTTCCGCATCGCGGGCGGCGCGATTCTGTGGCTCGTGGCGATGGACATGCTGCGTGGCGAGCGGCGGACGCAGGAGAGCGAGGCGGAGATCGACGAGGGCATTCGCAAGGACGATGTCGCGCTCACGCCACTGGCCATGCCGATGCTCGCCGGCCCGGGCGCGATCTCGACGGTGATGGTGCTCTCGGGGCAGGCGCGTACGCCCGCGCGCGCGGCCGTGATCTATGCATCGATCGTGGTGACGCTCGTGATCTCGTGGGTCATGCTGCGCGTCGGCGACCGCGTGATGTCGCGCTTCGGCCAGACCGGAATTCGCGTCATCATGCGGATCATGGGCCTCATGCTGGCTGCGGTGGCGGTGCAGTTCATCGTGACCGGGATACGGGAGGCATTCTTTGCGGGATGAGGGACGAGGAACGAGGAGGTAGGGGCGCGTCCTGATTCCGCGTTCTTCCCAGGCTGCGCACGAAGGGGGCGCGGCCCGCAAATCGCATTCCGGGGCGTGTTACCGGGTTGTGACGCGGCCAGGCCAAAAAACTGCTAATGTTGGGATCGCAGCCGCCCGCGAACCCTCCATGCGGACGGCGTTTGCATCCAGCCCCGATGACCGACGTCCTGAACGATCCGAAGCTGCTGATCAATCGCGAGCTGAGCTGGCTCGCGTTCAACGAGCGCGTGCTGCACGAGGCGCTCGACGAGCGCACGCCGCTGCTCGAGCGATTGAAGTTTCTCTCCATCGTCAGCACCAATCTCGACGAGTTTTACATGGTGCGCGTCGCCGGATTGCGGCGGCAGGTCGCGGCGGGCGTGACGCAATCGACGCCTGACGGGATGACGCCGCAGGAACAGCTTGACGCCATTGACGGTTGCGTGAAAACGCTGCTGGCGAGACAGCGCGCTTGTCTCCATGACGTGGTGCTCCCTGCGCTTGCGACGCAGGGGATTCGACTGGTTACGATGGGTGACCTGTCGCCCGCCGAGTGGGCGGTAGTGGATCAGTTCTTCGAGGCTCAGGTCTTTCCCGTACTGACGCCCCTGGCAGTCGATCCCGCACATCCCTTTCCCTATATCTCCAACCTGTCGATCTCGCTGGCGGTCGAGTTGCGAGACACCACGACCGGGGTGGAGCACTTCGCGCGCGTGAAGGTGCCGAAGAGCCTGTCTCGTTGGGTTTCGTTCGGACGGCCAGGGCATTTCGTCCCGCTCGAGGATGTCATCGGCTCCAACCTCGGCGCCCTGTTTCCGGGCATGGAGGTGGTGCGGTGGTATGTGTTCCGCGTGACGCGGTACTCCGACATCGATCTGGCGAATGCCGATGAGCCTGAGGATCTCCTCGCCACGATCGAAGAGCAGGTGTTCCAGCGCCGCTTCGGCGAGGTCGTCCGGCTCGAGGTCGAGGAGGGCATGCCCGAGGCGGTGTGCGCGCTGCTGCTCGAGGAGCTTCGCGAGGACACGCCGGAAGGCCGCCTCCTCGGCGAGCGCGATGTGCAATCCGTGGGTCCCATGCTCGAGCTGGGCGACTTAATGCAGCTCGCCCAGCTCGACTATCCCGCGTTGCGCGATGCGCCGTTCGCCCCGGTGACCCCGGCCCTGCTCCGCGACGACGACCGGGTACTCTTCGACGTGATCCGCGACCGGGACGTCCTTGTTCATCATCCGTACGAGTCGTTCACGACGACGGTCGAGCGATTCCTCGAAGAGGCGGCAGACGACCCCAGCGTGCTCGCGATCAAGCTCACGCTGTACCGGACGTCTGGGGACACCGCGATCGTGCGCGCGCTGGCGCAGGCAGCGCAGCGTGGCACGCAGGTCGTCGTCGTGGTCGAATTGAAGGCGCGGTTCGACGAAGCGAACAACATCGGATGGGCGCGCACACTGGAGAGCGCAGGCGCGCACGTGGTGTTCGGTCTGGTCCGATTGAAAACCCACGCCAAGATGGCGCTGATCGTCCGTCGCGAGGCGGACGGCATCCGGCGGTACGTGCATGTGGGAACAGGAAATTACAACTCGAAAACTGCGCGCGTCTATACCGATCTCGGGCTGCTGACGTGCAGTCCCTCGATCGGGGCGGATGTGAGCGATCTCTTCAATTTTCTGACGGGGTTTTCCCGGCAGCGGCTCTATCGCAAGCTGCTGGTGGCGCCCGGCAACCTGCGCGAGCGGTTCCTCGAGCTCGTGGAGCGGGAGGCGGCGCACGCGCGAGCGGGAAGGCCGGCCCGTATCGTCGCGAAAATGAACTCGCTCGTCGACCCGGAGATGGTGCGCACCCTGTACCGCGCCTCCCAGGACGGCGTTCGCATCGATCTACTCGTCCGCGGGATCTGCGCGTTGCGTCCGGGAATTCCGGGGATCAGTGACCGCATACGAGTGATGAGCATCGTCGGGCGCTTTCTCGAGCACTCGCGCGTGTGGCTGTTCGAGAATGCCGGCGTGCCGGAGTACTACCTCGGGTCGGCGGATTGGATGCCGCGCAACTTCGAGCGGCGCGTCGAAGTGGTCGTCCCCGTCGAGGATCCGAACCACGGGGCGCGACTCCGCCGCCTGTTGGAGACGTCGCTGGCGGACACTCGTCAGGCGTGGGATCTCCGTGCCGACGGCACATACACACACCGGGACGCGACGGCGCGAGAGATCAGCTCACAAATCATCTTCACCGTCGACCCGTGGGGGCTGGCCGCCGACCGCGAAGAGGCGGTGACGCTTCCGTCGCTCCAGATGGCTGACCGGACGCGTCAGACGTAAGGCGGCTAGTCGGGCTCGTCCCCATGGCGCCAGTCGACGACGACGCCATCAGGCGACACGATTTCCACCGGCACTCCGGCGACTTTGGCGAGCAGCTCGCTTTTCCGGCTCGCCCCCCAGAGCTCGAGGCGTAGCGACCGGGCTTTGGCGGATGCCACCGGGGTGACGCGCAGCGCCCGCTCGGTCCATCGCGTCTTGACGCGGGACACCGCGGAGATGTGTCCGCGGTCGAAACCATCGGCGACGCGGAGGATCGCGGCGAGGCGCTTGATACGGCTCCGCAGATCGCGATCGAGGACGCCGAACTGGCGATGCTTCTTCTTCGGGGGCGAGCCCCGGTGGTAGCGCGCGACGTTGGCGACGATCACCTGCTCGGCGGGCGTCATCCCCAGCAGCTCGGCGTGAAGAATCAGGTAGTACGAGTGCTTGTTGTGCTTGCTGTAGCTGATGTGATAGCCAATGTCGTGCAGGAGGGCCGCGTCGGACAGCAGATCCCGATCGCGCGCGGTGCAGCCGAGCCGATCGCCTAACGCATCGAACAGCTGAAGGGCGAGCGTCTGCACGTGCTGCGAGTGACGCTCCTCGAATCGACAGGTTGTCGCGAGGCGCTGGACCGACCGCTCCCGAGCGTCGCCCGTGCCTGCGGCGGGCGGCGCGATCCGCGCGGTCTCGAGCAGCAACCCCTCGCGGATCCCGTACGCGGAAACGCTGAGCTCCGGCGCATCGAGCCGAGCGATGACTTCCGCCGCAACGGCGAGACCGGCGACGATGATGTCCGCGCGCGCCGCACTGAGCCCGGGAACTGCTCGGCGCTCCTCGAGCGACATGTCCTGGAGGGCCTCGAGGATGTGCTCGAGCTCGCTCCGCGCGACGCGCGATCCCTGAACGGTCTGCGCGGTCGTGATGTCCTGCCGCGCGAGCGACATCGATGCCAGCGTCGTGAACGTACCTCCGGAGGCAATGAGCTGGGCACGGCGCCAGTCGCGGGCACGCAGCCTACCGCGGAGCTCCTCGCGGACGTGTTTGCGCAGCTTACGAACGTCACGCCGTCGTATGGGTTCTCGCAGGAACTGCTCGGTGAGGCGAAGCGCGCCAAATGGGAACGACTCCAGCCGCTCGAGAAGACCGTCGACCGACAGTGCCAGCTCGAGGGAGCCGCCGCCGATGTCCATCACCGCGGCGCGCCCGTCCGCGAGATCGAAGTGCGCGAGCGCGCTGCGGAACCCGAGCAGCGCCTCCTCGCGCCCCGACAGAACGCGCACGTTGATGCCGGTCTGCTCCCGAACGAGCTCGAGAAAAACGTCAGCGTTGGTGGCGTCGCGCACGGCACTGGTCGCGACCGCCTCGATCTTCGACGCCCCGATCTGTCGTGCGAGCGTGACCATGTGGGCGACCTTCTCGACGGCGGCCCGCATTGCTTCGTCCGCGAGCGCCCCGCCTTCGGTGAGCCCTGCGCCGAGGCGTGGGCTGGCGCGCATCTCGTCGACGACACGGATTGCCCCGTCAGGCGCGACATCGGCCACGATCTGCCGGACCGAGTTCGACCCGATGTCGATCGCGGCCACGCGCCCGGGGTGCGGCTCCTGGCCGCCGTTGGAGCCGGTACGCGCGCGCCCTGGGGCCGCGCTGCCCGCGACGTCAGCCGGCAGCGGAGGCGCTCCGATCCTCGAAGTGATGCTTGATCTGCTTCCCCTCGGCGAGGTAGACGGCGTCTTCGCCGATGTTGGTGGCGAGGTCGGCCACGCGCTCGAGGTTCCGCCCAACGAGCAGCAGCTCGAGGGCCTCGGAAATGCGCGTGGGGCTCTCCATCATGTGCGTCAGCAGAATGCGAAAGACCGAGTCCTGAAGCGCGTCGACCGCATCATCCGCGCGACACACAGCGCGCCCGAGGGCCCCGTCCGCACGAATGAGCGCATCCAGTGATTCGCTGAGCATCGCCCGCGCGCGCCGCGCCATATCCTGAATCTCGGGGTCGGGCGTGATGTTCGATTTCATCTCGATCAGTCGCAGCGCCGACTGGGCGATGTTCACCCCGTGGTCACCGACCCGCTCGAGATCGCTCGAGACCTTGATGGCGGCGACGATGAATCGAAGATCGCGCGCCATGGGCTGCTGGAGCGCCAGCATCGCGATGGCTGCCTGCTCCACCTCGATCTCCAGCGCATCGATCGTCTTGTCGCCCGCGATTACCGCCTGCGCCTTGCCGGCGTCGTGCTCGAGCAACGCCTCGACGGAGAGCTCCACCAGGCGCTCCGCCTTTTCCGACATGTCGATCATCATGCGCTTCAGCGCATCGAGCTGATCATGAAAGTGGCGATGCGAACGATCAGCGCTCATCCGAATCTCCCGGTGATGTAGGCGTCGGTCTGGTCCTCGCGCGGGTTCGTGAAGATCTGGTTCGTCGCGTCCGCTTCGACGAGACGCCCGAGGTAGAAGAACGCCGTGTAATCCGACACACGCGCGGCCTGCTGCAGGTTGTGCGTGACGATGACGACCGTGAGCTCCTGCTTCAACTCGTATAGTAACTCCTCGATGCGCTGGGTGGCGATAGGATCGAGGGCGCTCGCCGGCTCATCGAGCAGCAACACCTCCGGCTCATTGGCGAGTGCGCGCGCGATGCAGAGGCGCTGCTGCTGTCCGCCCGACAGGCGGAGGGCGCTTTGCCGCAATCGGTCCTTCACCTCGTCCCAGAGGGCAGCACGTCGGAGCGATGTCTCTACGATCTCGTCGAGTGCGGCGCGGGACGGGGAATCGTTGATGCGTGGTCCGTACGCGACGTTGTCGTAAATCGACTTCGGAAATGGATTCCAGCGCTGAAACACCATGCCGACGCGCTGGCGAAGCGCCACGACGTCGGTGCCCGGCGCGTAAATGTCCTCCTCGTCGAGCCGGATCCTGCCCTCGGCGCGCGCGCCAATGATAAGCGCATTCAACCGGTTGATCGAGCGAAGGAAGGTCGACTTGCCGCAGCCCGACGGCCCGATCAGGGCTGTGATCGACCGAGCCGGCATCGTGAGTGTGATGTCGTGCAGCGCCTGCTTCGGGCCGTACCAGAAGGAAAACTTCTCGGAGTGAACGGTGCCGGGGTGAGGCGAAGCCGGACGAGGACCGAGGACCGAGGAAGAGGACGCTCGAGCCTCCGGCTCGGTGCCGACGCGGGCCGTCGCCGCTTCCTCGTTCCTCGTTCCTCGTTCGGTCTCTCTCACCCGAACCTACCGGTGATGTACGCCTCAGTTCGCTGGTCGGCGGGCGTCGTGAACAGCGCACGCGTCGGCGCCGCCTCCACCATTTCCCCACTCAGAAAGAACGCCGTCATGTCGGAGACGCGTGCCGCCTGCTGCATGTTGTGGGTGACGATCACGACGGTCATGTCCCGGCGGAGCTCATAGACGAGCTCCTCGACACGCTGCGTGCTGAGGGGATCCAGCGAGGCGGTCGGCTCATCGAGCAGCAGAACTTCGGGCTCGGTCGCGAGCGCGCGCGCGATGCACAGCCGCTGCTGCTGACCTCCCGACAGCGCGGTCGCGCTCGCGCCCAGGCGGTCCTTCACCTCTTCCCACAGCGCCGCGCGCTGCAGGGCCCGCTCCACGATCGCATCGGTCTCGCGCTTGCCGGGAGTGTCCTTCCCGAGAATGCGCAACCCCGCTGCGACGTTGTCACGCACCGACATCGTGGGGAAGGGAGTCGGTCGCTGGAAGACCATGCCGATGTGCCGGCGCACCCGGATCGGGTTGCTCCCGGGCGCATAGATATCGGCCCCGTCGAGCAGCACCCGCCCGGACACGCGCGTGCCCGGAATCGTCTCGTGCATGCGGTTCAGGCATCGCAGAAACGTCGATTTGCCGCACCCGGATGGTCCGATCACGGCGGTGACGCGGCGGTCGGGAAGCGCGAGCGTGACGTCCTTGATGGCGTGCACCGCGCCGAAGTACGCATTGAGCGCATGCGTATCCAGCCGGGCGGGCGACGCGGCCGATGTCTCGCGCGTCTCCCGCAGGGTCACCGGCGCTTCCACGGCTGCGTCGTCAGTCACCCATGCCGCCGAAGCGTGCACGGGTCGCGAAGCGGGCCGCGAGGCTGATGAGGAGGACGAGCGCAATGAGGACGAGGGCTCCCGCCCAGGCGAGGGCGTGCCATTCGTCGTAGGGACTGACGGCATAGGTGAAAATCTGAAGCGGGAGAGCGGCGATCGGTTCGCTGAGACGAACGGACCAGAACTGGTTTCCAAACGCGGTGAACAGCAACGGGGCGGTCTCCCCGGCGATTCTGGCAATGGCGACCAGCGCGCCGGTCACGATGCCGGCCGTCGCGGTGCGAAGCACGACGGTCAGCGAGGTCCGCCAGCGCGTATAGCCTAACGCGAGGGCCGCCTCACGCAGCGCGACCGGAACGAGGCGGACCATCTCCTCCGTCGTTCGCGTCACCATGGGGATCATCATGGCTGCCAGCGCCACACTCCCCGCCAGCGCCGAGAAGTGGCCGATGGGGCGGACGAGGAACTGCCAGGCAAAAATCCCCATCACGATCGAGGGGAGACCGTTGAGCACATCGGACAGGAATCGGACGGTATTGGCGAGACGCGTGCGCCCATTCTCCGCCAGATACAGGCCGGCTCCGACACCGATCGGCAGCCCGATCGCGGCGGCGACTCCTACGAGGATGAGCGTGCCGACGATTCCATTGGCCAGGCCGCCGCCCGCCTCGCCCACGGGCTTCGGCATCCGGGTGAAGAAATCGAGGGAGATCGCGCTCGCTCCCTCCTTCACGAGATGAAAGAGAATGAAGAGCAGTGGGAGCGTCGCCACGATCGCGGCCGTCCCCAGAATGACGACCATGACGCGATTCACGAGCCGGCGGCGCCAAAGTGTACGTTGCGTCCGCTCGGCGAACGCGCGCTGGCTCTGGCTCGGTCGTGGACGTCGCGGCGGTACCTGCGGACGAGCTACGAGAGGCGTGCTCACGTGCCGCCTCCGGCACCGCGAGTTACCCGCCACACGAGCCAGCGGGCGAGCGCGTTGACGAGAATGGTGATGACGAAGAGCGTGAAGCCGACGGCCATGAGGGCGGAAAGATGCAAGTCCCCCGAGGCCTCCGCGAACTCGTTCGCGATGAGCGACGCCATGGTATATCCGGGTGCGAACAGCGATGCAGCGATCTCGTGTCTGTTCCCGATGAGCATCGTGACGGCCATGGTCTCGCCCAGGGCACGCCCGAGCCCGAGAATCACTCCCCCCACGATACCCGAC
>JAICOJ010000208.1 GCA_025930755.1 Gemmatimonadaceae bacterium
CAAGAGATCGCGATGCGGTGCCGCATTCCGATCATTTACCTCGTCGATTCCGCTGGCGTGAACCTGCCCTATCAGGGCGGGGTGTTCCCCGGGCAGTATGGCGCCAGTCGGATCTTCTACTACAACTCGATCATGCGGCGCTATCTGCACGTGCCGCAGATCGCGGCCGTCATGGGACCCTGCATCGCCGGCGGCGCCTACCTGCCTGCGCTCTCCGACGTCATCCTCATGGTCGAGAATACCTCGTTCATGGGACTCGGCGGGCCCAACCTCGTGAAAGGTGCGACGGGACAAGTGGTCGACGGGGAGTCCCTCGGCGGCGCGCGCACGCATACCGAGATCAGCGCGGTGGCGCATTACAAGGTGCCTGACGACGCCGCCTGCTGCGCCAAGATACGCGATCTCGTCGACCGACTGCCTCGCAGCTCGCCGTTCGCAGTTCGCAATTCACCGTTCGCAGTTCGCAGCGCGGAACTGTCCGCGCTCTACGATCTCCTCCCCAGCGACCACCGCATGTCCTACGACATGCACGCCGTTCTGCGGGCGATCGCCGACGATGGGGCGCTCGACGAGTTCCAGGAGTCCCTCGCCCGCGAGATGATCTGTGCGGATGCGCGAATCGACGGGCAAGCTGTCGGGATCATCGCCAATCAGCGCGGCCTCGTGAAAGGGCGCGCCGGCGAGCGCCCGCGGTTCGGCGGGATCATCTACGCCGAGAGCGCGGAGAAGGTCGCGTACTACATTGACCGATGTGACCGGCAGGGGATTCCCCTGCTGTTCGTCCAGGATGTCTCTGGCTTCATGGTGGGCACCGAGGCCGAGCATGAGGGGATCATCCGGGCCGGCGCGCGGTTCGTGGAAGCGATGGCGACGGCGCGTGTCCCGAAGCTCGTGCTCACCGTGAACCACGCGTCGGGCGCGGGCTATTACGCGATGGCCGGCCAGGGATTCGATCCCGACTTCATCTTCAGCTGGCCGACCGGGCGAATGGGCGTAATGGAAGGCGAGTCAGCCGTTCAGGCCGTGCACGGACCGGCGCTCGAGAAGGCGAAGAAGAAGGGTCAGACGCCACCCGAGCTGGAGAGCGCGGTGGAAGAGATGCGCGCCGACTACGAGCACCAACTGGACGCGCGATTCGCCGCGGCGCGTGGGTATGTCGACGCGATCATCTATCCGGAGCACGCGCGCCAAACGCTCTCCCTCGCGTTGCGCGCCGGCCTCCAGAATCGCGGCCCTCACCTCGGTCCGTTCGTGCTGCCGCCGCATCTCGGGGAGGACGCATGAGCCGCACCGTGCGCGTCGGAGCGGGGCAGGGATTCTGGGGTGATTGGCTCGAGGCGCCGCGGCGTCAGGTCGAAGGCGGCCCCATCGACTACCTGATGCTCGACTATCTGGCGGAAGTCACGATGTCGATCCTTCAGAAGCAGAAGGAGCGCGACCCCTCCATGGGCTACGCGCGCGACTTCGTCGGCGCGATGGAGAGCGTCTTCTCTGCGGTCGCCGATCGCGGAGTGCGAGTGATCGCGAACGCGGGAGGAGTGAACCCGCCGGCGAGCGCGGCCGCGGTTCATACGGCGGCGCGAAAGCACGGCGTCGCGGATCGCATTCGCATTGGCGTGGTAACCGGCGATGATGTCCTCCCCCGCATCGACGACTTGCTGGCCAAGGGGCAGGCGCTCGCCAACATGGACACGCGCGAGCCGCTCGCCACGATTCGAGATCGCGTTCTGTCGGCCAACGCTTACATCGGGGCCGGGCCAATCGTCCAGGCGCTGCGCCAGGGCGCCAACGTCGTGATTACAGGGCGGTCCACCGATACCGCGCTGACCATGGCGCCGCTGCTGCATGAGTTCGACTGGAAGCGCGACGACTGGGATCGGCTCGCCGCCGGGATCGTCGCCGGCCACATCATCGAGTGCGGCGCGCAGTGCTCGGGAGGAAACTGTCTCTTCGACTGGCGGAATATCCCCGATCTCGCCGACGTCGGATATCCGATTGTGGAAGCGCAGGCCGACGGAACCTTCTACATCACCAAGCATCCCGGCACCGGCGGACGGATCTCGCGCCACACCGTCATCGAGCAGCTGGTCTACGAGATGGGGAATCCGCACGAGTACATCACCCCGGACGTGATCGCGGACTTCACCAGCATCCAGGTCGAGGATGCCGGCCCGGATCGCGTGAAAGTCTCCGGAATCACTGGCAAGCCGCCAACCGACAAGCTCAAGGTGTCGATTGCGTACCGCGCGGGCTTCAAGGCGGTGGGGACTCTCGTCTACGTCTGGCCCGATGCGATCGAGAAGGCACGCCTCGCCGATCGAGTGCTTCGCCAGCGACTCGACCGTCTCGGGCTCCGCTTCGAGGAGATTCACACCGAGTTTCTCGGCGCGACCGCCACGCACGGTGCGCTCGCGGGCGATGGGCGCGACGCGCCGGAGATTCAGCTCCGCGTTGGCGTGCGATCCGCCGATCGTGCCACAGTAGAGCGGTTCACGCGCGAGATTGCGCCTCTCGTGCTCAACGGGCCGCCGAGTGTCACGGGGTTCGCCGGCGGACGGCCGAAGACGGAGGAAGTCGTCGCGTATTGGCCGGCGCTGGTCGACAAGCGCGAGATCACCACGCGTGTGGAGATGTACTCGCCATGAAAGTCCGTCTCGTCGACATCGCGCACGCTCGCTCGGGCGACAAAGGAGACACGGCGAACGTCGGCGTCATCGCGATGCGCACCGCGTGGTACCCGATACTGGAGCGCGAGCTCACGACGGAGCGCGTCGCGACGCATTTTCGGGGGATGATCACCGGTCCCGTCGAGCGGTACGCCCTTCCGAATCTCGATGCGCTCAACTTCCTGCTGCACGGCGCGCTGGGAGGCGGGGGCACGCTGTCGCTCAAGACCGATGCGCAGGGGAAGGTGTTCAGCACCGCGCTCCTGCGCATGGTGCTCGACGTGCCTGACGAGGAGGGTCGGACGCTCGGGCTGCCGCGGGGCGGCCAGTGAATCGAGTGCGGGTGTCCCGTACCGAGGGCGTCGGCCGCATCACCCTGGCGCGGCCAGAGAAGAAGAACGCCCTCGATCGGCCGATGGCCGACGAGATCGTTCAGGCCCTCGAGTCGCTTGCGTCCGCGGCGGAGACGCGAGTGGTCCTCATCGACGCCGAGGGCGACGACTTCTGTGCCGGCGCCGATCTCGAAGCGCTCGAATCTCTCGTTGGGGCGGATCGTGAGGCACAACTCGAGGACGCACGCGCGCTCGGTCGCGTCTTTACCACGATTCGGCAGCTTCCCGTTCCCGTCGTGGCCGCCGTTCGCGGGCGGGCGCTGGCCGGCGGCGCCGGACTCGCGACGGCGTGCGATCTTGTGCTCGCGCATCCCGATGCGACCTTTGCGTATCCCGAGGTCCGCATCGGCTTCGTGCCGGCGATGGTGATGACCATTCTCCGGAGGATCGTTCCAGAGCGTCAGGCGTTCGATCTCGCCATCACCGGCCGGTCGGTGTCGGCCGGCGAAGCGGAGAAGCTGGGACTGGTCAGCCGCGTGCTGGCGGACGAGCCGTTCGGTGCGAAGGTGGACGAAA
Organism: Gemmatimonadaceae bacterium; assembly: GCA_025930755.1. GTDB lineage: Bacteria > Gemmatimonadota > Gemmatimonadetes > Gemmatimonadales > Gemmatimonadaceae > JAICNG01. The sequence goes on from JAICOJ010000208.1 coordinate 3,575, forward strand.
TCTGTGAGGCGATCGCCCGGTCGCCGCGCGAAGCGGTGCGTCGGACGAAGAAACTGTTCTACGAGCTCGAAGGCAGACCCTTCGAAAGCGGCATCGCGCACGGCGCTCAGGCGAACGCGGAAGCACGCATGACCGACGAGTTCCGCGAGGGCGTTCAACGTTTTCTTCAGCGAAGGCGCGGTGGGTCATGAGTCCTATGGTGCGCTGGAAGCTCGCGCTGTTCGTGATCGGATTGATCCTGTGGGTGTGGGGGTATCGCACCGACGATTCGTACTTTCGCATTGCCGGCATCGTCGTCCTGCTGATCGCCTTTCTACTCCGGTTCGTCCGGCCGCGAGCACCCTCGGCCGAGGCCCGAAAGGACGACGCTTCGAGCCCGTAGGAGGCGGTTAACGGGCCGTCGGTTGGTCGGCGCCGCGGTTCGCTTGTTGCGGGGGATGAGGCGCAACCCGGGAGGCTCAAAATCATGGCTGAAGCGAAACGTCGTCGCCGTCGCACCACCCCGGTCGAAATCGGTCCGGGCGAAGCTGACCGCGACATCCTCGACCAGTACTTTGCCGAGGCAAGTAAGTACCCCTTGCTGAATGCCGCCGAGGAGAAGGAGTTGGCGAGGCGCATCCGCAAAGGGGATCAGGACGCCATGCACGAGCTGGTGAAGCGGAATCTCCGCTTCGTCGTTTCCGTCGCCAAGAAGTATCAGAACCGCGGACTGCCGCTCATCGACCTGATCGGGGAGGGGAACGTCGGGCTGCTCACCGCTGCCCGGAAGTTCGATCCTGATCAGGGTGTCAAGTTCATCTCGTACGCG
>JAICOJ010000095.1 GCA_025930755.1 Gemmatimonadaceae bacterium
AAAGGCCTTTGCAGTGCGGGTTTTCCTCTGTGCCTCCGTGCCTCTGTGGTTATGCCGTTTGGCCCTACACGACGAGCCCTGCCGCATTTACCACGACGCCCAGGGCGCGGCTCAGCCCGAGGGTGCCCTCGGTATTCTCGAACCACTCTCCCGGCGTATGCGCATCGCCTCCGCGCCCACCGGCGCCAATGGCCACCGCCGGGATGCCGAGGCTGATCGGGATGTTCGCGTCGGTCGAGGCGATCGCGAGCTCCGGGCTGCGGCCGATGAGGCGCGTCGCCTCCATCGCCGCGAGCACGAGCGGGTGATCCGCCGGCGTTTCGCCGCCGGGGCGCTCGCCGATCACCTCCACCGCGTACGTCAGCGGCGTCGCTCCCAGGGCGCGGCGCGCGTTTTCCTCCATCGCGCCGGCGGTGGCGGCGTCGCGCACTTCGCGGTCGAGGCGCGCGATCACCGCCCCGGACGCGGACCGCACGTCGACCTCGAGCCAGGCACGGTCGGGGATGGAGTTCACCGAGATTCCCCCGCCGATGCGGCCGACCGACAGCGTGGTTCGCGGCGTGGTCGGAAGGACGACCCGAGCCAGCCGCGCGGTGGCGACCGCGGCGGCGTGCACGGCGTTAGGCACGCCGAACGCCGTCCAGCTGTGCCCGCCCGGCCCCTGAAAGGTGAGCCGGTACCGGCGCGATGCGAGCGCGCGGTGGACGATGCGCTCGTCGCCTGCACCGTCGAGGATGACCGCCGCCGCCGCCTCGCGCCCCTCGTGCGCGAACAGGTGCTTCGCGCCGCGGAGATCGCCCGCGCCCTCTTCGCCGGTCGTCCCGATGAAATCGACGGGACGCTCCGTCGCCAGTGTCTCTCCGTCCAGCGCTGTCGCGATCGCGAGCATCGCAGCGACTCCACGGCCGTTGTCACCAATGCCGGGTCCAGCGAGGCGGTTGCCCTGCCGCGCCACGCTGACGCGTGTCTGACGCGGGAAGACAGTGTCGAGGTGTGCGCAGACGAGCACCGGTGGCCCGTCCGTCGTTCCGCGGCGACGTCCGATGACGTTCCCGGCGGCATCGATGCGCACCTCGGCCAGCTGGAGCGTCTCGAACCGCTGCGCCACCCACTGCGCCCGCTCATTCTCTTCGCCGGTCGGCGCCGCGATCTCCGACACGGTAATCTGCTCGCGCACGATCTCCTGGTCGCGCGACGCGAGTTGTAGCCGTGCGTGACGAAGAGCCTGATGGTGCCAGAGCTGACGGAGCATGGATTGAATCTAGGCGCTAGAGGCGCTAGAGGCGCTAGAGGCGCTAGAGGCGCTAGAGGCGCTAGAGGCGCTAGAGGCGCTAGAGGCGCTGGAGGCGCTCGAGGCGCTCGAGGCGCTCGAGGCGCTGAACCCGTGGGCAGGTCAGCGCCTTCAGCGCTCCTCCAGCGCTTTTCCAGCGCCCCTGCCACGTCAGCGCCCCTAGCGCCCCCAGCGCCCCCAACGCCTAGATTTCCCCCATGCGCGAACAGGACCTGATCCACGACTGGAACCAGGAGGGCGCCCCCTTCGACTGGGGGGCATGCCACGTCGAGCTCAACGACGAGACCCTGCGCGACGGGCTGCAATGTCCGTCGGTGACCGACCCCGTCATCGACGACAAGAAGCGTCTCCTTCACCTCATGGTCGATCTCGGCATCGCGTCCGCCGACATCGGCCTGCCCGGAGCGGGACCACGCGCGCGCGCCGACACACTCGCGCTCGCCAGGGAGATCGCGTCCACTGGCCTCGACCTCGAGGCCAACTGCGCGGCGCGCACGGTCATCTCCGACGTCGAGCCCGTCGCTCGTATCTCGCAGGAAGCTGGCATCCCCATCGAGGCGGCGACGTTCATCGGCTCGTCGCCGATTCGGCAGTACGCCGAGGATTGGACCCTCGACAAGATGCTGCGCGTGAGCGAGGAGGCGGTAACGTTCGCCGTGCGCGAGGGGCTGCCAGTCATGTTCGTCACCGAGGACACGACGCGCGCGGCCCCCGACACGTTGAAGGCCCTCTACGGCAACGCGATTCGCTGGGGCGCCCGACGGCTCTGTCTCGCCGATACGGTCGGACACGCGACGCCCGACGGCGTGCGCCGGCTGGTGCGATTCGTTCGGGATGAGATCATCGAGCCCAGCGGCGAGGCGGTGAAGCTCGATTGGCACGGCCACCGCGACCGGGGCCTCGGGCTCGCCAACTGCCTCGCCGCGATCGAGGAGGGAGTCGATCGCGTGCACGGGACGGCGTTAGGCATCGGCGAGCGCGTGGGCAACGCGGAGATGGATCTGTTGCTGATCAATCTCAAGCTGCTCGGGGCCCACCGGCATGACCTGAGCAAGCTCCCCGAATACTCACGGCTCGCCTCACGGGCCTGCAGTGTTCCCATCCCGCCCAGCTACCCCGTGCTCGGAGACGACGCGTTCCGGACTGGAACGGGCGTGCATGCCGCGGCGATCATCAAGGCGCGCAAGAAGGGACACGCCTGGCTCGCCGACCGCATCTACTCGGGAGTGCCCGCCGGTGATTTCGGTCTCGCGCAGCGCATCGAGATCTCCCCCGTGTCGGGGCTCTCGAACGTGAAGTGCTGGCTCGAGGAGCACGGCTACGATCCCGCCGACGACGCGCTGTGCCAGATGCTGTTCGATGCCGCCAAGCGGATGAATCGCGTGATCCGTGACGACGAGCTGCACGCGATGGTCGACGAGCGAAAGCGGCAGCCCGCGCGGGCGTGAGCGCGCTCGCCGACGTCCTCGAGGGATACCTCGATCTCCGTTGGCGGATCAATCCGGTCGAGGGCACGTTCGTCGGCCGGCACGAGTTCGACTCGGAGCTTCCGCGCCTCGATTCGGCGTCGCTGCGCGAATACGCCGCGGCGCTGCGGTCGTACGCGGCCAGCCTCGAGGAGGTCGAGGCGCCGTCGCTGGACGACGAGATCGACCGCACGGCGACGCTGCACGCCGCGCGTCACGATCTGCTCGTCCTCGAGCGCGAGAAGCCGCACGCGCGCAATCCGGCGCACGCGCTCCTTTATGCGCTCAACGGCATTCACCTGCTCCTGGCGCGGGAAGCGAACGATCCCGCGCGTCGCGGGTCGGCGCTGCTCGCGCGCGTCCAGGCGATGCCGCGTTTTCTCGACGAGGCCGCCGCCGCGCTGACCGAGCCGCGGGCCGTCTTTCTCGACACGGCTCGGGCGATGATCGCCGGCGGCGTCCTGCTCCTTCGCGATGGGCTCGCGAAAGTGAGCCTTCCCATCGATCCGATCGCCCTCGCCGACGCCCGCGACGCGGCCGTCGATGCGCTCCATCGATATGGAGACGCGCTCGCCCTCCTGGAGCCCACCGGCGAGCGCGACTTCGGCATCGGACGCGAGCTGTTCGATCTCAAGCTCCACACCGCGCACATGATCCGCGAGAACGCGGACGAGCTGCTGCGGTTTGGGGAGCGACTGCGCGCCGAGGCCATCGAGGAGCTCGAGCGGCTCGCCGACGAGCTCCGCCCGAAGACGCCGTGGCGAGAGGTCGTGCGCGTCCTGCGCGAGGACACGCCGACCCGGGATACCGCCGTGGATGAGTACCGGAGCGCGATGCGGGCCGCGCTCGACTTCACCGTCGAGCGCGGGCTGGTGACCGTTCCCGAAGGGGAGCTCCTCGTCTCGCCAACTCCCGACTTCCTGCGCGCGCTCATCCCATTCGCGGCGTATCAGGGTCCAGCCGCCTTCGACGGCGACGCGCGCGGGACGTTTTTCGTCACCCTGCCCCGGCCGAGCGAGCCGTGGCGCCTGCACTGTCGCGCCGAGCTGCCGAGCACGGCGCTGCACGAGGGCATTCCCGGTCACCACTTGCAGATCGTGACCGCCTGTGCCCTCCCGCGGCACGTGCGACGGGTTCTGGCGAGTCCCGCGTCGCAGGAAGGGTGGGCGCTCTACTGCGAGAATCTCATGGCGGAGCAGGGGTTCATCCGCGACCCCGCCGCGCGCTTCTTCCAGGTTCATCACCTGCTGTGGCGTGCGCTGCGAGTGATTCTCGACGTCTCGCTCCACACCAAGGGGATGACGGTCGACACGGCCGCCGCGATCCTGCGTGACGAGCTCGGTCTCGAGGAGAGCGCTGCGCGCGCAGAGGCGGTTCGGTACTGCGCCTTTCCCACCTACCAGCTCTGCTACGCGCTGGGCCGGCGCGAGATCCTGCGTCTGCGCGACGACGCACGCGAGGCCCGAGGGGCGATGTTTTCGCTCCGAGCCTTCCATGATGAGCTGCTCTCGTACGGCGCGCTGCCGACGCCGTTGGCGCGGTGGGGGATGGGACTCGCGTGACTACGGCTGTGAACTGCGGGCTGCGAACGGCGGTCTCAACGATCGCGTTCGCGGCTCGCAGCTCGCAGTTCGCAGTTCGCCCTCGATGACGCGCGGCCTCGGCAGAAACGTCATCGCCCTCGCGGCGGTGAGCTTCTTCACCGATGCGTCGAGCGAGATGATCTATCCGCTCCTGCCCCTGTTCCTGACCGCCACCCTCGGCGCAAGCGCTGCCTTCGTCGGAGCCATAGAGGGAGCGGCGGATTCCGTGTCCGCGCTGCTCAAGCTCGCGAGCGGGTGGCTGTCCGATCGCACCAGGCGGCGCAAGCCACTCGTCGTGGCCGGATATGCGCTTGCGTCGGCCGTTCGCCCGCTGGTCGCCCTCGCGCAGACTGGCGCGCACGTCTTGCTTATCCGCGTGACCGACCGCGTGGGGAAGGGAATTCGCGGCGCCCCACGCGATGCGCTGATTGCCGACTCGGTCGACCCCGCCTTGCGCGGGCGCGCCTTCGGATTTCACCGCGCCGCCGACCACGCCGGTGCCGTGATCGGTCCGCTCATCGTGTACGTCCTGATGTCGCAGATGGGCGTCGGGGTTCGGACGATTTTCTGGCTGGCGGCGATCCCCGCCGGAATCGCGGTGATCACGCTGATCCTCGCCGTTCGAGAGCCGCCTTCAGCGCCTTCAGCGCCTTCAGCGCCTCCAGCGCCTCCAGCGCCTCCAGCGCCTTTGGGAACCCGTTTCTTCGCCTACCTGGGCATCCTGCTGCTCTTCACGTTAGGCAACTCGACGGACGCGTTTCTCCTGCTGCGCGCGACGGAGCTCGGGGTCGGCGCGGCGCTCCTGCCGGTGCTCTGGGCCATGCTGCATCTCGTGAAGTCCGTCTCGAGCACCCCCGGCGGAATTCTCTCCGACCGCCGCGGACGCAAGCCGGTGATCGTCGCGGGCTGGATGGTCTACGCGCTCGTCTACTTGATGTTCGGGCATGCCACTGACGCGTGGCACGTGTGGGCGCTCTTCGCGATCTACGGGGTGTACTTCGGCCTCACCGAGGGCGTCGAGCGCGCACTGGTCGCCGACATTGTGCCGGCCTCACGCCGCGGTGCGGCCTTCGGCTGGTACAACCTCGCGATCGGGCTCGGAGCGCTGCCGGCGTCGGTGATCTTCGGGACGATCTACGACCGCTTTGGCGCTTTCACCGCCTTCAGCGTCGGCGCGGCGGCCGCGATGCTCGCGAGCATCGGTCTCTGGATCGTCGTTCCGAGCGCTACATCTCCGGCACGAACATGATGTGGGCCTTGGGCGTGCCGGCACCCATGAGCCACGGCGTGCCCCGTGTGGGCTTGTCGGACAGTCCCGTGGTTTGCGCCGTCGCGAACGGGATGTAGACGACGAATAGCCGTCGCGCGCCGTTGGCGGTCAGCGCCGCCGCGTCGAGCGTGGTCCACTCACCTGTGAGCGAGTACAGCGACGCCGGCCCCTTCGGAACGGCGAGCTTTCCCGTCTTGACCTCGCTGAAACGGGCGCTGTCGACCGCATCGCCGTTCACCCCACTCGAGCGCAGCGCGCGCCCCCGCGCCATGAATGGCTCCAGGGAGTTGTGGTAGCAGGCGACGTGAAAGCGGGAGATGGTCCTGTTAGGCGCCAGGCACGTCATCTCGCCCGTACCCTTGCGGAGCGGCGTGAGCTTCCCGCTGGCGTCGTAGCCGAGGACGGTCGCCCCCGCGCGTAGATCGGCAGGGAGCGGCAATACGGCGACGGCGACCTGCTGCTCCGCCGTGAGCGCTGGTCCCGATGCTTCCTGCGCAGACAGCGCGACAGGCGCAAGGAAAACGGAACAAGCGATGGTTCGCAACACGCAGTTCGCAGTGCGCAGCTGTTTCAACAGCATTTCGCCCCCGGTTTCGAATAGCGCTCGTCGAGCCGCGCGCGCTCGAATTGGTCGCGCGACATCGGCTCGATCTGTGGATGGTGTCGCGCGATGTGTGCGCGATAGGCGTCGTATCGCGGCGCGCCCGCGACGACGCGGAGTGCGTGCGCGATCGCCGCGAGGATGGCTTTCACGCCGGCGGCGACTGCGTCGCCTCGTCGTTCGGATGGTCGTCCGAGCGACGCACCTCGGGCCGGCGCTCGTCGGCGACCGTGCGGTCCGCCGGCATATCGCTGCCGCCCAGGCGCGCCAGCGATTCCCGCAGCTTGTCGGTGTCGAACCGCGAGCCGAGCGGAACGGCGACCTCGAGGCCCTGCATGTAGCAGGCACGTGCGCGCGACGTCTCCCCCCGGCGGACGTAGATGTCGCCGAGCACGCGTAGACACTGTGCGCGATGCACCTCGCTCTTGGCGAGCACGAAGAAGCCGAGCGCCCCCGCCGCGAGCGACTCCGCATGAGGGAGATCATCCTGCGCGGCGAGCGCTTCGGCGTAATTCAGCGTCGCGATGCCGAGGAGCTCGAAGTCGTCCACCTGTCGCGCCGCTTCCATCGCCTGACGGGCGATGGTCGCTGCACTCGAGTACCGGCCGCGGTCGAGCGCGGCGGCCGCCTGGTTGTTGAGCACGAAGGCGACGCCCCAATCGTAGCCGGCGCGACGGAAGTGCCAGTACGAATCGAGAAACAGTCGCTCGGCGGAATCGAGGTCGGCCCGCTGTGCGGCGATCGATCCCATGTTCTGGAGCGCCAGCCCGCGAATACGGTCGTCGACCGGAAGCTCGAGAACGCGCTCGTACAGCGGAAGGGCGGCGTCGAACTCCCCCCGCTGGTGGTAGACGTTCGCTTCCGCGTTGATCGCCTCGGCGTACAGCGAGTACTCGCCCGCCTTGCGAGCGGCGGCGGCGCCTTCGCGCGCGGAGTCGGCGGCCTGCTCCCACCGCGACCACACGCGATAGAGGTCCGCCTTCCGGCATAGGGCCAGTGCACGGATGGTCGCATCGCCACTGCGCGAGGCCGCGTCGTAGAGCTGCAACGCTTCCTCGAGCAATCCCGCCTTCTGCAGACGCAGCCCTTCCTCGAGCTGCTCGCGCTCCGACGCAATCACGTCTGCACCCCCTGTCAAGTGGACGCGTACGCGCCCCGGCAATGTGCCGCACCAGACTTCGACACCGAATACTTCCCGCGACAGACTGACCGGTTGCTGCCTGCTCCCGCCTGGCGTCGCTCCTATAGACCCCACAGGAGCACAGATGGACTCATTGAACCGCCCCTCGGGCCTAACCGTCGCCATACCCGCGCTGCTGATCGCGCTTGGCGTCGGCTGCGGCGACGTGGAGCCGACGAGCTCACTCGCGCCTCAACCCTCACTCTCCGCGCGCGCCGCGGCCCAGCCTGATGCCTGGCTGGCGTCGTGCGGATCCGACGTCTCCGCCACCGCCTCGACCATGATCGGCCCGGAGGGAGGCGTTCTCTCCGCCGGACCGGCCGTCGTCTTCATCCCTCCCGAAGCCGTTCGTACGCCAACGCGCTTCACGATTCAGCCGCTCGCTGGCAGGGCGCTGCGCGTGCGAATCACCGCCAGGGGCCGCGAGCGCTTCGGCTTTGCGCGTCCCATCGCGGTCATGATAGGGTATGCCCACTGCTCGCGCCAGGAGTTCTTGCGCGGGAACGTTTCGGTCTGGCATATCGACGACGCCACCGATGCCCCGCTCGAGCGGATGCCCACGGTGCACGACCGGCAGAACGCCACCGTCGGGTTCCTGACGACCCACCTCTCCACCTACGCGGTGGCACACTGACAAAGAGCTGCGAGCTGCGACGGGCGAACTGCTGCGAACTGCGAACTGCGACCTGTGTGCAGTTGGGTCGCAGTTCGCAGTTCGCAGTTCGCAGTTGGGTCGCAGTTCGCCCTTGGGGTCAGTCAGTCGCCAGGCTCGCCTCAAAAGGCACCTCAGTGCTGCGGGCCGGCTTACGCCCTCGAACGACCGCCACCCACTCCCTGGCCGAGTCGGCGAGAATCACGATCACGGCGATCATGAAGAAGCCGGCGACGGCGGCATCCAGGCGGTCGTTGAAGATCATCCGGGCTGCGGCGGCGGCATCGGCGGCGCCGCGCGGCAGGACGCCTGAGGCGAGCTGGTCGGACAGCAGGCGCGCGTGCGCGAGAAAGCCCAGACGCGGATCGTCGGAGAAGATCTTCGCCCATCCACCCACCATCGTCACCACCACGAGCCAGGCGAGCGGCGCGAGGGTGATGGGCGCATAACGAGCCTTGCCCATCTTGATGATGACGGTCGTCCCCACGCAGAGCGCGACCGCCGCGAGCAGCTGGTTCGCGATGCCGAACAGCGGCCAGAGCGAGTTGATGCCGCCGAGCGGATCCGTCACGCCCTGGTAGAGAAAGTGCCCCCACATCGCGACGAAGATCGCGCTCGACATCACGATCGCCGGGTACCACGAGACGCGCCCGAACGGTTCCCACACGTGACGGCCGAGGTCCTGGAGCATGAAGCGTCCGACGCGCGTGCCGGCGTCCAGCGTCGTCAGGATGAACAGCGCCTCGAACATGATGGCGAAGTGATACCAGAGTGCCATCGCGCCGCTCCCCCCGAGCACCTGCGAGAAGATGTTCGCCATGCCGACGGCGAGGCTCGGCGCCCCGCCCGTGCGTGAGAGCATCGTCTCCTCGCCCACCTGCGTCGCGATGGCGTGAATTTCGGCCGGCGTGATCGTGAATCCCCATTGCGCGATCGCCGTCGCGGCAGACTCCGCGGTCGTGCCCAGCGCCGCGACCGGCGCATTGATCGCGAAATACAGCCCCGGCGTGAGGACACACGCCGCGATCAAGGCCATCACCGCGACCAGCGACTCCATCAGCATTGCGCCGTACCCGATGGGGCGCGCGTCCGTCTCGTTTTCCAGCATCTTCGGCGTCGTGCCTGACGCCACCAGCGCGTGGAATCCCGAGATGGCGCCGCAGGCGATCGTGATGAACGCGAACGGGAAGACCTTGCCGGCGAAGATGGGCCCGGTGCCATCGACGAACTGGGTGAGCGCGGGCATCTGGAGCGGCGGGAGCGAGATCAGGATGCCTAACGCCAGCGCGACGACGACGCCGATCTTCACGAACGCCGACAGGTAATCGCGCGGCGCGAGCAGGAGCCACACCGGGAGCACCGAGGCGGCGAACCCATACGCCATGATCCACCACGCCAGCGTCGTTCCGTCGAGCGTGAACACCTCGGCGAGCGCCGGGCGGGCGGCGACCCACTGCCCGGCATACACCGAGAGCACTAGCAGGACGAGCCCGATCGCCGAGGCTTCGAGCACCTTGCCGGGCCGGATCCAGCGGAGGTAGACGCCAAGCAGCATCGCGATGGGAATCGTCAGTGCAATGGTGACCGTCCCCCACGGACTCGCACGGAGTGCGTTCACCACCACGAGCGCGAGCACGGAGATGAGCACGATCATGATGCCGAGCACCGCGACGAGCGCGGTGAATCCCGCGACGGGGCCGATCTCGTCCTTGGCCATCTGGCCGAGCGATTTCCCGTTGCGCCGCACCGACGACGCGAGGATGACGAAATCCTGCACCGCGCCGCCGAGCGCGACGCCGATGATGATCCACAGCGCGCCCGGGAGAAAGCCGAACTGCGCCGCGAGCGTGGGTCCGACGAGCGGCCCGGGGCCGGCAATGGCCGCGAAGTGATGACCGAAGACGATCCACCGGTAGGTGGGGACGTAGTCGCATCCGTCCTCGAGTCGCCGCGACGGCGTGGGCCGGCGCGCGTCGAGGGCGAAGACCTTGGCCGCGATGATCCGGCTGTAGAACCGATAGGCGACCGCGTATGTGCAAAGCGCGGCGATGAGGAGCCATGCCGCGCTGACGGTCTCGCCGCGAGAGAGCGCAAGCCATGCGAACGCGCCCGCGCCGAGCAATGAGACGGCGGTCCACCCGAGGATCGACAACGGCTTGCGCATGAGTCCGAGGCTCTGGGGAGGCGGCGGGTAAATTGGGCGGACGATGTCACGCGGTCAAATCGGGAGCGAACGAGGAACGAGGAAGGAGGAAGCGGCTGGCCGCTCTTGCCCGCGGGAGTGTCGACGCCAGTTCCTCGTTCGCACTCTGTCCCCTTTGGCCGTTCGCCCAGTTAGCTTTCCCCCGACCAAAACCGGAGCCTCGTGAAGCGCCTCGCCCTCGTTGCCAGCCTTACCCTCGTTGCCGCGTGCTCTCGCGGCCCCGACCCCAACGCACAGGTGGCCCCGCTCCCCAATCGCCCGCTTGCCGGGCTCGCGGGGCAGCAGGTCATCGTCCTTCCGACGCACTACCTGCGGCCGGGCGACAGCCTTGGGTGGGCGGAAGCGGCTGAGCGTCCGCGGCAGCTGCTGACGGATCTGGATGACGAGATCGCCTTCGCGCTCGGCGAGCGCGGATTCCGCACGCGGTGGGTATTCCCGGAGCAGCTCATCCGCTCGGCCCAGCGCAACGCGGCGCACTCGCCCGATCCGCGGGCGCTGGCCGCCGAGGGACTTCGTCCCCTGGCGCGACGGCGGTCCGACGGCCAGCTCGGTGAGCCGCTGGCGTCGCAGCTTCGCGCGCTCGTTGCGCTCCACGGCGCGCGCTACGCGCTGTTTCCCGTCGAGCTGCGCTTCGAGAAGATCGGCGGCGTCGGCCGCGCCGTCGTGCACGTGCTCCTGCTCGACGCACGCCTCTCTCGCGCGACGTGGGGCGGCGACGTGCGCGGGGATACGGCATCGACATTCGGTCGCGGGGTCATCGCAAGCGCGGCCAACAGCCTGGCTGACCAGGTGGCGGCACCGTAGAACAACTGCGAACTGCGAACTGCATCAGGAAAAACGTTGTGACGCGGATGCGGCGGATCTGGACGGCAAAACTGCACCGATACGGCATCGGCCCTTTACTGCAGAGAGAGCGCAGACAAACGGTTCCCTCCGCGCCCTCCGCGACCTCCGGCGGTAATATGCTGTTGCTTTTATCCCGCGCATGAAGGGTCGATCCCCGTCACAAGGTGTTGCAGTCCCCAAGGCTTTCGCAGTTGCCGTTGATCCGTGCAGTTTTGCCTCTGAAATCCGCCGCATCCGCGTCACACGCTTTCCCGATGCAGTTCGCAGTTCGCAGTTCGCAGTACGCAGTTCGCAGTACGCAGTTCGCAGTACGCAGTTCGCAGCACGCAGTTCGCATCTCTTGGAACAATTGCCCCCCGCGCGCTAAGCCAGCCTTCATGTCCATCCCCATAACGCTCATTCCCGGCGACGGCATTGGCCCCGGCATTACCGATGCGACCGTTCGCATCCTCGAGGCTGCCGGCGCGGACATCGCCTGGGATCGAAAGCTCGCCGGCATGGCGGCCGTCGCCGTCCATGACGACCCGATGCCTGACGAGACGCTCGAATCGATCTCGCGAACGCACCTCGCGCTCAAGGGACCGCTCGAGACCCCGGTCGGGTCGGGGTACCGCTCCGTGAATGTCGCGCTTCGCAAGGAATTCGATCTCTACGCGAACGTGCGCCCCGCGAAGTCGGTGACGCCCGGCCGCCGGCGGTACGACAACGTCGACCTCGTGCTCGTGCGCGAGAACACCGAGGGGCTGTACGTCGGCGTGGAGCACTACATCAAGATCGGCGACGACCCTCACGCCGCCGCGGAGTCGGTGGCGATCATCACCCGCGCGGGGTCGGAGCGTATTCACCGGTACGCGTTCGAGTACGCGGTGAAGCACGGGCGCCGCAAGGTCACCATCGTCCACAAGGCGAACATCCTCAAGTTCTCCCAGGGGCTGTTCCTCGACGTGGGCCGCGACGTCGCGAAGCAGTACGATGGCCGCATCGAAGTCGAGGAAAAGATCGTCGACGCCATGGCCATGAGCCTCGTCATGCGTCCGGAGGCCTTCGACGTCATCGTGACGACGAACCTGTTCGGGGATATCCTCTCCGATCAGATCTCGGGACTCGTGGGCGGGCTGGGACTCGCGCCGGGGGCGAACATCGGCGCGAAGGCGGCGATCTTCGAGGCGGTGCACGGAACGGCACCCGACATCGCGACCAAGGGCGTCGCCAATCCTGGCGCGCTCCTGCTCGCGGCATGCATGATGCTCGATCATCTTGGCGACCACGCGCGCGCGACACGCATTCGCGACGCCATGTATGCCACGATTCGGGAGGGAAAGACGCTGACCGGCGACCTCGGGGGGACGGCCACCACCGACGAGTTCACCAGCGCGATCATCGCGAGGTTGCGATGACGCGAGTCCTCCACGCCTCCGACCTGCACTTCGGGAAGCCCGCCGTCCCCGAGCAGATCGAGGCGATCGAGGCCGTCATTCAGGAGCAGAAGTTCGACGTCGTCGCCATCTCCGGCGACCTGTCACAACGGGCGCGCTCGGGAGAATTCCAGCGCGCCCGCGCGTTCCTCCGCCACGCGCAGCAGGTGAGCAAGACGATCGTGGTGCCAGGGAACCACGACGTCAAATGGTGGCGCGCCCCGCTCGAGATTGGGGACCGCCTGGGGAGGTATTCCAACTACAAGAAGTACATCGATGAGGAGCTCGAGCCGGTGCTCCGCATTCACGGCGCGACCTTCGTCGGCCTCCTCACCGCCCATGGGGTCTCGCGCCACACGCTGACCTGGAACGTCCGTGACATCGGCGTCCTCGGTGCCCTCAAGAAATCACAGCTCGACCGCGCGGCGAAGGAATTCGCGCATTCGCCGCCTGACGACTGGCGCATCGTCGTCATGCACCACAACCCGGTCAAGGGCGAGCTCTCGCAGCGTCACGGACTCCGCAACACCCCGCGCGTCCTCGGCGCGTTCGCCGACCTCGGTGTCCACCTCGTGCTCTGCGGCCACGATCATCAGGAGGCGGTCCACTACATCGAGCACACGAAGCGAGGGACCGTGATCTCGACCGCCGGGACGGTGTCGAACCGCTCGCGCGGCGGCCGCCCATCGAGCATCAACGTGATCGAGCTCGGCGAACGGAAGATTCACGTCGCGACCCTGATCTGGTCTCGCGAGAAGAGCGGGTTCGTCGCGGGACCGGAACGGAGCTTCGCGGCATGAGCGGACTGATGCGGCGGATGCTGTCCCTCGTCACCGAGCAGCTGCCGCTCGATCTCGACCCTCCGCCCGCGTCAGCCGAGGATCTGCTGCTCCGCCTGCGTCGGCTCGGTCTCGAGGGGATCGATCGGTGCGTGCTGACGCACAACCGCTCGGTCATGATCTCGTTCCGTCGCGGAGTCCTGCGCTTGAATCGCGGCTACCTCGAGGCTCCCCCCGAGGTGCACCGGGCGATCGTAGCGTTCGTGTGCGGACGCACGCGACGCGCGCGCCGCGAAGCGCAGCGCGTCATCCTCGAGCATCCCATCCCCGTGCACGCGATGCGCGCGCGCCGCGAGCACACCCCTCGGCCTCGGCCGGCGGACGTTCCGCTCCTCGAGGAGCTCGCGAGATCGCACGACCACTACAACGCGATGCTTTTCGGCGGACAGCTCTCAGCCATTGCCATCCGCCTCTCCGGCCGCATGCGGAACCGCCTCGGCCAGTACAGCGCGCCCTGCGGGAGCGGCCGGCCCGCGGAGATCACCATCAGCCGAAGACACATCCGGCGGCATGGGTGGGAAGAAGCTCTTCACACGCTGCTGCACGAGATGGTGCATCAGTGGCAGGCGGAGAACGGCATGCCGATCGACCACGGGCGGGAGTTTCGACGCAAGGCTCGTGAGGTTGGTGTCGAGCCGACCGCGCGCCGCGTGGTGGTGCGAGAGGACGTCCGAAAGCAGGCCTGAGCAGCTACCCGTTCACCTCCGCGGCGGGGCGCGCACCGACGCGCTGGCGCACCGCTCCAATGTCACGCACGGGGCGAACCTCGATGCACCCGGTGCTGGCCCACGGGAAGTGCGCCGCGATCTCGACGGCCTCCTCCATGTCGCGCGCTTCGATGAGGTTGAAGCCGCCCAGCACTTCCTTCGTCTCGGCGAAGGGGCCGTCGATCGCTTTCACGCGCCCGTTGCGAATGCGCACCGACTTGGCCGTCGCCGCGTCCTCGAGCATCTGCGATTCGATCAGCCGCCCGTCCCTGCGAAGCTCATCGGCGTGCGACAGACAGTCGCGCATCATTGAGTCCGCGTGCCCGTCGGGCAGCGTCCCGACCAGCGTGTCGTCGTTGTAAACCAGAAGAATGAACTTCATGTGCGATCTCACAGTGTGTAGTGGTTCTGCATGGATACGCCCGATTATACCTCG
>JAICOJ010000141.1 GCA_025930755.1 Gemmatimonadaceae bacterium
CCCCGTGACATGCCCGACGACGGCGCGCGGATTCCCGTCGATGATGAAACGGGCGGACTGTATCATCATCCATCCGAAGCCACCGATGCCGGCGCCCGCCGCGATTCCCCCGGCCACGACGGCGCCCAAGGCGCCCAGGCCGAGCCCCGCCTGGAGCATCGTGCGACGACGGCGCCGCCCGAACTGGTCGCCGTAGCGCCACGCCGCGAACTCCGGTCGCAGCGCGGCGCCGATTCTAACGAGCTCGACACCCTCCCGCAGCTTGGCGAGGCCGATGTTGTCCGTCGACGCGCGCATTCGCGTCCCTTCGAACCGGCGCTCGCACTCTTCGATGGCCTCCCAGCGCTCCTCGAGGGGGGAGAGGTTCCATCGTTCGCAGGTACGGCACACCACCCACAGGCGGCCCTTCGCCGAATCGAACGCGAGCCGGCGGCCGACGGGGAAATGCTCGATCGCCTCGTTGGCGCCGAGCGGCGAGTGGCAGAAGAGGCAGGTGCTATACAAGGGTGCTCAGGGTCCTCAGGGTCCTCCGGGTCCTCACACTGCTCGAGCTGTTGGGGACGCATCGCTGAGGACCCCGAGGACCCCGAGGACCCTGAGGACCCTGAGGACCCCGAGGCCCCCGAGGCCCCCTCACTCCAGTCGTGCCTCCAGCGTCATCGGCACGTTCCCCTTGAACACCTGCGACACCGGGCAGCCATCCTTGGTTCCCTGCGCCAGCTTGTCGAACGTCGCGGCATCGACGTTAGGCACCTTGGCCCGGACGGTGAGGTGCATCTTGGTGATCTTGAAGCCCTCCCCCACCTTCTCGATCGTGCAGGCGACGTCGGTTGCCACGCGCGTTGGCGGCGTGCCGTTCTTCTCGAGTCCGCCACTGAGGGCCATGCTGTAGCACGCGGCGAGCGCCGCGGCGAGCAGCTCCTCGGGGTTCGATTGCGGAGCGTTCTCGAAGCGCGAGCCGAACGAGTAGCTGCCGCCGAGCCCCGATTCGCCTTTGAAGCTGCCCTTCCCGCCCTTGAGTCCGCCTTCCCACGTGGCGCTGGATTTCCGTGTCGGCATGCGTGCTCCGGTTTTGGGTCTGTGCCCAAGTAAATCGGGTGATCTATCGCGGGCCAGGGGTTCCCGGCATCCAGGTTCAAAGTGAGCCTGAATGCTGACGGCCTATTCGACCGTCTTCGAGAACTTTCTCACCGACAATCCAACGAGCAGGACGGCGAAGCCGGTCAACACCAGCGCCTCACGCCACACGTCGGCGAACTCCACGCCCTTGAGCAGCACGCTGCGCATCACCGTCAGGAAATACGTCAGCGGGAGTGCGGCGCCCACCCACTGCGCCGGCTCCGGCATCGCCGAGCGCGGGAAGATGAATCCCGACAGCAAGATGTTCGGCATGATGAAGAAGAAGCTCAGCTGCATCGCCTGGATCTGCGTCTTCGTCACCGCCGAGATGAACAGACCCATCCCCAGGCTCGCGATGATGAAGGGAGCGATCAGCACGTAGAGCAGCACGAGGCTTCCGCGCATCGGCACATCGAACAGCAGCTTGCCGAGCATCAGGATGACCGTCACCTGGAGGTACCCGACGACGGCGAAAGGAATCGTCTTGCCGAGCATGAGGCTCGTCTTCCCGATCGGCGTGACGACGAGCTGCTCCAGCGTTCCACGCTCGCGCTCGCGGACGATCGCCGCTCCCGTGATCGAGACCATCGTCATCGTCAGAAGGATGCCGATGATCCCCGGCACGATGTACGGCGAATTGCGTCCCTCCGGGTTGTACCAGGGGCGCACGCGCACCTCGACCGCGGGCGCCGCGGTCGGCACCGGCCGCGGAGACAGCTCCGCACCCGAGCGCACCCCGGCGAGCGTCGCCGCGCTGATGGCCGCCTGCGATGACAAGGGATCGGCCGCGTCGACGATAACCTGCGCCTGCGCCCCGCGCCCCCGCTTGAGATCACTCACGAACTCGGGGGGGATGATGATCGCCGCGGCCGCATCGCCACGCTCGATGGCTTCACGAACCTCCTCGCGATTCGCCGCGTGTCCGACCACCCGGAAGTTGCGCGTATTCGCCATCATGTCGACCAGACGCCGGCTCTGCGACGTGCGGGATTCGTCGAGCACGACGGTGGGGACGTTGCGCACGTCCGTCTGCACCGCGTAGCCGAACAGGACCAGCTGAATCGCCGGGATGCCGATGAGCATCGCCAACGTGAATCGGTCGCGGCGCATCTCGATGAACTCCTTGCGGAGCATCGGCCAGAACGAGGCGCGCCGAAGTCGCCCAATGACGGTCATGCGGCCGCTCCTTCATCGCGGCGCTGGAGCTCGATGAAGACGTCCTCGATCGACGGCATCTTGAACTGCTCCAGAATCTGCTGCCCCGTCCCTACCCCGATCAGGTGTCCGCGTGACAGGAAGGCGAGACGCTGACACCGCTCGGCCTCGTCCATGTAGTGCGTCGTCACGAGGATCGTGGTGCCTTTCGAGGCGAGCAGGTAGATGATCTCCCAGAAGCGGCGCCGGGCAGCGGGGTCCACGCCCGCGGTTGGTTCATCGAGGAAGAGCATCGCGGGCCGATGCGCCGTGGCGCATGCGAGCGCCAGCCGCTGCTTCCACCCGCCCGAGAGCGTTCCGGCGAGCTGATCCTCGCGCTCGGCCAGCCCGAGCTCCTCCATGAGCTCCGCCATGCGGCCCTCGCGCTCGGCGCCCATGAGCCCGTAGACGCCCGCGTAGAAGCGAATGTTCTCCGCGACCGTGAGGTCGCTATAGAGCCCGAACTTCTGCGACATGTAGCCGATGTTGCGCCGAATCGCCTCGGACTCTCGCCGCACATCATAGCCGACCACCGTCGCCTCGCCCGAGGTCGGCGGCATGAGACCGGTGAGCATGCGAATCGTGGTGGTCTTGCCTGAGCCATTCGGCCCGAGCAGACCGAACACCTCGCCGCGCTCGATCTCGAGGTCGAGCGACTCGACGGCGACGAGCGAGCCGAAGGTTTTTCTGAGCCGGGAGGTCGTGACCGCAGGAACGACGACCGAGGACTGCGGGGGCATGGTCATGGGGCGCGCTCCCCGTTCGCCTGACTTCCTCGTTTTTCATTCGTCGTTCCGATTCGTACCGTTACCGGCAGTCCCGGTTTCAGCGTCCCCGCCGAGTCGTCCAGCTCCACGCGGACCGCGAACAGCAGGTCGGCACGCTCGTCTTCCGTGAGCGCGACGCGGGGGGTGAACTCGGCCTTGGTCGCCAGTGATACGATCCGGCCGGGGAACTCCCGACCGGGCAGATCATCCAGCGTTGCCACGGCGGGGTCACCCACCGTTAGGCGCGCCGCGTCGGCTGGGGAGACGTACACGCGTACCCACGGCTTTGCCGACTCGCCGACGGTCATCACCGGCGTTCCCGGCGGCACCACCTCACCCGCCTCCGCGTGCCGCCCCAGCACGATGCCGTTCACCGGCGAGAGGAGGACCAGGTCGGAGCGCGTGGCCTGGGCGGCGGCGAGCGCCGCCTGCGCGTTTGCCACCTCTGCGCGTGCTCCGGCGATACGCTCGGGGCGCGTGCCCTGGCGAAGAAGCCGGAGCGTCTCGCGGAGTGCGTCACGCCGATTCGCCGTGGTCGTCGCGAGCGTGCGCGCGGCGTCGAGCTGCTGCTCGGAGAGCGCGCCGCTCTCCGTCAGGGCCTGGATTCGAACGAGATCCTTGGCGGCGCGGTCGGCCTCGGCCTCCGCTCCGCGCAGCTCCGCTTCCGCCCGCTCGATCTCGGCGGTGCGTGGTCCCGCCTCCGCCTCACGCAGCGCGGCCTGGGTCGTCGCGAGCCGCGCGCGCGCCTGCTCGATGTCCGCGGCCAGGGTCGACACCGACAGCACCGCGACAGTGTCGCCAGCCTCGACCGCAGCACCCTCATCGACCAGCAGGCGGACGACCCGCGCCGCCGTCATCGGGGCAACGTCATGCTCGCGAATCTCGACGGTGCCGACCGCCTCGATCACGTCGGTGTCGTCGCGTGCGCACCCCGCGGTCAAAATCGCGAGCACGACGACGAAGGGCGCAACCGCAGAAGGCCGCCATGGGACCCTCCTCCAGCGAGTCATAAAGCTCCCCACCTCGTCCGAGATACAACTTTGGTTGATGGTTTCTGCGGGGTTGCCCCTTGGCCGCGGCTCGACGGCGTGTCCCACCGCGGCCTGCTGCGGTTGCTCGCCCGCGCGAAAAGCACCCTCATACGCCCCGCCGTCCACGAGCCGCGAGAGCCGCGACCGCGAAGTCGGCCGCATGCTGCCCATATTCACGGGTGCGCTTCTCGGTCGGACCCGTTAGGCCGTCGCCGAGGGCGACACCGACGACCGGGCGCGCGATCACGAAGTAGGCGACGAGTGACACGGTCGAGATGGCCGCGTATTTGGGATCGACGTCCGGGCGAAAGAGGCCCTGCTCCTGGCCGCGTCGGATGACGTCGCAGAGCGTCGTGAAGACGCCGCCGATCAGTGAGACGATCGCCTCTTCGGCATTCCGCCCGGTGTGCTCGAGCATCTCGCGCAGCAGCAGTCGCGGGACGTGCGGGTTGGCGATGAGAAACTCGGCTTGCTGCTGCACGAAGCGCCGAATGGTTTCCTCGGGCGGAGAATCCTCGTCCAGTCTCCGGCCGGCCGAGTCCGCGAGCCGCTGCGCGACGTGGCGAAGCGTTTCGCGATACAGGGTCTGCTTATCGGTGAAGTAGTAGTACAGCAGCGCCGAGTTCACGTCCGCTTCCGACGCGAGGTCCTTGATGGTCGTCGCGGCGAACCCCTTCGTGGCGAAGCAGCGGATGGCGGCGTCGAGGATGGCGTCGCGGCTGGTAATGGTGGCTGCCGAGGTCATGGTGATTAATTAATCGTTTAGTTAATGGAGCGCAAGTCCCGGGCGATTCCGCTAAAATCCGGCATGCCCGACTCTACTTCGCCCGCCTCGGCGACGCCCGAGCCCATCACGAAGACCCTCAAGCGCTTCGCCAATCTGTCGCGCGAGGACAAGATGCAGACGCTCCTCGCGTATTCACGAAAGCTCGAGCCGCTACCGGAACGCTTTCGGACGATCGACCGGGCGGCCTTCCATGTGCACGAGTGCCAAACACCCGTGGACATCATTCCCGAGATGCGTGACGGCAATCTCCACTTCTACGCCGCCGTCGACACGCGCCAATCGCCGACCGTCGCCGCCTTTCTTGCGATAGTGTTCGCGGCAGTCAACGATCACCCCCCGGAGACGACACTCGCCTTGCCCTCTGACTTCGTGAGCACCGTGATGTCGAACATCGGCCTGGGAGCCCGCGAGGTCGGGCTCAACGCCATCGTTGCGCGTCTCAAGCGCTACGCCCTCGAGGCACAGGGCGACCGCACGAGGTCGAAGGTCGAGGAGGCCAAGCCATAGGCTCGCGGCGCCGCGCCGTCGACGCAGCCGTGCGCCCGCATATGGCGACGACCTCCCCACTGAGCCGCACCCGAAAACTTCTCGCCCGCTTCCGATCGCTCGGCGGCGACGGCGGCGCGCCACCACTCGTGGGCCCCATCCGCGGCGAGCTGTTCGGCGCAGACCGGCTCGCGGAGCACGCGCGCGCCATCGCGCGCGGCCAGCGGCTGGTCGAGGCGCCCAGCCGCCTAACGTTCGGGCCCGGCCCGCTTCTCTCTCGGCTCGCGGAATCCCGCCGCATCCTCGACGACGCGCGCCACGAGCTGGCGCAGGCGAGCGACCGGGGCGTCGACATCTCGCCGGCGGGCGAATGGCTGCTCGACAACTGGTACGTCATCCTCGAGCACATTCGAGAGATCGGCGCGAGCATGCCGCAGGGATTCTACCGAGAGCTTCCCAAGCTGGCGTCGGGGCCGCTCGCCGGATATCCGCGCGTGTACGAGCTCGCCATCGAGCTGATCGCGCACACCGAAGGGCACCTCGAGCTCGCGACGATCGATCTCTTCACCCGGGAGTTTCAGCGCGTTTCGCTGCTCACCGTCGGCGAGCTGTGGGCGATCCCCACGATGTTCCGGCTTGGCCTGGTCGAGAACATTCGCCGGATGGCGTTGCGCGTCATGTCGCGCACGCGCGAGGTCGAGCTCGCGGACGATTGGGCGCGACGACTCCGGGATGCCTCCGAGCGCACGCCACAGGCGCTGGCTGACGATCTCGCCGCGTTCGTCGACAGTCACCCGCCGCTGACGCCGGCCTTCGTCACACGCTTCCTCCAGCAGATCCGGTCGTACCAGACGGACTTCACTCCCCTGCTCTGGCTCGAGCAGTGGATGGCCGAGGATGGTATGAGCCACGAAGCGGCGGCGGCGAGCTCGAACCAGCGACTTGCCATCACGCAGATCACCGTCGCGAACAGCATTACCAGCCTGCGCGCGATCGCGCGGCTCGACTGGCAGGGCTTCGTCGAGTCCCAAAGCGTCGTCGAGCAGGTGCTGCGCGAGGATCCGGCCGGCGTGCATGCGCTCATGACCTTCGAGACGCGCGACCGTTACCGCCACGTCGTCGAGCGTATCGCGAAGCGAGCCCGTCTGCCGGAGGCCGACGTCGCCCGTGCGGCCATCGCGCTCGCGCGCGACGCCGTCGAGCGCACGCCACGCGATCTGCGCAAGGCGCACGTAGGGTACTACCTCATCGGCGATGGCCTGCCGGAGCTCGAGCGGGCCACCGAGTACGTACCCGGAATCGGCGAGCGGCTGTATCGCGGGGTGTTGTCGCACGCCGTCCCGGTCTACTTCGGCTCGATCCTCGTGCTGATGCTGGGGGGTCTCGCCCTTCTCGTATCGCTGCTCCCACCGGCCAGCGCGGGCGCGATCCTGGCCGCCGTGCTCGTGGCGTTGGTTCCCGTCAGCGAGATGGCGGTGGGAGCGGTCAATCAACTGGCGACGTGGATCGTGCGGCCGCGCATCGTACCGAAGCTGGACATGCGCGAGCACGGCGTACCCCCGGTATACAGGACGGCGGTCGTCGTTCCCACGCTGCTGCCATCCGTCGAGGCGGTGCGTGAAGCCCTCGAGCATCTCGAGATTCAGTATCTGGCGAACCGCGATCCGCGACTGCACTTCGCGCTGCTTTCCGATTTCACCGACGCCGCCAGCGAGACGCTTCCCGCGGACGAAGCCATTCTCGCCGCCGCCGCCGACGGCATCCGCGAGCTCAACACCCGGTACGCCGGCGGGGCGGACGACGTGTTCTACCTCTTTCACCGCCCGCGCAAATGGAACGCGAGGCAGCGGGTGTGGATGGGGTGGGAGCGCAAGCGCGGGAAGCTGGCGGAATTCAACGCCTTTCTGCGGGGTGGTGCGCAGGACGCATTCGCGACGATCGTGGGCGACGTCGACCCGCTGCGGGAGACCCGCTTCGTCATCACGCTCGACTCCGATACGGTTCTGCCGCACGATGCGGCGCAGATTCTCATCGGGACACTCGCGCACCCGTTAAACCGTCCGGTGTTCGACGAGTCACGCGGCGTGGTCTCGCAGGGCTACGCCATCCTGCAGCCGCGGGTGGGCGTGAGCCTCACGAGCGCGCATCGCTCGCGCTTTGCGGCCATTCACTCCGGGCATCCCGGCGTCGATCCGTATACGACGGCCGTGTCCGACGTCTACCAGGACCTGTTCGGGGAAGGCAGCTTCACCGGCAAGGGGATCTACGACGTCGATGCCTTCGATCGCGCGACGCACGGGCGGTTCCCCGAGAACGCATTGTTGAGCCACGACCTGATCGAGAGCTCGTATGCGCGTGCGGCGCTCGTGACGGACGTGGAGGTCTTCGACGACTATCCGACACGGTATCTCACGTACACGCGTCGCAAGCACCGCTGGATCCGCGGCGATTGGCAGCTGCTGCCCTGGCTGTTCCCAACGGTTCCCTCCGCTGACGGCCGTGCGTCGAACGTCCTGGGCGCCATTCAGCGATGGAAGATCTTCGACAACCTGCGCCGCTCCACGGTCGAGATCGCTCAGCTCGCCCTGTTCCTTCTGGGTTGGCTGGTGTTGCCGGGCTCCCCCTGGCTCTGGACGCTGATCGCCCTCACGACGGTCGCGTTCCCGTGGGTGTTTTCGGCGCTTCTCGCGCTGATCCGTCCGCCACGCGGCACGTCGTGGCGCGCGTACTATGCGGCCGTGGGACGGGACGCCGTGACGAGTCTCCATCAGCTGGGGCTCGCGCTCGTGTTCCTTCCCCACCAGGCCGCGGTATCGGTCGACGCGATCGTCCGAACGCTGTGGCGCCTGCTCATCTCGCATCGCAACCTGCTCGAGTGGCAGACGGCGTCGCAGACCGAGCGGGCCACGTCTCGCGCGAGCCTCGAGGTCTGGAAGCGCATGTCACTGGCGGTCGCCATCGCGGTGGTGGTGGGTCTGCTCGTGCTCGGGATCGCGGTGATGGGGATGCCACCGTACGTCCCCTCGTTCGCCGATGCGCGGGCCGGTGTCAACGGTGGCGCGTGGCTCCTGTTCCTCCTTTGCACACTCCCACTCGTCGCGGGTTGGACCGGCGCACCACAGGTCGCGCATGGGTCCAGCGCGCCGGCGGTGCGGCGCGAGCTCCGGCTGAGCGTCGATGAACGCGCGCAGTCGATGCGGTATGCGCTGCTCCACTGGCGGTTCTTCGAGCAGTTCGTCACCGAGGCGACGCACGGGCTCGCGCCAGACAACTTCCAGGAGGATCCGGAGCCGGTCGTCGCCAATCGGACGTCACCCACGAACATTGGGCTGCAGCTGCTGTCGATCGTCAGCGCCTACGATCTGGGGTTCATCACCCGCAGCGAGATGATCGACCGCCTCGAAGGCGCGTTCCGCTCGCTCGAGCGCATGCGTCGCTTTCGCGGTCATTTCTACAACTGGTACGAGCTGACCGACCTCCGCGTTCTCGAGCCGGCCTACGTCTCCACCGTCGACAGCGGCAACCTCGCCGGATGCATGTTGGCGCTGAAGCAGGCGTGTCTCCACGTCTCGAATGAGCCGATCGTCGACACGCGCGTGCACGAGGCGTTGCAGGCGGCGTTGGCCCTCGCCGAGGATGCCGCCAAGGAGCCCCTGTCCGCGGGACGCGTCGGAGACCCGGTGGCGTGGCGGGCGGTGACGGATGCCACTCGGTGGGCCCGGACGCTGCGCGCGACCATCGCGAGAGAA
>JAICOJ010000143.1 GCA_025930755.1 Gemmatimonadaceae bacterium
CACGAACTCGCGACCCTTCATGAATCCGTAGACGGTCTCATGCTCCGACATCACACCGATCTTTCGGTACAGCGGCGGGTTGTCGCGCACGGGCTCGCCGAACATGGTGACCGTTCCGCGGGAGGTCGCGGCGAGGCCGGTCATCATGCGGAGCAGCGTCGTCTTGCCGGCGCCGTTAGGCCCGAGGAGCCCGGTGATGCCGGGCATCACGTCGAAGGACACCTCGCTCACCGCGACGACACTTCCAAACCAGCGAGAGACCGCGTCCACCCGGATGACGGGATTCGGCAGGGTAATCATGGTGACAGCCTCCGATACCGCCACCAGAGGACGGTGGCCGGCACCAGCGTCCAGATGAAATACCAGACCACGAGCATCCTCGCCCCGAGCTCTCGCGCGGGCGCATCCTCGGTGATCTCGCTGACGTCGCTGAAGATCACGTCGTTCACGTGTACGGGGATGTTCGTGAGGTTGAACATCGAGATCCACTGTCCGGCTGGGCCGTCGACTTCCTCTGCCAGACCGACGGTGAACGGCGTCGTGATGATGAACAGCCCGACGAGAAACACCGATGCGTATGCGCGCCGCGTGGTAAACGACGCAATGAGCAACGCCAGCGTGGTCAAGTACACCGCGATCGCGGCGGCCGACGCGAGAAACCTCGGGACGTCGAGCCAGTGGTTGCGCAGATACGCCATCGGCACCGCGTCGCCCATCGAGAGTCCGAGAAAGAGGATCACCTGCGGGAGCAACGCCGCCGCCAGCATGACGACGAAGAACGCGCTCCACCGCGACATGATGTAGTCGGAGCCGGTGAGGGGCCGAACGAGATAGAGGCTGATCACGCGGTTGCGGCGGTCGGGGCACAGCAGCTCCGGCGCGACGACCGCCGCGAACACGAACAGGATGATCGAGGCGATTCCGTAGAAATCGGAATGCGACGGAAGGTCCACTCGCTCAGCCGTTCCGGGACCGCCCAGCCGTTCCGCGGCACCCGCGACGATCGCCATGACGAGCGCGATCGCCGACACCACACCGATGAAGAACCAGGGGAGGATCTTGGCGCGCGCACCGCGACCGAAGCCGAGCGCGGTGCGAAAGCCGTCCTTGAAGATCGCGACCCTCGACCGGCCGCGGCCTTCGCGCCGGCCCGTGTAGGGCTGGTATCCAATGTCGAAGACCGTGCCGGTGTTGCCGCCGCCGGCGGGCTGAGGCTCCGTCAGTGTGATCGCGTCGGTGGTCATGATGCTCCGATGGCTTCAGCGGTCTCGGGTTCGGGCTCGAACAGCTCGGTGAGCGCGCGGCGGCGCGGGGCCATGCGGCGCAGCGGTGCCTGCGCCTCGACGAGGGCGTCCCGCACGTGATCGTACACGGACTCGTCAGGCCCCTGGATCGTCAGGCCGGTGTGGTCGATAGTGACGACGACGCCCCGCTTCTCGAGCGCCGCGATGAGCGCTTCGCGGTTGCTGTCGACCTCGATGAAGACGGTCTCCGTCTCCTTCGTGAAGTGGCCGACCTCGCCCGACTGCACCAGCCGCCCGCCCTGCAACACGATGATGCGGTCGCAGGTGCGCTCGATGTCCGCCATCAGGTGCGAGGAGAAGAGGACGCTGATGCCGAACTCGCGGTGCGTCTTCCGGATGAGCGCCAGCATCTCCTCACGGCCCGCCGGGTCGAGTCCAGCCGTCGGTTCATCGAGGAAGACGAAGGCGGGGTCATGCACGAGCGCCTGGCCGAGCTTCACACGCTGTTTCATCCCCGTCGAGTATCCCCCGATGGCGCGGTAGCGCTCCTCGAACAGACCGACGTGGCGCAACGTGTCCGCCGCGCGCGTTCGCGCCATCGCCGGTGGAAGCCCGCTCGTTTCCGCCATGTGCGTGAGAAACTCAGCCGCGCTCGCCTGAGTCGGCAGGCAGTCGTGCTCGGGCATGTAGCCCACGCGCGCCCGCACCGCGACACTCTCCAATGCATTCTGGCCGAGGACGGTGGCCGAGCCGGACGTCGGCCGCGTGAGCCCGAGCAGGATCTTGATCGCGGTGCTCTTCCCCGCGCCGTTCTCACCGAGGATGCCGGTGATGCCGTCGGTAATCGTGAAGGTGACGTCATTCAGCGCGACGACGTTCCCATAGTTCTTCGTCAAGTGCTCGACGGCGAGCAACGCGTCTCCGGTCGCCATCAGGCAGCCTCCTTGGGCTTCTCGCACGCCTCGGTGTAGCCGTAATCGCAGGCCCTGCGACGGAAGCGCGTCCCCTGCGCCGGCTGCCGGTACACGCCGGCGCCGCGATCATACATCGAGGCCAGTCTGGCGCATGCTTCGCCATGTCGGTCCTCGCACGCTTCGCGGTAGAGCTCGGCGGCCTGCGACAGATCCTCCTCGACTCCGAGGCCGGCCTCGTACGCGGCCGCATATGCGAAGCATCCTTCCACCTCTCTGCCCTCGCATGCTCGCTCGAACAGGCTCGCGGCCGCCGAGTCATTGCGCGCGACGCCGTTTCCGGTGGCATGCAGACGACCGAGTCCAAGGCAGCCGAGGGCGATCTCCGCACTACAGGATTGCTGGAAGAGCCTGGCGGCCTGGGCGAAGTCCTGTCCCACCCCTTCGCCGGCGGCGTATAGCGATCCCAGATTGGCGCATCCTGGTAGATCACCGCCATCGCATGCCTGCTGGAAGAGCGCGGCCGCTCGCGCGACGTCCTTCGTGACGCCGGCGCCCGTCCGGTACAGAACGCCGAGGCGAGTACAGCCGTCCTCCGCGCCGCGCTCGCAACCCTGGCGGAACAGGTTCATCGCGCGAACGGAGTCTCGCTCGACACCCCGGCCACGCTGGTAGACGACGCCGAGGCTCGCGCATCCTTCGCCGATGCCGCCCTCACACGCGCGATCGAATAGCGTGGCGGCGCGTTTGTCATCTCGAAGAACGTACTCGCCCTTCTGGAGCTTGACGGCGAGCTGGTTGCAGGCCGCGACGGCTCCCGCTTCGCAGGACGTGCGCAGCTGTTTCGCCTCGGCGTTTCCGGGGTGGCATCCGGAGAGCGCAGTGGCGGTCAGTGATGCAAGGATGAGGAGAGCGTACGGGCGTGGATGCACGTCCGGAGGGATTGGGGGGCCGATGATCTGGAGCGCGGGAGGTGCGTGCGGGGCGGCTGTTCGCCCCAGGAGCGTTACGGGCGGGTCACACCAGAAGTTTCGATGGGTTCCGGGCAGACTGCCCCATGCTGCTCCTCTCGCGGGTTGCGAGCGCCGCGCCCGGAATGCACCCTTTCACAGGCCCGCACTCTCGACAGACGCCTAACGGGCCGACCGTGGCCTCCGCTGCGGTCAGAACACGCCGACCTTCTTCGATTCCCGACCATGGCACGAAGACGCGCGCGCGACCTCGAGCGCACCTACTCGCCCCGCCAATTCGCCGCGAAGCTCCGGCGGTTGGCGACGGCGGTCGAACGCAAACGCCCATTCACCATACGCGTAGCGGGAGAGACGCTCCGCATTCCGAGCGACGCGGCATTCAACGTCGAGCACGAGCGGGCCCGAGGGGTCGACGAGCTGGAGTTTCAGCTTCGCTGGCGGCGCAAGCGATGAACCCCCATTCGACGGCTCCCGACGGTAGGACGCGGGAGCTCCTGAGCCGGGCAGGAGCCTAACGCTTCCCGGCCACGAACGCCCGCGCTTCCTGAAGCTCGGCGTGGCGTGTGCCAGCCGTGGCGTGGGCGAGCAACTCTTCGTACGCGGCACGAGCGATCGATACGTGGCCTGACGCGCGCGCGGCCCGCCCAACGCCGAGGAGACTGTTGAAGCGACGCGGGTACAGGGCGAGCGAATGCTGGTACGCGGCGAGCGCCTCGGCGGGACGCGCCTGTTCCAGCAGGAGATCTCCGAGGAGCTCCGAGGCCGGAAGCGTCGGCGCGGGGGTCACCGCATGCTTGGGTGTCGATTCCTCGAGCGCGACGGCCTCGCGCATCAGGACCAGACTCGTGTCACGCTGCCGCGAGGCGTGCGCACGCCACGCGTCGACCGCCAGCCGAAGCACGCGAATGTGCCGAGCGAACAGCGCCTCACCGCTCGCACCCGCGGCCGTCTCGAGCTCGGCAAGGCGCGCGGCGGCGGCCCGCGCGCTCGCGCTATCGCTGAGGTGGATGGCGCCGAGGCCGCGCGCAAACCACGTCACCGCCTCGGGCCACTTGAACTGATCCCAGCGCAGGGTCGCCGGCTCACGCGGCCGCAGCGCGACGGCCTCGCTCCAGGCGCGGCGCTCGAGTGCATAACGAGCCTGCGTCGATGCGAGATGAAACGCGGTCTTGAACGTCGGCTCCAGTCGCTCCGTTCGAGCCAGCCGGGACACGTGCGCGGCGGCCAGCTCATCGGCCCCCTGCTGGAGGTAGGCATACACGAGATATTCGATTGCGTGGGGGAACTCGTCCCACACGAACTGGCCCGCGTCTCCCGCCGGATGCGCAAGCGCGGCTTCCGCCGCTCGCAGATTGCCGCGAATGACGTCGGTCCACGCACCCAGCCGTACGAAGATGTGCGTCGGCATGTGGAGCGCGTGGGGATTCTCGGGTGCCGACTGCTCGTACCGACGCACGACGTCGGGCGATTCGCGCTCGCGCCCCACGGCGTCGTTCGCGTGAACGAGGTAGTGCATCGCACCGGGATGATCGGGGTGCTTCTCGTGCACCGTCACCAGGATCGCCGCGGCACGATCGGCGTAGGCGCGCGCACGTTCATCCGATGGCGCGACGGCCAGGTGCGCGAGCGCGTAGAACGCAGACGCCTCGGGATCCTGCGGGAAGGCGACGTAGACCTTCGTCATCGCTTCTTCCCAGCGTCGAATGCGCTCCCAGTAATCGCGGGTGTCAGTGTGAAAGAACGCGGCCGCGCTCTGAATGAACAGACGCTCTCGATCGGTGACGGGCCCGCGCTGCTCCGCCGCCTGGATCGCTTCCCATCCGCGACGAAGCTCGGCGGGACTGGGCCGCGTTGGCCACAGCGGCTGGAAGAGCGTCATGGCTACTCCCCAATGAGCCATGGCGCACCGGGGATCGACCGTGGCGACGTGCTGAAAGGCCTTACGAGCTTCCGGATAGGTCATGTGGTGCAGCAGGGCGACGGCGCGGTTGAACTCGACCTGCGCCTCGCGCGAGCAGGAGACCGCGAACTCGACCGTTCCCAGCTCGCGACCATGCCGGTGCGCGGCCTGTGCACGCAGCTCGTTCGATGCGACGACGAGCACGATCGCCACGGCGATGGCGGGCGCGCACCAATGGTGGGCTTCCGGTAGTTTCATTTTAGAGAGCGGCTGATATCTGGTGACAGGTATCCTTCCAGATTCGAAGGCGCCAGTGGTTGATTGTCTCGCCACCTCCCGGGCGAGCATCGCGTCAACACTCGCCCCGGCTCGCAGGGGCACGCGGATTCTCGCGATCAGTCGCAACGCGCGGTAGAATCCGTCCATGAGCATGAGATCCCGCCCAGGGCTCGGGCTTGCACTGGCCACATGCGCGTTCGCCGGACTCGCGGCGGCGCAGAATCCGAATCAGCTGACCCCCGCCGAGCGTGCGAGCGGCTGGCGGCTGCTGTTCGACGGAACGACGTTGACCGGATGGCGCGGACTCGGCTACGACAGCGTGCCGACTGCGCATTGGCGCGTCGTCGATGGGGCGATCGCGAAGATTCCCAATGCGCGGGTTCGGCGGCAGCCCGACGGGCAACCGGCCTCGGGCGGGGATCTCATGACGGTCGAAGCCTTTCGCGACTTCGAGCTCGCGTTCGAGTGGCGCGTGACGCCGGGCGCGAACAGCGGCGTGAAGTACAACGTGTCGGAAGAGCTCTCGTTGAAGCACGCGTCGAACCACGCGGCGCTCGGGTTCGAGTATCAAGTGCTCGACGACATCCTCCATCCCGACAACGAGATCGCCTCACATCGCGCGGGCGCGCTGTACGACATCCTCGCGCCCAGCGCCGACAAGCGGCTCCGCCCCGTCGGCGAGTGGAACAGCGCACGGATTGTGCTTCGAGGCAACCACGGCGAGCATTGGCTCAACGGCGTGAAGATTCTCGAGTTCGATCTCGGAACCCCGCGGCTGGATTCCTTGCTCGAGGAGAGCAAGTACAAGCCCATTCCCGGTTTTGCCGAGCGCCGGCGCGGTCACATCATCCTGCAGGACCACGGCGACGAGGTTTACTTCCGCAACATCAGGATTCGCGCGCTGAGCACCCATTCGCACTAGCGTCATGAGGGCAGTCGCATGAACAGGAAGACGACCATCGGCCGACGGGAATTCGTCCGCGATGCATCGCTGGCGGGGATGGGTCTCGCGATCGGCCATCGCGTCCCCGCTCCCGTCGTCTCGTTCGGCCGCTCCCCGAGCGAGAAGGTGGCGGTGGCCGTCATGGGACTCAACGGTCGCGGGATGGTGCTGGCCCGCAACTTCGCGCGCGCTCCGAATACCGAGGTCGCGTACCTGTGCGACGTCGACGCCACCGTCCTCGCGAAGGCGCAGGGCGATCTTCGGCCGGATGCGACGAAGGCACCCAAAGGCATCGGCGACTTTCGGCGCGCCCTCGATGACAAGGATGTCGATGCCCTCGTCATCGCTGCGCCGGACCATTGGCACGCGCCGGCGGCGATCCTCGCGCTCGAGGCGGGAAAGCACGTGTACGTCGAGAAGCCCGCCAGCCACAATCCGCGCGAGGTGGAGCTGCTCGTCGGCGCGCAACAGAAATATGCTCGCCTCGTGCAGATCGGAAACCAGCAGCGGTCCGCCGTTCGCACGATGGAAGCAATGCAGTTGATTCGCGACGGCGTCATCGGACGCCCCTATCTCGCTCGCGCGTGGTACGCGAACACACGAGGCACGATTGGGCGCGGCAGGGCGGTGCCGCCTCCGGCCAACCTCGACTACGAGCTGTGGCAGGGCCCGGCGCCGCGCACGCCGTATCGCGACAACGTCATCCACTACAACTGGCACTGGTTCCGTCGCTGGGGGACGGGCGAAATCTGCAACAACGGCACCCACGAGATCGATGTCGCGCGCCGCGCGCTCGGCGTCGAGTATCCCACGCGCGTCAGCTCGGCGGGTGGCCGATACCATTTCGAGGATGACTGGGAGTTCACCGACACGCAGGAAGTCGTCTTCGAATTTGCGGAGGGCAAGACCCTCATCTGGCAGGGGCAAAGCTGCAACGGGACACCGACGCTGGGTCGCGGTCGAGGTACACAGGTGCTTGGAACGAACGGCTCGATCGTCCTCGATCGCGACGGCTACGTGCACTACGACCTGAAAGGCAAGGTTGTCCGCGAGGCACGTGAGGCGGCAATTGCGGACGGTCTCGCTTTCGCCGGCAACGATGCGCACACCACGGCGCACATCGAGAACTTCGCCAACGCCGTGCGTGCCGGAGAACCGCTCCGGTCGCCGGTCGCGGATACGAGCCGCAGCCTCATGCTCTGCCACCTCGGCAATATCGCCCAGTACACTGGTCGCAAGCTGCGCACGGAGCCGACCTCGGGACGGATCATCGACGACCCGGAAGCGATGAAATACTGGAGTCGGGAGTACGCCGCGACCTGGGCGCCCACGATATGAGCGGACGGCGGAGCGCCGCACGATAGGCGTGAACCTTCCGGTCAATCCGCCGATTCTTCCCATGCTCGCCAAGCGGCTCGGCGAGCTTCCGCCGGGCGAGGGATGGATCTTCGAGCCCAAGTGGGACGGCTTCCGCACGCTCATCTTCCGCGACGGCGATGAGATCTTCATCCAGAGCCGCGACGAGAAGCCGCTCAATCGCTATTTCCCCGAGCTCATCGATCCGTTGAAAGCTCAGCTGCCGTCGCGCTGTGTGCTCGATGGCGAGCTCGTCATCGCGCGGGGCGGGAGCCTCGACTTCGAAGCGCTCCAGCTGCGACTGCACCCCGCGGCGTCGCGAGTGAAGCTGCTCTCCGGCGAGATGCCCGCCTCGGTCGTCTTCTTCGATCTGCTCTGCGAAGGCAATCGTGATCTGCGAAGCACTCCGTTCGCCGAGCGGCGCGCCCGACTCGAGTCGATCCTCGGCGATGCGGAGCCGCCAGTGCATCTCACGCCGGCCACGCGCGACCGCCCCACGGCAGCCGACTGGTTTCAGCGGTTCGAAGGCGCGGGATTGGACGGCGTCATCGCCAAGCTCGCGACCGGGATCTATGAGCCGAACAAGCGCGTGATGCTGAAGGTGAAGCACGAGCGCGATTGTGACTGCGTGGTGGCGGGTTTTCGATGGCACAAGCGCGGTCAGAAGACCGCGGTGGGATCACTCCTCCTCGGACTGTATGGCGACGGCGGCGATCTCGAGCACGTCGGCGTGTGCGCGAGCTTCACGGACGCGAAGCGTCGCGAGCTGGTGCAATTCCTCGAGCCCTTCCGCGAGCACGCGCTCGACAATCATCCCTGGCGCGAGTGGGCCGAGCACCAGTCTCCCGCCGAGGCTGCGCTGCACCGGCGGCCGGGGATGACGAGCCGGTGGAGCCAGGGCAAGGATCTCTCGTGGGAGCCGCTTCGCCCGGAGCTGGTGGTCGAGGTCGCGTATGATCACATGCAGGGCGATCGCTTTCGGCACACGGCACAGTTCCGACGATGGCGGCCCGACAAGAAGCCTCACGAATGTACCTTCGACCAGCTCGAGGTCGTGCCGCCGCACGAGATCGCTGCGATCTTCGCACGGGGATAGCGAGCCGCTATGAGCGGCGACGGCGCGCCTCCCTCCAGGCCCGTGTAGGATCATCGTCGGGGTCGGGCGTGCCTTGCGCGGGTCTGATCTCTTCCGGAACGTGGCGAAGGTTCACGCGAACGCGCGTCCACGTCGATGAGCGGCCCCGCATCGAGTCGATGAGCACGTCGTCGACCGCCAGGTGGGACGCGACCTCCGGATGCCTCGCCTTCCACCGCTCGAGCCCGGCGAGCGCTGCCTCCCTGTCGCTGGAGTTGGCCACGACGATCAATGGCATTTTGGGCCGTGGCTTCGCCGGCGCTTTCTTCGCCGCCGTGCGG
>JAICOJ010000253.1 GCA_025930755.1 Gemmatimonadaceae bacterium
CGGCGCATCCACGACACCGCGTAGTGCCCGGGGCACGGTGAGGGCGATCGTCTGCCCAGGCGTCCCGGTCAAGGCACGAGACGCTCGGAATGGACGAGGACCGGGAGCGCAGCTCCAGACTGATGCTCCTCGACGAAGGGAGGAGCCCTCACCCCATTGCTCGACGCGCCGTTCGCTGCTGGGTTGGACGAGAGGGAGCAGCGGGCGCCGGCCGCGACCGCCTCGCATGGAAAGCATCAGCCGTCGCCTGGCGGATGAGCCCAGCGCCGCGTCGCGTCAAGTCAGTGGCAGGAGGTCGCGACGTCGAGGCGGATGGCTGCGGCCACGACGAAGATGGCGGCGCTGAATTCTGCGACTAGGAGCAACGCGATCGATCCGAACGCGGAGGACACTGTGACGACGCTGAGACCGGCAACGCTCAGGAGAGCAATGGTTACGAGGAATTGCCAGAATTGCAGGCGGTCGTCATCGACCGCGCCCTGCACGACGAGCTGACAGCGGGCCCTACGAGGCCAACGGAGCGCTTGCTCAAGGGGCAGCGGGCACCCGCAACCTGCCCACTGCCCAAGCCGCGCTGCTCACCCCGATCCGTGACGAACGGGATCCGACGACGCCGACGAGGCGGCCATGCAACCCGCTGCCTCTGGAGAAGTCACATATCGCATAGCCAGGACCGCTACCGACGATTTACCGGGCGGGACAACTGTCGAGGCCGGTCGTATGTCCTGCTTGCACACGGGGTCCGCGTGAGGTGTCCCAGGTCGGGCTAGGCACGTCGGCCGAGTCCGTAGACGAAGAACTCGCCCGTCTCGACAAAGCTCGCGTCAAGGCCGTGGTCACGAAGATCTCGCGCGAGCCGGTCGGGATCGAACGAACGCTTGAAAATCCGAAACTCCCGACCGTCCTCGAGTCGCCTGAGCTCAGTCGCGCTCTCGCGATTGGGCAGTCGCGAACCGTGAATGACGTTCCTGTCCAGGACCGCGCGTGCGGCATCCACGAGGAAGAAGCGGCCTCCGGGGCGAAGCGCGTCGTGGACGCTGCGCCAGAACCGGTCGGTATGGCTCTCGGGAACGTGCGAAAGCCAGAACGCAAAGAAGACGACGTCATAGTCCTGATCTGGCTGCCAGCTGAAGAGATCGTCAACCCAGAGCTCGACATTGCTCTTACCGGCATCCTGCAGCTTCGCCAGAGCGAGTTCGCGCATCTCCGGCGCTGCATCGACTCCGACGACACTGGTCGCCAACTCCGCGAGACGGATCGTCCACTCACCCGTGCCGTAGGCAAGCTCGAGGACGTCTCCACGAGGCGCAAACGCATCGAGTGCTGAATACACTCGGTTGAGCTCAAGACGCCATCTGGCATTGTGCTCTTCGCCCAAGTCATGGAGCCCCTCGCGACGGAACCACTTGTCGTACTCACGAGCGCGAGCCCGATAGTAGGCGAGTTGCTCGGCGAGAATCGGATTGTTGTTCACAGCGCTATCGACGTCGCGAGTTGATGCCTCGTGTCACCCGAAACTCGGCGGCGACCTCGCGCGTGGCCGCTTCCGCCCCGAGCGGGAAGACGTGCAGTGCGTCCACGCGCGAGACACGGGCGAGCCCGGCCGCCAGCTCGCGCGCGAGCTCGATGCCGCCACCGCGACGGATCTGCGCGAGGGCAGGCTCGGGGATCGTCACACCCGGCAGCGCGCAGGCGCGCTGTGCCATGCGCTCGCTGCGCAGCAACGCCACACTCGCGTAGACGCGCACGCCCGCGAGCATGTCCTCGCCGCGCGCGAGGAACGCTTCGAGCCTCGGGAGATCGAAGACCATCTGCGACTGCACGAAGGTTGCTCCCGCGGCGACCTTTCGCTGCAGCAGCCGCAGCTCCCGATCCAGGTCTTCGGCGAACGGATTGACGACCGCCCCGACCGCCAGCGAATGCGGGACGCTCCACCCCGGCGCCCTCGCGATCAGCTCGGTCGCGGTCATGTCCGCCACATGGTCGACGCCAGCCACCGGATCGCCCTGCATGCACAGCACTCCCTCGGCGCCGAGCGCGGCGGCGCCCACGACCTGCGACTGCAACGCAAGCCGGTTGCGGTCGCGGCAGGAAACGTGCACGATCGTCCCGACGCCCTGCTCGCGGGCGAGAGCCACAGCCGCCAACGGCGACATTCGCGGCTGGCCGGCGTGGTTGTCGGTCAACCCGACGACATCGACGGTGTCAGCCAGAACAGCGATGCGATCACTCACCCGCTGGCCATCGGCCTCGGCCGGCAGCGAAATCTCCGCAGACGTGAGGGCAGTCACGGACACCGGCGAATCATCGCAGCCCGACGCCCCTGAGACGCGCCGTGGTCGAAGGAAGGAAGGCAGGCAGACCTCGCTTTCTCGATCCGGGCGGAGCCGTGAAATCTGGACGATCTCCCAGACGGCCGCGGCGAACGATGGAGTGCAGGCGTCACGACGGCCGGCCCATTGTCGTCTTCGACGCGTTCCACTGGCTGATGGATCGAGGCAGCCGCGATAGTCGCCGGGCGAACGCGCCGGCTATCGCGCTCAACGCTCTGGACGGCCGGGCTGCTCGGCGTGCATCCGCAGGTGGTGGAGCTGATGGCAGCCGGGGCCGGGATGCCGCTCTGGTTCCTCGCGGCGTACCTGGCGGCGCAGCTTTCCATTCCGCTCCTGGCCGCCTTCCATGCGCGGAGCC
>JAICOJ010000150.1 GCA_025930755.1 Gemmatimonadaceae bacterium
CAACAACCTGCTCACGATCGTGCGCTCGTACGCTGACCTGCTCATGTATCAGCTCGGGCCTGACGAGTCGCCGATGGCGGACCTTCAGCAGATCAAGCGCGCCACCGATCGTGCGGCGTCGCTCGCCCGGCAGCTGCTTCTCTTCTCCCGGCGGTCCCCTCAGGCTCCCCGACGGTTGCGAGTCGCGGCCTTTCTCCTCGAGGTGCGACCGATGCTGGAGCGTCTGCTGCGGCCCGGGGTCACGCTGGCGCTCGATCCCGGACCGGAGACGCTGGAGGTAGTGGCCGACGCGGAGCAGCTCGAGCGCGTGATGATCAACCTGATCGTGAACGCCAACGACGCCATCGCGGGGGCGGGAGTCATCACCATTCACGTCGAGACGAGCCAACTCGATCAGCACGCCGCGGCGGTGGCGGACGTGCAGTCAGGGCGGTTCGCGGTGATCGCCGTGAACGACACCGGCTCGGGAATGACGCCCGACACGCTGGCCCACGTGTTCGAGCCCTTTTTCACTACCAAGCCGCCCGGTCAGGGCACCGGACTTGGCCTGGCCACGGTGTTCGGGATCATTCGACAGGCGGGGGGCCAGATCGACGTGGAGAGCGTGCCGCAGCGCGGGACGACCTTCCGAATTCTCTTGCCGGCGGTCGAGCCGCCCACACGACCCGCCGCGGGCGAGCACGAACCTCGCGGATAGGCAGGGCATGACCTCGACCCAGGCAGACCCGACGGACTGGCGCAGGCACCTGCTCGAGTCCGGTGACCAGATCCGGGATCTTCTGTATCGCGTCAAACGCGTCGCGGTCCTCGGCATCAAGACCGAAGCGCAATCGTTTCAGCCGGCGTACTACGTCCCCGAGTACGTGCAGAGCGCAGGGTACGAGATCGTTCCCGTGCCCGTGTACTATCCCGACGTCATCACGATCCTGGGCGAGCCGGTGTATCGGCGCGTGGCGGACATTCCAGGTGACGTCGACCTCGTGAACGTATTCCGCCGCTCACAGGATGTCCCCCCTCACGTCGATGACATCCTCGCGAAAAAGCCCAAGGCGGTGTGGATGCAGTCAGGCATCCGGAATGAGGAAGCCGCCGAGCGGTTCGCGCGCGCGGGAATCGATGTAGTCCAGGACCGGTGCTTGATGGTCGAGGTGCGGAGACTCTAGGGCGCTGGAAAGCGCTGGGGGCGCTGGAGAAGCGCTAGCGCTGCTCCGGCGCTTTCCCAGCGCCTCCGACTTACTGCGCTACGACCTGCCCCCTCCGCCAATCCAGCGTCCACGGGCCGCCCGACAGAAGCCGTCGCGCTTCCTCGCCGGCGAGCGGGATCATCGACTGTTCCCACACGAGCCAGAGTCCGGATCCGAAGAGCAGCGTCTGTACATGCTCGCCCGGCATGTCGCGCTCGACGCGTCCGCTTTTGCGCAGGAGGATGCGGCGCGCCGCGGCGTCGACGGTCGGCGCAAGCGGCATGATGACGTCCAGTCCGATGACCGCGTCCGTCGGCGATGGTTGCGGCGCGAAGCTGGTGATCACCTGGCGCAGGGTGAGGTCGCCGAGCGCGACCGCGAGCGTGACGCCGGCCGCGTTGCGCACGTCGTTGTCGAACTTCGACGCGAACACCTTCGTCTCCTTGCTCCGCATCCATGCGGTGTCGAGCACGAGGCCGTGCGCGCGCGGATCGAGCGTCGCTCGCACCGTAGCCTGGCCGATGCGCACGACCACGGTCCCGAGCGCGCCCGTATCAGCCGGCGTCCAGTGAATCGAAACAGAGTCCGGCCCTTCCAGAACGGGAGGATGGTCGCGGAGCCACTCCGCTCGCGAGCGCTCAGCGTTATGGAGCGGGGTGTTGGGCAGCCCCGCGAGCGCTCGAAAATCGCCGAGCTGCATGTAGACGGGTGCGAGATAGCCTGCGACTTTCTTGGGATCCGCGCCGAAGTAGCGAGCTTCTTCCATCAGCACGGCGCCTATGCGCAGGGCACCGCGTGCGGCGAGATATCGGCCAAGGGCGAGGCGGGCCTCGGGATCGCGCGGAGCGCGGCGCACCGCGTAGTAGTACAGCGTCTCCGCCGCAAACATCCGCCCGACGCGCAACAAATTGTCCGCGCGCGAGAGAACACCCTGGGCCTGGAGGGGTGCGGCAGCGAGAAGCGGAATGGCTAAGAGGAGTCTACGGCGCACGTTACCAAGACGCCTCCGCTCAGCGCACCGTCACGTACACGGCGAGGTATTCCTTGGCCTCGTATTCCCTGGCGGCGGGGTTCGGCACGAGCGCGGCGATGAATCGTCCGCTTCGCGTCGCGGCAAGGACCGTCCCCGGACCGATCAAGCGCCCGCGCGCCCGAATCCAGCCGCCACGGCTCTCGACACCCCCATCCTCGATGGGGATGGCCTTCCTGGTCGTATCCAGCTGGACCGAGATGTCGATGGTCGGGCCTTCGACCCAGCTCACGTCGGCGAGCTGATGGGGCGGCGGCACCTCCCCGCTCGGCTCCCCCGTTCTGGGGTCGAGCGCGATCCACTCGGTGGCCTGGGCGAAGTCCTGCGCGGAATTCGGGGCTCGGCCGGCGATCAGGCGAGAGCCATCGCGCGTCCACCGCACCCGCCAGCCCGAGCCGATGGGAAAGACCCGGTCAGCCCCGGTCTCGAGCTCGACGATGCCCGGTCGCGCGAAGCCGAAGGCGACCCCCATCCCGCTCGCATGGAAGCGCCCGGCCTGCACATCCTCGAGGGACATGCCGATCCGGTTGGCGAACGCCTCCCACTGCGCGGTGGGCAGGGTGTCCTCGCGATTGCCGCGGAGAAAGTGCGCACGACCAAACGCCACGCGCCGCCAATCGGGTGATGGCGCGGCATCCCAGACGCTATCCCGGCGAACGTAGCGGAGCGGCCGCTCCGTCCCGACGAAGAACCCGTTAGGCACCGGCTCCGCCTCGACGGCAGCCGGGTCGTCCATCACGATGATCGCATTACGGTCGGGTGACAGGGCCCAGCGCGCCATCGAGAACATGCCCTGCGTTTGTGCATTCACGCGAACGAGCGTCGCGACCCGCGGCTCGACGGGTGCCCCGCTGTCGCGAACGACCACCACGGCATCCCTGCCCCGCGCGGCGCGAATCGAATGTGCGGCCGCCTCGGTCAGCGATGCATCCGTTGCCGGAAGTGCGAGCACGCGATACCAGGTACGTCCGTTGACGTCGGCAGCGCGCACGTACGCATCCCACCCCGCGCGATCGAGCGAGTCCCGCTTCGCAATCGCGGTTGCCGTGTCGGGATACGACGCGAGCTGCAGGACGCTGATCGCCCCTGTCGCCGCGGTCGATGGGGTTTCCACCGTGTCCGACGCGGCCGTGTCGCCGTCGGTGCGCGCCGCCTCGCGATCCCCACAGCCGACGAAGATCCCCAGCGCCCCCAGCGCCCCCAGCGCCCCCAGCGCCTTCAGCGCCTTCAGCGCCTTCAGCGCCTGCGCGTTAGGCATACACGCCGTCCAGCGCGCTCTCCGCACTCGGCATCCGCTCTTTCCGGCTCTCCAACGCCTCCTCCTGTGCACTCTCGACCTCGGATTCGACCTCCGCTTCGATGTCGCCGAGCCGCGCGCGCGACACGCCTTCGTCGGCGAGATACTCCTCATAGAGCGCGACCGGATCGCGCCGTCCCCACTGCGCGAAGAGCTCGGCGTCGAACGTGTCGCGCGCTTCGGCTTCGTCGTGCGTCGCGTGCCCGCCCATCCGAAACGTCTCGGCGACCAGGAGCGCGGGTCCGTCGCCACGACGGCAGCGCTCGACGGCGAGTGCCGCGATCGCGTATGCGTCGAGCACGTTATTGCCGTCGAACTCACCGCCCCACATCCCGTACGCGCGCGGCCAATCGGCGAACCGCGAGGTGGTCGCGGGCAGGTGGTGCTGCTCCAGGCGCGTGCCCAGCGCGACCTGGTTGTTCTGAACGATGAAGATCGCGGGCACGCGGCGGACGGCGGCGAAATTGAGTCCTTCGTGTGCCACCCCCGCCTTGGTGCTGCCGTCGCCGATCCACGTCATCGCAACCTGCCCGGTGCCGCGCACCGCGAAGGAGAGCGCGATGCCGGTGACGATCGGTACCATGTCACCGACGTGGCTGATCGGAGCAATGACCCCGTGCTCGAACGATCCGTAATGTCCGTCGCGCCCGCGCGTCGGCCCGTCGGCAGTCCCCATGTAGGCGCGAAAGATGTCGGCGACGGGCATGCCCATCTCTGAACACGCACCAGAGTTTCTTATCATGGGCGCGACGATGTCATGCTGCGAACCGCGAGCCGCGAACGGCGAGCGAGAAGCCTCGGGAAGTTCCGTAGCTCGCAGTTCGGAGTTCGCAGCTCGCAGCAGGGCGTGAACTGGCCCCACCGTCGTCGCCTCCTCACCAGTGCCGAGCCACGCCTTCGAGATCACGCCCTGTCGCACCCAGCGCTTGAGCGCGATATCGGTGAGACGCGTGCGCACCAGGCCTCGGTAGAGATCGAGGCGCTGGTCCTCGGTGAGGCGATCGATGACCG
Source organism: Gemmatimonadaceae bacterium (assembly GCA_025930755.1). Taxonomy (GTDB): domain Bacteria; phylum Gemmatimonadota; class Gemmatimonadetes; order Gemmatimonadales; family Gemmatimonadaceae; genus JAICNG01. The sequence goes on from JAICOJ010000150.1 coordinate 4,523, forward strand.
CCGAGCGATCGGGATCGGCGCGCACGCGATGGCGGAAGTCCTCGACGTCGCCATCGTCGCGCTTCCACGCGACGTATTCCGGGGGATCGAACGCGGGATAGCGCTTCATCAGCGCCCGGCAGGCTCCATCTTCCAGAAGGCGATGCCGCCAGCCTGCTGGCCGACCGGAACATCGGCGACGCGCGAGAGCGTCCGAAGATCGTAGACGTCCACCTTGCCCGGCGCCGCGCCGACAGCCTCGTTGCTCACGAACGCGTAACGAGAGTCCGGCGACACGGCGATGCCGTGCGTCACCGTCGTCGAGCTCTTCGTGTTGAGCACGCTCTGCCCGCTCGCGAGATCGAAGATCTGTACACCGGCACCCTGCTTCAGCGTCGCGATCAGCAGCCGTCCGTCGGGGGTGACGGCCAGGTTGTACGGGCCACGGCCCGTTGGGAATCTCCGCATGATCTCCCACCGCTCGGCATCGATCTCGATGATCTCATCCGCCTTGTTGCAGGCGACATACACCTTCGAGCCGTCCGCCGATGGCTGGGCCCAGGTGGGTGAGCAGCTTGGCGGCGCCATTGCGCCGTGGCCGGCGTGCGTGGTGGCAACGTCGGGCGCGATCGGACCTTCCTTCCCCTTCGCCACGCTGAACCGCCGTGAGACCGCGAACGTGCGGGTGTCTACCTCCACGAGCTGGTCATCCATCATGCACGTCGAGTACTGCCGGAGTCCGCTCGGATCGACGCGACTGCCATGCGGCATGGTGCACGTTTCCGTGCGCGCGACCTCGGTGTGCGTCGGCGTGTACACGACCGACACCGAGGATGGCACCATCTCGCCGTGCAGGTTGAAGTTGACGATGAAGGCGTACAGCCCGTCGGGCGTGAGGTCGATCGAGGCGGGAAAGAATCCGAGAAAGATGCCGGGACCGGCGAGCGTGTCGGCGCCGGTGGCGTAGCGCCAATACTTGCCATCGGGTGAGCCGTGTCCCGTCGTCAGGTGCAGGTATTTCCCGTCGCGCGAGATTTGAAGCCCGTGCGGCCCCTCGAGCTCCGACGCCGACTCCCCGACCGGGAACGTCTTCTCGACGACGGCACCGTCCGGTCCCCAGCGCACGCGGTGGATCAGGTCGGCCGATTCGGCCCCGACGTACACCCAGTAGTTTGCCGTTGGCGCTGTCGCCGCCGCGCTCGGTGCGGCTGCGCCCGACTCGACGCCCGGCGCGGGCGCCGAGGCGCACGCCAGGGCGCCCATCAAAAGCCATACAGGCAGCGAATGGCTGATCGCCTTGCGGTGCGTAGGTGGCAGAACCATCATGAAAACCTGACTCGAAAACATGAAGTAGAGAGCTCGGCCTTCACCGCCACGCGGTGAAGCGCTCGTCATCGGTGTCGCGCAATCGTGCGCTATGAAGGACACGTGACGCGGCCGAAGACCGGTCGCCCTGCGAGAGGGAGTATCGTTCCATGAACGTAACGCGCATTCCGCGATTCGTCAGCATCGCCGTGCTGGGCCTCGTGGCGCTGTCGGTGCCCCGTGCACAGGCTCAACAGCCCGCCGCTCCGGCGCAGGGGGCTCCCGCTCAGGCGCCCGCGCCGCGGGTCGCACGCATCGTCGCCGAGCCCGCCAACCCCGCGCTCGTCGCCGGCCAGCCCATCCCCTTCAAGCTCACCGCCTACGATTCGGCCGGCAACGTCATCGAGAACCCCCCACTTCGCTCGAGCGGACCGCGGGGCATCCTGCGCTACGCGAATGGGCAGCTCACGGGGATGCAGGCGGGAAAGTACGAGGTCGTGGTGACGGCGGTTGGGGGAACGAATCCCGCGCGCCTGACGATTCCCGTCACGGTGCAATGGCCGCCCATCGCGCAGGTGGAGATTCTCCCTGAGCCAGGCCGCCTCTATGCGGGCGTGACGCTCGCGCATCGCGCGCGCGCCGTCCACGCGGACCAGAGCGAGCGCAAGAACGTCGCGCTCACGTGGCGCAGCTCGAACGACGCGATCGCGACAGTCGACCGCTTCGGGAACGTCACCGCTCGTCGGCCGGGCGCCGTGACGATCACAGCCGAAGCCGAGGGCGTGTCGTCCTCGGTCCGGCACACGGTGCTGGCGAACCCGGTGGCGAGCCTGACGATCGACATCGAGGAAAACTCGGTGCGCACGGGCGATGTCGTGCATTTGAAGGCGACGGCCAAGCGCGCGAGTGGCGCCGCGGTTGCCGACGTGCCCATCACGTGGAGCTACACCTACGTGCCGGACGACACGATCGCGGCGCCAGGCGCCACGGGCGTGATCGATCGTGGGCTGTTCGCGGCTGAGGTTCCGGGCCGGTACACGCTCCTCGCGACCGCCGGACCCACCTCGGCGCGCAAGGTGATTGCCGTGAGCCCCCGCGATGTGCGGAAACGCATCTCCGTCACGGGCCGCGGCAGCATCAACCACGTGCACACCTCCGACCTGTGGCCGTGGACGGGCAAGGACGGCCGTGATTACGCACTCGTCGGAACGTGGGGCGGCGACGGGTGGGCCTACGTCTTCGACATCACAGACCTCGGCGCGATCGTGAAGACCGATTCAATCAAGGTCGATGCGCGGGTCATCAACGACGTCACTGTCTCGCCTGACGGGCGCTACGGCGCGCTGTCGCGCGAAGGCGCGTCGAACCGCGTGAATGGTGTCGTCATCCTCGATCTCGCGAATCCCGCGCACCCCAAGGTGGCGGCGACGTTCGATCAGGAGCTCACCGGCGGCGTGCACAACATGTTCGCGACGAACGACTACCTGTTCGCGCTCTCGAATGGTGACAAGTACGTCATCATCGACATGAAGGACATCTACAAGCCGACGTACAAGAGCGAGTACGACCATCCGAATTCGCGCGTGCACGACGTGTGGGTGAGCAACGGGATCGCCTATTCATCGGAATGGGGCACGGGCGTCGTGGCGGTCGACGTCGGCAATGGGAAGTGGGGCGGGACGATCGAGAAGCCCAAGCTCATTGCGACGTATCCGACGACGAGCGGCGCGACGCACGAGATCTTCCCCTACGTCCAGAAGTCGACCGGAAAGGTGTACCTCTTCCTTGGCGACGAGATCATGTCGCGCGAAGGGCGGGTGTGGGAGGGGACGAGCTACCTCCAGAACATCAACCAGAAGGGCGGTGTGCCGCAGACGTCCGCCGGCTACACGCACATCATCGACTTCACCGATCCGACGAATCCGAAGAACATCGCCAAGTACCATCAGGAGGAATTCGGCTCGCACGACATCATCGTCGAGGACGACGTGATGTACCAGGCCTACTATGATGGCGGCTTGCGGATCGTGGACGTCTCGGGCGAGCTGGTCGGAAATCTCGCCGAGCAGCGGCGCGAGATCGCGGTCTACAAGCCATTCGATCCGCAGGGCTACACGGCGAATGCGTCGTTCGTGATGAACGCGATGCCGTGGAAGGGGCACATTCTGTTCACCGACTTCAACAGCGGGCTGTGGTCGGCGAAGCTGGAGCCGCGAAGCCAGCCTCTGCCCTGATCCCTTGAACGAGGAGGAGTCTGGGGTCAGGGGTCAGGGGTGCGGGATGGAAAGATGGGGCGCCGCGGAGTGCGCGGGGGGGCCCAGCGAATATTTTGGCGGCGGAGGACCGTGCCCGGCGATGGAGACCAGAACCCCGAGAG